>CAZPFD010000063.1:8601-16339 GCA_964585725.1 uncultured Ectothiorhodospiraceae bacterium | reverse complement strand
CGCGGCGGCCACGCGTCAGTCAGCTCTTGATGCCGTAGCCGCGGTTGAGGAGGTACAGGTTGGCTGCGGTGAGCGCAGCGATGAAGGCCAGGATCATGGCGAAGGCGATGCGGATGTCGATGTCCGAGATCCCCAGCAGCCCGTAGCGGAAGGCATTGACCATGTAGAGAATCGGGTTGGCGAGCGAAACCGTCTGCCAGAACTCGGGGAGAAGCGTAATGGAGTAGAAGACGCCCCCGAGATAGGTCAGCGGGGTCAGCACGAAGGTGGGCACGATGGAGACGTCGTCGAAGGTCTTCGCGAAAACCGCGTTCATCAGCCCGCCCAGCGAAAACAGAACGGCGGTCAGCGCGAAGATGGCGAGAGTCACGCCGTAATTCGCGATGGACAGCTCCGTGAATACGCGCGATATGGCGAGCACGACGATTCCCACGACCATTCCCCGCACGAGCCCGCCGCTTACGTAACCTCCGAGAATGACCCAGTTGGGAACGGGTGATATCAGAAGCTCCTCGATGTTGCGCTGAAACTTGCTGCTGAAGAAGGAGGAGACGACATTCGAGTAGGAGTTGGTGATGACGGCCATCAGAACCAGGCCCGGGACGATATAATCCAGGTAACGGTAGCCCGCCATCTCTCCTATACGCTCGCCGATGAGCTTGCCGAAGATCACGAAGTACAGCACGGTGGTGATCGCCGAGGGCAGCACCGTCTGCATCCAGATGCGGGTGAAGCGCCGCACCTCGCGGATCACGATGGTCTGATAGGCTACCAGGAACGTCTGCCACCACATCAGTTCGGCCGGCCCCCTTCGGGTTCGTGGTCTTTACCCATGTCGACGAGGTCGATGAACAGGCGCTCCAGCCGGTTCTGCTTGCCGCGCATGCTGACCACGTCCATGCCGTGCGCGGAGAGCGCATTGAAGATTTCGTTCATTCCCTGCCCCTGCATGACGTCGACCTCCAGGGTGCTCCTGTCGAGCATCCGCCATTGATAACCGGGAATCTCCAGGCTGTTCGTCAGGGGCTTGCTCAGATTCAGCACGAAAGTCTGCGTGTGCAGCTTGTTCAAGAGCGCTCCCATACTGTCATGCTCGACAATCGTGCCGTGGTTGATGATGGCGATGTTGCGGCACAAGCTCTCGGCCTCCTCCAGATAGTGCGTGGTCAGTATGATGGTGGTGCCCTCGCGATTGATGCGCCGGAGAAAGCGCCACATGGCGTAGCGGATCTCGAGGTCGACGCCCGCGGTGGGCTCGTCCAGAATGAGAAGACGCGGTTCGTGAACCAGCGCGCGCGCGATCATGAGCCGCCGCTTCATGCCCCCGGAAAGCTCGCGCGCCCGCTCGCCGCGCTTGTCCCACAGGCCGAGATGGCGCAGGTACTTCTCCGTGCGCGCGCGGGCTTGCGGCCGGCGCAGACCGTAGTACCCGGCTTGCGTTGCCAGGATGTCGGCGACGCGCTCGAACATGCTGAAGTTGAACTCCTGCGGGACCACTCCGATGCAGGCCTTGGCCGCCTCCGTTTCGCGGTCGAGGTCGTGGCCGAATATCCGCACCTCGCCCGCCGTCTTGACGACCAGCGAGCTGATGATGCCGATGGCCGTCGACTTTCCGGCTCCGTTCGGGCCGAGCAGCGCGAAGAAATCGCCCTGCTCCACGTCGAGATCGATGCCCTTGAGCGCCTCGACGCCGTTGCGATAGACCTTGCGCAGATTGTGAACGGACAGCGCTTTCATCGGATCGGCATTCAAGAGCCTGCCTGCACACCGGCGGAGTGAGCTCGCAGCAATATGGAACCCGCCTGCGCATGAAACGCAGGCACGGGTCCACGGGGGCGGTGAGACCCGGCAGGGGGTAATCGTCCGCGGGTGCTCAGGATGCCCCGGCCCGGGCCCCTGGCGCCGGGAGCACGCTTTCGCATATCCCTCCCAGCATTATAGAGTGAGTCGCGCTCTTACGCCGGGCATTGGCGCGCCACCCGGAAGAGGCGGCACGGCCGGGAGAAGTGCCCGTGTCAGGACCACGGAGTCAGGGGCTTGGGCACGCTCTCGCCATCCACCCGAATATCGTCCACGTGCTCGTCGTAGAAGCAGACGAGGTTCTCGATCGTCGGACACTCGGGGACGGGATACGGATAGCACCAGGCGATGTCGGTGTATACGCGCCCGCCCGTTCGCACCGAGTGGTAGCGAGCCTCCCCCTTGTAGGGGCATTGTGTGCGCGTGTCGCTGTCGACGAGCAGATCCAACCGCACGTCCATCTTCGGGATGTAGTAGCGGGTGGGCAGCCCGGTCTCGAAGAGCAGGCGGGGGCGGCGGGTGTCGGCCACGAGCTCTCCGCCCACCGTGACCTGGACGCGGCGCGAGCTGTTCAGCACATCCACGCGCTTGTAGGGATCGCGGGGGTGCACGTACACCTGTTCGTCCTCTTCGAACCAGGCATCCAGCGCACGCCAGTAGGCGGCCGCGTAGCCGCTGAGGTCGGGCGCGCCGGGCAAGGGCTCGGGGTAGCACCAGAGCGCGTTATCGAAGGAGCGCTCGCCGAGCCGAATGCTCCAGTACCGCGCCTCGCCCTTGTGCGGGCAGTGCGTCCGCTGCGCCGAGTCGACCAGCAGGTCCCAGCGCACGTCCGGGTGCGGGAAATAGTACACGGGCGTATGCCCGCGCTCGCGCATGAGCAGCGCACGCTTGCTGTCGATGAGCGGGATCCCTCCGAAGTAGGCCCTCACCCACCTCGGGCTCGGCTCGATGTGCAGCACGTCGTTGACGAACTCACGGGGATCGGCCGCCGGGGCCGCGGGCCCGGATCGTGCCATGATGCATCTCCTGCAAGAAGGCGTACGAAGGGATTTTATTTTAGATCCTCGCTTCGCGCGTTGGTGAGACATGCGGGCCGGGGTAAAGTTACTTGCGGTTCTCCGGCATCGCTGCAAGGGGTTTCTCATGGACCTGTTCGAAACGGTCGTCTACGGCAACACCATATACGCCTGGATCATCGCCGCCGCGGTCGGCATGGTAACGCTGGTCGTCCTGCGCCTGCTGCAGGCGGTGGGGACGGCACGCCTCGGAGCTCTCGCCGCCAAGGCGCGCCTGCCCGGTGGAGAGCTGGTGGTCGAGGCGCTCAGGAAAACGAAGCTGTTCGCGCTCTTGCTGGCCGCCCTCTACGTGGCGACGCTCGGCCTGACGCTCTCCGATCGCGCCCACACCATCATCGAGCGGATCACCGTCATAGCCCTGCTGCTGCAGGGAGGCATATGGATCGTCGCGGCCCTCAGCGCCTGGCTCGCGCGTTACCGCGAGCGCCAGCTCGCCGAGGATCCAGCCGCGGTGACGACCGTGGGCGCGCTCGGATTTCTGGGCAAGGTCGCCGTGTGGTCCGCCGTGGTGCTGCTCGCCCTCGACAACATCGGCATAGACATCACGGCCCTGGTTGCCGGGCTCGGCATCGGCGGCATCGCCGTAGCCCTGGCCGTTCAGAACATTCTCGGCGATCTCTTCGCGTCCCTTTCCATCGTCCTCGACAAGCCCTTCGTCATCGGCGACTTCCTGATTGTCGGCGAGCACCTGGGGAGCGTGGAGAGCATCGGCCTCAAGACCACCCGCATACGCAGTCTATCCGGCGAGCAGCTCGTGTTCGCGAACTCGGATCTGTTGAACAGCCGCATACGCAACTACGGCCGCATGTACGAGCGGCGGGCGGTTTTCACCATTGGAGTCACCTACCAGACGCCGCGGGACAAGCTGGAGGCGATTCCCGCGATCATTCGCGATGCAGTGGAGCGCCAGGACAAAACCCGATTCGACCGCTCGCACTTCAACCAGTACGGGAATTTCTCCCTTAACTTCGAGACCGTGTACTACGTGCTGGATCGCGACTACAACCTGTACATGGATATCCAGCAAGCGATCAACCTGCGCATCCACGAGCGCTTCGAGCAAGAGGGCATCGAGTTCGCCTATCCCACGCAGACGGTGTACTACGCTCCAGCGGCGGCGTGATCCCGGCGGCTCGACAGCGCACGCCGTCGCGTGGTGATCCAGGCTACGACGGTTGCCTGCCGCGGGCATCCGCAGCCGCTCTCGCCTTCGGCGGTCAGCTCTTGGGTATGCTCTTGTCGGGGTCGACGAAGGGCTTGGGCACCACGGTCGCCTTTCTCTTCTCGCCGCTCTCGAGCTTCACGGTGAAGGTGGCGCCGAGAGCGGCGTGCTCCACGGGAACCATGGCGTAGCCTATGTTCTTGCGCAGCCGCGGTGAATACAGCGCCGAGGTGATGTGCCCGATGGGTCGCCCCTCGCTCGCCACCGGCCATTTGGTCATGTTGAACTCGATACGCTCGCCCGCGATCTCCACGCCCACGAGCCTGCGACGCACGCCCTCCTCGCGAATGCGTGCGAGCGCCGCCTTGCCGATGAAATCGGCCTCCTGCTCCAGGTCGACCATCCAGTCGAGGTCCACCTCGTAGGGATTGGTATCGAGCGTCATGTCCGCGCCGTAGTTCAGGATCCCCGCTTCGACGCGGCGGATGTCGCTGGGGCCGGTAGGGGCGATGTCGTAAGGCGCTCCGGCCTCCATGACCCGTTCCCAAAGAGCCGTGCCGCGGGCTCCGTCGCAAAGATAGATCTCGTAACCGACCTCCCCCGTCCATCCGGTGCGGGTCACGATGATGGGGATGCCGTCGAGCTCGGTGCGCAGGAAGTAGTAGTACTTGATGGAGAGGATCTCGTCGCCGAGCAAGGATCGCATCACATCCTTCGATCTCGGCCCCTGGATCTGCATGGGCGAGACGTCGGGCTCTCCGATCTCCACGTCCATGCCCGCGTTCAGGGCGACGCCCTTGGCCCAAAGCAGCACGTCGCTGTCGGCGGCCGCGAGCCAAAAGTGGTTCTCGTCGAGGCGCAAGAGCACCGGGTCGTTGATGATGCCCCCGCGCTCGTCGGTGAGGATCACGTACTTTCCCTGACCGACCTTGCACTTGCCGAGGTCGCGTGTCGTCAGCATGTTGGTGAAGGCGAAGCCGTCAGGCCCTTTGATCTCGACCTGGCGCTCGACCCCGACGTCCCAGACGGTGACGTCGTTGAGCAATCTTTCGTACTCTTCCTCCAGATCGGCGTAGTTGATGGGGAACAGCATGTGGTTGTAGACGCTGTAGCCCCTGGCGCCGTGGCGCTGAGTCGCCGCAAAGTAGGGCGTGCGGCGCAAACGCGCACCGCGCTGAATCTTGGACATGTCGAAAGGAGCGTTCATGGCTGTCCGTCCCTGCTGGTCCACGGTGCCGGTGCATCGCCGTAAACCGGCGCGCGCACGGCGTTCAGGCGACTGCACGAAGGATGCGTCGTGCATTAAAAACGGCCTCGGCTCGCCGGCGTCAAGCGCCGCACGATGCGAAGGCCGCGGGGTCACTATATCAGACCCCGGCGGAGGCGGTAAATTGCGGGCGCCGGGGTCCCCGCGCGCCGACCCGGGGCATGCATGCTCACCGGCCGGCGGGTGCAGACACGCACCAGCCCGCTCTCGCTTGCCGTCGCGCGGTGAAGCGCGGCCTCGGGAGAAAGGGGGTTCCCATGAAAAGTCGAGGTCCCCGAGGCGGCGGCGCAGGCCCGGGGCACGGCTGTCAACCGCCAGATCGAATCATCTATACTCTGTAGGGCCGTGGCCCGGGCCCTCCGGCGTCGGAGTCACCGACGCGGTTCGGGCAATGGTTTCGGATTAACAATACACGCCATGAGGGGGAACGAGCTGATGAAACGCACGGCAAGACTGCTGACTGGCGCGCTGGCCGCCCTGCTGCTCCTGCCAGCGCTGGTGCAGGCCGGGGAGACCCTCGATCGGGTGATGCGCACCAATACCCTGGTGCTGGCCTCGGACCCCGCCTACCCGCCGCAGTCCTTCCTCGACGAGAACAACGAGTGGGCCGGCTTCGACATCGACGTGGCTCGGGAGATCGCCAATCGCCTGGGCGTCAACCTGGAGATCGTCACCCCCGCCTGGGAGATCATCACCGCCGGGCGCTGGGGAGGCCGCTGGGACGTTTCCGTGGGCTCCATGACGCCCACCGAGCAGCGCGCCAAGGTGCTGGATTTTCCCGCCGTCTACTACTACACCCCCGCCTCCTTCGCGGTGCACCAGGACAGCGGCATCAGCTCCATCGGTCAGCTGAACGGCAAGGCGATCGGGGTATGCGGCGGCTGCACGTACGAGAACTACCTGAGGAAGAACCTGGTGATCGACGCCGAGGGGGCGCCGCCCTTCGAATACGAGGTGGACCCGGGACAGATCCGGACCTACGACACGGACACCAGCGCCCTCGACGACCTGCGACTCGGTCCGGGCGTGCGGCTCGACGCGGTGCTCTCGGCGCTGCCGACCATCAAGGAAGCCATCGAGAACGGCTATCCGCTGCAGGTGCTGGGTGATCCCGTTTTTTACGAGCCGCTTTCCGTGGCCACCGACAAGGGCGATCCCGAGTTCGACCAGCGCCTGGCCGAGATCGTCCGGAACATGCGCCAGGACGGCACGCTCAAAGGCCTGTCGATGAAGTGGTACGGCGTCGATCTGACGACCGCCGAAGGCACGTGATCCGTTCCAAGCCGGGGCAGGCGATGGCCGCCGGCCCCGCGGCACCCCTTCTCCCGAGGCGCCCATCGACGGCTCGGGAAGCGAGGAGCGCAGCCGGAGCGGCTGCTGTCGGTGCAAGGCGATGCAATGGATCTCGGGAAGGCGCGATGACACGCTAGAGGCGGGCGGCCCGCCCGCCCCCCGGGCGGGCCAGTTCGATCTGTTCGACCTGCTGGAGCAGCCGTGGTTGCAGCGGCTGCTCCTTTTTCTTTGCGGCACCGCCCTGGTCGCGTACTCCGATCTGCGCGGATCCGCGCTCGCGCATCTGCTGTCGCCGGCCCTGGGCGAGCCCGGCGAAACGGGGCTGTTCGCGCGCGTCATGCTGGGCGCCATCATCGGCGCCCTCATGGTGGTCAACGTGCTGCTGCTCACGCCATTGCCCATGCGCTGGCAGATCGGCATCGTCTGGGGCGAGCTGCTGATACTGTTTCTGTCATTCTTCTGGTCGTTCAATCTCTCCTACGAGTTCATCTTCTCGCGCATCGAGTTTCTGATCCTGAAGGGTGCGTTCACCACCATCTACGTGTCGTTGATTGCCATCCTGATCTCCTGCGTGCTCGGGCTGGCGGGGGCGCTCGCACGCCTGTCCAGTAGCGGAATGGCCTTCGGAGTCGGCACCTTCTACATCTCCTTCTTCCGGGGCACGCCCTTGCTGCTCCAGATCTACCTCATCTACATGGGGCTGCCGCAGCTCGGCTTCGTGGTCCCGGCCGTGCCGTGCGGCATCGCCGCACTGTCTCTGTGCTACGGTGCCTACATGGCCGAGATCTTCCGCGCCGGGATTCAGGGCATCCCCTCCGGCCAGCGCGAAGCGGCTCAGGCGCTGGGGCTGAAGAAAGGGATCATCTTCCGCAAGATCATCTTCCCTCAGGCCATGCGCCTGATCGTGCCCCCCACGGGCAACCAGTTCATCGCCATGCTGAAGGACAGCTCGCTCGTGTCCGTCATCGGCGTGATGGAGCTGACCTTTCTGGCCAAGACCGCAGGGCGCTCGGAGTTCAAGCACCTGGAGATGCTGATCACCGCGGCCATCCTCTACTGGATCATCTCCTTCACCTTCGAAATGGTGCAGGCGCGCATCGAGCGTCACTACGGCAAGGGCGTGCGCCCCTGAGGGCGACC
>CAZPFD010000063.1:0-8501 GCA_964585725.1 uncultured Ectothiorhodospiraceae bacterium | reverse complement strand
GTAGCGCTCGATGCCGCCGGCGTCGGTGAGCCGGGTCAGCCTGCCCTTTACTTCCAGGTGACGCAGGTGCGACAGACATTCCCCCATGGCGAACATGAGCTGATGGTCGTCGAGCTCGCGCTTGAACAGCACCGTCAACAGCTCGGCCGCGCAGCGCGGGGCGTCGCAGCTCGCGAGCAGAGCATCGAGGCGCGCGTCGTGATGGGCGCTGATCTGGTCGATGCGCCCGTGCAGGCCGCGGAACGGCCGGCCGTGGGAGGGCAGCACGAGCGTACCCTCCGGCAGCGCACGCAGGTCCGCGAGCGATCCCAGGAACAGCGCCAGGGGATCCGCCTCGGGCTCGTTGACCGGCAGGCTGACGTTCGGCGTGATCTTGGGCAGCACCTGGTCACCGGCGATGAGGACCCCCAGCTCCTCGCAGTACAGGCAGGCGTGCTCGGGGGCGTGTCCGGTGGTCACCACCACCCGCCAAGCGTGCGGCCCGATCTCGACGTGCTCGCCGTCGGCGAGCCTTCGGTATGCCGGCGGGGGCGGCGAGACCAGGTCGCGGTAGCGATTTCCGCGCGCGGCGAGGCGCCGCGCGAGCGGCTCGGCGAGACCGTTGCGTCGAAAGAGATCAACCTGGCGTCCCGCCTGGCGCGCATCGGCGTCGGCGTGGAGAAGGGTCCCGGTGAGCCACTCGGTGCGGGTCATCCACACCGGGGCACCGACCTCGGCGTGCAACCAGCCCGCCAGGCCGAGATGATCGGGATGGTGGTGGGTGACGATGATCCGCGTGATGGGGCGTCCGTTCAGCCCGTCGTGCAGCAACCCGCGCCACAGCTCCTTCACCTCCTCGCGCGCGACCCCCGTGTCGACCAGCGTCCAGCCCGGGCCGTCCTCCATGAGCCACAAGTTGATGTGGTCGAGAGCGAAGGGCAGCGGCATGCGCAGCCAGTGCACTCCCGGAGCGACCGTCCGTTTGCGGCCGGGCCCGGGCACGTCGCCGCCCAGGTAGTCGATCGTGCGGGACGTACGCGCACGGGCGCCCCCCGGCCGCTCGGAGCGGGCGGGCGGCTTGTCGGTCCTGCGCTCGCTTCCCGCCGCCGGAACGCTACGAGCACTTTGCACGCGGCGCTGCATTCCCATGACCGCCGTTTCGCAAGGTTCAAATCAGCTTCGTATGATTGACGAGCGCCGCAGCCGGCGCAAGGGGCGCCGCCGGGGGATCGCAGGAGTACAATGTGCTCACCGGAGTCGCGGCGCAAGCCCCGGGATTTCAAGCGGACGGCGCCGATGTGTACGCTGCAACGGCGGGCTCGCAGGCGGCCCCGGATTGTGCTCTACTGATCAGGCAGAGACCCGACCGCATGGCGCGGCCACGAATACGCTGCATACAGCCATGAGCGACATCGACACAGACTACGAAGCCCAGCGCAAGCAAATGGTTAATCAGATTGCGCTGCATGCGGATTTTGTAAGCAAGGAGACGAAGAAATCCACGCTTGCGCCGAAAGTCCTGGACGTCATTCGCGATGTGCCCAGGCATGAGTACGTGCCGGTGGAGCTGCGTTCGTTCGCGTATCTCGACACGCCCCTGCCGATCGGATACGGAAAAACCATCTCCCAGCCCTTCATCGTCGCCTTGATGACGGACCTGTTGGATCCGCAAGCGGACGATCGCGTGCTCGAGATAGGGACGGGGCTCGGATATCAGTCGGCCATCCTCGCGCGGCTCGTTCGCAACGTCTATACGATCGAGCTCATCGAAGAGCTCGCGCGCGACGCGGAGCGGCGTCTTCACGGGCACGGCTACACCAACGTCGACTTCGCCATCGGTGACGGGTCCGGCGGGTGGCCGGAGCACGCACCTTTTGAAAAGATCATCGTGACGGCCGCTCCCGAGCTGATTCCTGCGCCGCTTCTCAATCAGCTCAAGCCCGGTGGGCGCATGGTCATTCCGGCCGGCATCGAGAGCGCGCAGCAGCTCATGCTGGTTACAAAGGACTCGCAGGGCAGAACCACGGTGGTGGAAATACTGCCGGTGCGCTTCTCGACCCTTGCGGCGGAGCCTTGAAACCGATCGCCGATCAGTCGGGCCCCTGCTCCGCCTTGTAGAAAACCAGCTCCCAGGTCCCCGAAGGCGTGTCGTGACGGACGATGTAGGTGGCGCCGTCGTCGCCCCGCAGCTTGAAGTAGCGGTGATCGGGCGACAGCCAGCGATCGACCACCTCCGCCACCTCCACCGGGTTCTCGCCCAGCAGCAAGCGGCGCGGCGTCTCCTCCGCGCGATGCCCGGCGTAGCATTGGACCCTGATGCTCAGCGGGCGCGCCACGACGTCCCTCCACGCGATCTCACGGCGGCGTGGGCGCCCCGGCCCGCTCGTCCGGCTCGAACGCCTCTCGATAGTGGCGCGCATTCTGCACGTAGTGCTCCGCGGGCTCGCGCAGAGCGGCGATCTCGTCCGGGCTCAGCCGGCGCTTGACCTGCCCCGGCGTGCCGACGACGAGTGAGCCGTCCGGAATCTCCTTGCCCTCGGGAATCAATGCGTTTGCACCGACGATGCAGTTGCGGCCTATCCTGGCGTTGTTCAGGATCACGGCGTTGATCCCTATGAGCGTGTCATCGCCGATCGTGCAGCCGTGCAGCATGACCTTGTGGCCCACGGTGACGTAGCGGCCGATGTGCAGCGGAACTCCCGGATCGGCGTGCAGCACGCAGCCGTCCTGTATGTTGGTTCCCTCGCCAATCACGATCCGCTCGGCGTCTCCTCGTACCACCGCGTTGAACCAGACGTTCACTCTATCCTCCAGAACGACCGATCCGACGACGGTGGCGTTGTGCGCGACGAAGTGCTCCGAGCCACGCAGCTCCACCCGTCGATCTCCGATCCGATAAATCACGCCGCACCTCCGTTCCGCACGCCAGCGCACCAAAATGTATAGAACGATATGATTGGGGACAAAAGGGGACAGATCAGGACAGATCTATTTTTCCTCGAAGCGCGTCAGTGCGCGTATGCCCGGGCGAAAAACAGATCTGTCCCTTCGTGCCCGCGCACGGCGACTCAGAGCCGGTCACGCAGCGAATAATAAAGCATCCCCAGCACGAGGCCAGGCCATCGGAGCAGAGTGCCGCCCGGGAAAGCGGGAACCGGTACGCGAGCGAACACGTCGAAGCGCTCGGCGGTGCCTGCGAGCGCCTCTGCGATGAGCTCGCCCGCGAGCGACGCCAGGGCCACGCCGTGGCCCGAGAATCCATGGGCGAACAGGACGTTCGGCGGGAGCCGGCCGAAGTGCGGCAGACGCTTCAGGGTCACTGCCAGGGTGCCCCCCCATGCGTAGTCGATATCCACATCCGCCAGCTGCGGGTACACGCGCAGCATGTACCGGCGCACGAACGCCTTGAGATCCGGGGGGAAGCGCCGCGTGTAGTTCTCCCCGCCGCCGAACAGGAGCCTCCTGTCGGCCGAGAGCCGATAGTAGTCGACCACGAACTTCGTATCGACCACGGCGACGTCGTCGCGGATGAGCGACCGAGCGCGCGTCTCCCCGAGGGGCGCGGTGGCCAGCACGAAGTTGTTGATGGGCATGATGCGCCCTGCGAGCCGGGGCTCGAGTCGTTGCAAATAGCCGTTGCAGGCGAGCACCACGTACCGTGCCTTGACCCGGCCCAGGTCGGTTTCGAGCGTAGTGGGAACGTCACGGTCGTAACGCCGGACTCGCGAGCTTTCGTAGATCCGGGCTCCGGCGTCGCGGGCCGCGCGCGCGAGCCCCAATGCATAGTTGAGAGGGTGCAGGTGACCCGCATCCGTGTCCAGAGCGCCCCCGTGGTACAGCCGGGTCCCCAGCATCTCCCGCAGCTCGTTGCGCTCGACCCAGCGGATATGCTCGTACCCGTACTCCGTCCGGAGCTTCTCCACGTAGCCCTCGTACCACTGCGCGTGACGCTGTTTGTGGCACACGTGCAGCACGCCGGGCTTGAAGTCGCAGGAGATCGCGTGGCGCGCGATGCGCTCCTTGACCGTGGCCTTCGCCTCCTCGGCCAGCGTCCACAAGCGGCGGGCGTGCTCCTCACCCAGCCAGCGCTCGAGCACGTCCTGGCTCTGGCGCTGACCGCTGCCCACCTGGCCGCCGTTGCGCCCCGAGGCCCCCCAGCCGACGCGGTTCGCCTCCAGCAGCACCACGTCGTAGCCGCGCTCGCTCAGGTGCAGCGCCGTGGACAGCCCCGTGTAGCCACCGCCCACGACGCACACGTCGGCATCGACCTCGCTGCACAGCTCGGGAAAGGCGGATGCACCGACCGCGCTCGCCGCGTAGTACGAATCGGGGTGCGAAGGGCAATGGGCTGCGCCGCTCACCGCTCGAACACCCAGCGCAGCAAGGCGTCCTGCACGCGCTCGCCCCTTCCCCAGTGTATGCCTCGGTGATTCTGCAGCGATACCACCGCGTAGGTGCGCCCGCTCCGGCTCTTGACGTATCCGGCCATGGCCTTGACGTTGTCGATCTGGCCGGTCTTGAGGTGCACGCGCCCCTTCAGCGGGCCGTCCGTGAAGCGATCGCGCATGGTGCCGTCGACGCCCGACAGCGGCAGCGACGATACGAACTCGGGCATGTATGGATGCTGGTAGGCGGCACGCAGCAACCGACCCAGGCTGCGCGGGGAGATACGCGTGCCGCGCGACAGTCCGGCGCCGTTGTCGAGCACCAAGTCCGGAAGGTCCAACCCGCGCGCCCTCAGCCAGTACTCGATGGCGTCGAGACCCTTGCGCAGCGTGCCGGGTGGTCCGTAGCGCTCGGCGCCGAGGGTGTAGATGAGCTGTCGCGTCATCACGTTGTTGCTGTACTTGTTGATGCCTCGGATGATGTCTGCCAGAGGAAGCGATTGCATGACGTAGAGCAGCTTTGCCTCGTCCGAGGCCGGGCCCTCGCGCAGGCTTCCGTCGATGGTGCCGCCCATCTCGCGCCACAGATTCTCGAACACACCGAGCACGAAGGTCGTGCCGGGGGCGATCGTGCGCGTGAGGTGGTGCCTCCCGCAGGCGGCCGGGTACGAGCCCGAGAAGCGCACGATGCCGCCGTTGCCCTCGTCCGCTACCTGCATGTGAATACGATATGTGCGTCCCGTGCAGCGAGCGTCGGTCAACTTCAGGCGATTGATGACCACCAGGTTCGCAGGGTCCGGTTCCGGGACGATGCGTACCTGGCGGGAGCCGGGATCGGGGATGAATTCGAAGCGAATGGCGTGGTAGTTGAGCAACAACGCGTCGGGCACGGCATTGTACGCGCGGTGCGGCTGGCCGTCGAATGCGGCGCGATCGCGGGTCGGAACCTCGAAGTGGCTGCGATCGGCGACGACGTCCCCGCTGATGTGCTTCACACCCGCCGAGCGAATGCCGCGCACGAAACGCCAGAAGCGTTCGACGACCAGGAAGGGATCCCCGTAGCCCTTGACGACCAGGTCACCGTGCAGCCGTTCCGCGTGCACGGGGCCTTCGGCGTACGCCGCGGTGTGCCACGTATACGCGGGCCCGAGCGTGTCCAGCGCCACCAGGGTCGGCAGCAGCTTGATGGTGGAGGCGGGGTTGAACGCTGCGTCCGCGTTGAATTCGAGAAGCGGCTCCTCGCTCGCCACGTCCTGGACGAAGACGCCCAGGGTGCGCGCGGGCATGCCGGAGCGGGCGAGGATCTCCTCGATGGGCGGCGGCAAGGCCCCGCGCGGCTCGGGGTCCGCCCGCAGCCCGATAACGGGCGCCAGCAGCCACAGCAGCACCCCCGCGCGCAGTGCGCCGCGGCCGAGCGCTCTCCCGAGCCGGCCGCCGATCGCCGGCCGGGCGTGGGATCCTGGCGCACGCGCTGCCACTGACCGTCACCCGGCACTGCCGGGCGGCCAGTCGGCCAGCTCCGGGTAGCGGTGCCTGGCCACGCGCTCGACCTCGGCCAGGAACTTGTCTCTGGGAAGCTTGCCGCTCTTGGAGAGTCTCATCTCGGAGGCGACGTCGAGCACCGCGGGGTGAATCGCATCGGTGTCGGGCCGGTCGCGGCTGCGCCGGGCCCAGGGCGTGAGCGCCCGCCGCTGGTAGAGCTCCATCACCGCGCAGAAGCGCCACAGCGCACTCTTGAAGCGGGCGTCGTCGTCCAGCTCCGCCTTGAGCGCGAGGGCGGCGCGGCGAAACGGGGTCTCCGGCACCCGGTAGTCCCCGATATGAAGGTCCGGCTCGGCTTCATCGGCCGCGCGCACCGGGTCCTGACCGGCGGTGAGCGCGAGATGGAAGAGCCGACCGAACTCGGCGGGGCTGAACGGCAGCGCATCTCGGGGACGCAATGCTCTCATCGGGTCGGGCGCCGGCGGTCGCTCTGGGGCCGCTCTCGCGTGCAGGCCGCGGCCGGCCCGCGCGCCAGCGCCGTCGCATTCTAAATAGGCGCGCGCAAATGTGCTACACCGCGCCGTTTGGGCGATCACGGCCGCGATTGACATATCGTGCGCCCGTAATAGGCTTGCCAGCAGCCAGAGCGGATGCGGACCGCGCGCGACCCCGGCGCGCCGCGCCAGGCGCCGAGGTGCTACCAGCCGACCGAGGACGAACCGACGCACGAGCTTCCCGCCAATCTGCTTCAATGGGTCCTGATCATCGTGACCCCGCTGGTGTCGTTGTACACCGCGGGCCACGCTCTTCTCTACAAGCGAGACCCGCGGGCTGCGCTCGGCTGGATCGCCGTGTGTCTCATGTTCCCCCTGGCCGGACCGCTGCTTTATATGTTCTTCGGCGTCAATCGGGTGCGCACCCGCGCCCGCAAGCTGCGGCGGCTCACCCTGCCGCTCGAGTTCTACGACGAGCGCTCGGAGTTCGTAGACAGCGCGGAAGTGTCGAACGTGGCGCTGCCGCCGGACTTCGCGCCCCTCGCTCGAATCGGGGACAGCGTTACCGGAAAGCCCCTGGTCGGCGGCAATCACGTGGAGGCCCTGCATAACGGTGAAGAAGTGTACCCCGCGATGCTCGAGGTCATCGAGGGCGCGCGCCGCTCACTGTATCTCACCACCTACATCTTCGAGACAAATCGGACCGGACGGCGCTTCATCGAAGCCCTGGCGGCGGCTGCGAAGCGCGGGGTCGACGTGCGCGTGCTCATCGACGGAATCGGGGAGCTGTATTCCTTCCCGCACGCCGGACGTCTCCTGAGAAAGCGCGGTGTACGCGTTGCCCGATTCATGCCCCCGAAGCTGCTGCCGCCGACTCTGCACGTCAATCTGCGCAACCACCGCAAAATCCTGGTTGCGGACGGTGCGATCGGGTTCACGGGCGGCATGAACATCGGTGATCGCCACCTTGCAGCCGAAGCGTCGCGCCCCGATCGGGTCGTGGATACGCATTTTCGCCTGGCAGGACCCGTCGTGCAGCAGATGGCACTGACCTTTCTCGACGACTGGCGATTCTGCACGGGCGAGGCGAGCGTGCTCGAGACGACGTTGCCTCCCGACGCCGGCGACGCGATCTGCCGCGTGATCGACGACGGCCCCAACGAGGAGATGGACAAGCTCTCGATGATCCTGGTCGGCGCGGTGTCGGCCGCCCGATCCCGCGTGGTCATCATGACGCCGTATTTTCTGCCCCCGCGGGAAATGATCGCCGCCCTTCAGTCCGCCGCCCTGCGCGGCGTGGAGGTGGCGCTCATACTGCCCGCGAAGAACAATCTTCCGTTCGTTCACTGGGCCACACGCAACCTGCTGTGGGAGCTCTTGCAGCGCGGTGTGCGCGTCTACTATCAGCCACCGCCCTTCGTGCACACGAAGGTGTTCCTCGTGGACCACGCCTACGTGCAGGTGGGCTCCGCCAATCTCGACCCGAGGAGTCTGCGCCTGAACTTCGAGCTGAACGTGGAGGTCCTGGACGAGGCTTTCGCGCGCCGTATCGTCGCCCATGTGGACCAGGTACGGCGGCAGTCTCACGAGACTACACTGGCCGAGCTGGACGGCCGTTCGCTTGCCGTCCGTCTTCGCGACGCCTTCGCCTGGCTGTTCTCTCCTTATATGTGACGAGGCCGGCCGTTGATCGATACAATCGGATCTCCGCCTGCCGGAAAGCATCATGAAGAAGGTCTACGGCTCCTACAACAACCTCATCGTAGGCTCGCTCAAGGACGTGCTCGAGCAGCACGGTATTCGTTGCATCGTCAAGAACGAGCATCTACAGGGAGCGGCCGGCGAGCTGCCCCCGACCGAGTGTTGGCCCGAGCTGTGGGTGATGGAGGACGAGGCCTACGACCGGGCCCGGGAGATCGTGCTGGCGGCGCTCGGGGGCGACACGGAGCCCGGACCGCCCTGGCGCTGCCCGCGCTGTCGCGAAGAGATTGAGGGGCAGTTCTCGGAGTGCTGGCACTGCGGGGAGAACCGCCCCTTCCAGGTCGAGTGAGGAAGGGATGAAAGAGCGCCGGACACGCCGCCGCCCCGGCCCGGGAATCGTCCGGACCGTCTCGTCGAGGGAGGAGCCTAGCTGATCGCCTTGCTACAGCGGGTGACCTCC
>CAZPFD010000062.1:8151-16399 GCA_964585725.1 uncultured Ectothiorhodospiraceae bacterium | reverse complement strand
GTCTTGCAATGACGTATCGCTGGACGATGCGTCATTGCAAGACCTGACCCCTCAGTCACTTGACCGCTACGGTGTCCCCTTTTTCACCAGCGCAGGATGACCCAGGCCGGGATCAGGATGGGCGCGGCGAGGTCGTTGCGCCGGGTTTCGAGGCGGCCGTCGCCGTCGACGTCGATGAGGTAGTAGGCCGGCCCCTGGCTGGGCACGATCTTGATGGCATAGAGCTGCCCGTTCAGGCGATACTCGTGGATCACGCGGTCGTCCTTGGGAACGATGGTGATCTCGGGCTCGAGCGCCTCGCCGCTGCGCACGGAGTCGGGCAGCAGCGGCGGCGGCTCCGGCGCCGGTTGCAGGTCCCGCGGCGGCGACTGCGCGAGGGCCGCGGGTACGAGCAACGCGTACAGCGCGAGCGACGCGAGAAGGCGGTGGCCGGGCATGGCAATGTCCTTGGTCGGCGTGGTCTCGAGCTCCTGCTCATGAGCAGCGGGCAGGGCGGCCGCGGGAGACTCCCCCCTCGCTCGGCGCAACGCTCCGCCCACGCGCAATGATAATGCGTCGGTGCACCGGCCCGTGTAATAAAATTACGCGGCTCGCGGGTAGCCGTCCGAAGCGCACTCCCCTCACCTGATCGAAAGCACATGTCCGAAGACAAACCGCTGATCCTCGTGGACGGCTCGTCCTTCCTGTATCGAGCGTTCCACGCCATGCCGCCCCTCACCAACTCCCGCGGCGAGCCGACCGGCGCCGTGTACGGCATGACGAACATGCTGCGCAAGCTGCTCTCGGATTACGACACCGATGAGGTGGCGGTGGTCTTCGACGCTGCGGGCAAGACCTTCCGCGACGATCTCTACGAGGATTACAAGGCGAACCGCCCGCCCATGCCCGACGAGCTGGTGCAGCAGATCGAGCCCCTGCACGCCATCATTCGGGCGCTGGGGCTGCCGCTGCTCGAGGTGAGGGGCGTAGAGGCGGACGACGTCATCGGCACGCTCGCGCGGCGCGCCGCCCGCGAGGGCCGGCGCGTGCTGATCGCCACGGGCGACAAGGACATGGCGCAGCTCGTCGACGATCACGTGGCGCTGGTGAACACCATGGAGGGCGCCGTACTGGATCCCGACGGCGTGCGCACCAAGTTCGGGGTGCCTCCGGGAAGCATCGCGGACTACCTCGCGCTCGTGGGAGACACGACCGACAACGTCCCGGGCGTCGAGCGCGTGGGACCCAAGACCGCGGCGAAGTGGTTGACCGAGTTCGGATCGCTCGAGGACCTCATCGCCCATGCCGACGAGATCAAGGGCAAGGTGGGCGAGAGCCTGCGCGAGACGCTGGACAGGTTGCCCTTGTGGCGGGAGCTGGTGACCATCGAAGCGGACGTGCCGCTCGACGTCGAACTCTCCGAGCTCAAGCGGCGTCCGCCGGACAACGAGGCGCTGCGCGAGCTCTACGCCGACCTCGAGTTCAAGACGTGGCTGGCCGAGGTGCTCGAGCACCAGCAGCGGGAGGCAGCGGCGCGCGCCGCCTATGAAACGGTGCTGGACCCCGAACGCTTCGATGAGTGGGTCGCGCGGCTCGAGGACGCGGAGCTCTTCGCGGTCGACCTGGAGACCACCAGCCTGGACTATATGAACGGGGACATCGTAGGCGTCTCCTTTTCCGTGCAGCCTGCGGAGGCCGCCTACGTGCCGGTGGCTCACCGCTACCCCGGAGCCCCCGCGCAGCTCGAGCGCGAGCGGGTGCTCGAGCGCTTGCGGCCGCTGCTCGAGGATCCGCAGCGCCCCAAGCTCGGTCACAACCTCAAATACGACATGAGCGTGCTCGCGCGCTACGGAATCGAGATGCGCGGCGTGCGTTTCGACACCATGCTCGAGTCCTATGTGCTCGACAGCACGGCGACGCGTCACGACATGGACTCGCTCTCGCTGAAGTACCTCAGCCACAGGACGATTCGCTACGAGGAGGTCGCGGGCAAGGGCGCGAAGCAGCTCGGTTTCGACCAGGTGAGACTCGAGGAGGCAGGCCCCTATGCCGCCGAGGACGCCGACGTGACCCTGAAGCTGCATCACGCCCTGTGGCCGCGCCTGGTCAGGGAGCCGCGCCTGCAACGCCTGTTTGACGAGATCGAGATGCCCCTGGTGCCGGTGCTCTCGCGCATGGAGCGTAACGGCGTGCGCGTCGACGTCGTCCTGCTCGAGCGCCAGGGCGAGGAGCTCGCCGCGCGCATCCGGGAGGTGGAGGCGCAGGCCTTCGAGCTCGCCGGGGCCCCCTTCAACCTGGGGTCCCCGAAGCAGATCCAGGAGCTGCTCTTCGAGAGGCTGGGGTTGCCTGCGCGCGCGAAGACCCCGAAGGGGCAGCCCTCCACCGCGGAGTCGGTGTTGCAGGACCTGGCCCTCGACTATCCGCTGCCGAAGCTGATCCTGGAGCATCGGGCGCTGACCAAGCTCAAGTCGACCTACGTCGACGCCCTGCCCATGCGGGTCAATGCGACGAGCGGACGGGTTCACACGAGCTACCACCAGGCGATCACCTCCACCGGGCGGCTGTCGTCGTCCGAGCCCAACTTGCAGAACATCCCGGTGCGCACCACGGAGGGGAGGCGTATTCGCCAGGCATTCGTGGCCGCGCCGGGCTACAAGCTGCTCGCCGCCGATTATTCCCAGATCGAGCTGCGCATCATGGCGCATCTGTCCGGAGACGCAGGGCTGCGACGCGCCTTCGCAGAGAACCGTGACATTCACCAGGCGACGGCGGCGGAGGTATTCGGCACCTCGCTCGGGGCGGTGACGAGCGACCAGAGACGCCGCGCCAAGGCGATCAACTTCGGACTCATCTACGGGATGTCGGCCTTCGGTCTCTCGCGCCAGCTGGGTATCGAGCGCGAAGAGGCGGAGCTGTACATGAACCGCTACTTCGAGCGTTACCCTGCGGTGAAGGCGTACATGGAGGAGGCGCGCGCCCGCGCGCACCACGTGGGCTACGTGGAGACCGTGTACGGGCGGCGCCTCTACCTCCCGGAGATCAACTCGCGCAACCTTCAGCGCAGGCAGTACGCGGAGCGCACGGCGATCAATGCGCCCATGCAGGGCTCCGCGGCGGACATCATCAAGCGGGCGATGGTGCAGCTCGACGAGTGGATCGCGCGCAGCGGCCTCGACATACGCATGATCATGCAGGTCCACGACGAGCTGGTGTTCGAGGTCGCGCAGGATGTGGTCGAGGACGCCAGAGCGCCGATCGCCGAACGCATGAGCGGCGCCGCGGAGCTCTCTGTGCCGCTGGTGGTGGAGATCGGAGCCGGCGACAATTGGGACGAGGCGCATTGACGCGGCGCCATGGGTCGTGAGATAAGGTTTCTCTGCGTCCTCGGCCATTCCCCGCCGGAAAACCCGCAATGCTCTTGATACCGGCCATCGACATCAAGGACGGCAAGTGCGTGCGCCTGCGCCAGGGACGGATGGACGAGGAGACGGTGTTTTCCGACGATCCGGTCGCCGTGGCGGACCGCTGGGTTGCAGCGGGCGCGCGGCGGCTGCACATCGTCGATTTGAACGGTGCCTCCGCCGGGGGGCCGAGAAACTTCCCGGTGATCGAGCGCATCGCGGAGCGCCATCCCGGGATTCCCCTTCAGGTCGGCGGCGGCATTCGCGACGAGGATTCGATTCAAACCTACCTGGACGCGGGCGTCCAGTACGTCATCCTCGGCACCAAGGCCGTCACGACGCCGCATTTCGTTGCCGACGCCTGCGTCGAGTTTCCGGGCCACATCATCGTGGGGCTGGATGTGCGCGACGGCAAGGTCGCCATTCAGGGCTGGTCGAAGCTCTCCAACCACGAGGTGACCAATCTGGCGAAACACTTCGAGCACGACGGGGTGGACGCCATCATCTTCACCGACATCGGGCGCGACGGCATGATGAGCGGCATGAACATCGAGGGTACGGTCGAGCTCGCGCGCGCGGTGAGCGTCCCGATCATCGCGTCGGGCGGCCTGCGCAGTCTGGATGACGTGCGCGCGTTGTGCGCGGTGGCGGGCGAGGGCGTGTTCGGGGCCATCACCGGACGCGCGATCTACGAGGGCACGCTCGATTTCGTCCAGGCACAGAAGCTGGCCGACGAGCTGAGCGGCCCATGAGCGCCCGGGTGCAAGTCTGAGATGGGACTCGCCAAGCGCGTCATCCCGTGCCTGGACGTGGACGCCGGCCGCGTGGTGAAGGGCGTGCGCTTCGTCGATATCCGCGACGCCGGGGATCCGGTGGAGATTGCCGCACGCTACGACGCGCAGGGTGCTGACGAGCTGACCTTTCTCGACATCACCGCCTCGGCCGACGAGCGCGAGACCATGGTGCACGTGGTCGAGGCCGTGGCCCGGCGGGTGTACATTCCCTTCACGGTGGGCGGCGGGATCCGGCGCCTGGAGGACGTGCGGCGCATGCTGAATGCGGGAGCCGACAAGGTCTCCATCAACACGGCGGCGGTCGCCGACCCCGAGCTGGTCGGCCGGGCCGCGGCGCGCTTCGGCTCGCAGTGCATCGTGGTGGCGGTGGACGCCAAGCGCAGCGCCGGTCCGGAGCCGCGCTGGGAGGTCTACACCCACGGGGGACGCCGCCCCACGGGCCTGGATGCCGTGGCCTGGGCGCAGCGCATGGCGCAGGCCGGGGCCGGCGAGATCCTGCTCACGAGCATGGATCGCGACGGCACCCGCGACGGCTTCGACCTGGAGCTGACGCGGGCGGTGAGCGAGGCCGTGCCCGTTCCCGTCATCGCCTCCGGGGGTGTGGGCACGCTGGCCCACCTGGTGGCCGGGATTCGCGAAGGCGGAGCCGACGCGGTGCTCGCCGCCAGCATCTTCCATTTCGGGGAGCACTCCGTGCAGGAGGCGAAGGCGTACATGGCCCGCCACGGCATCGAGGTGCGCCGCTGAACACGTGAGCGGAAATGTAGAACGCACTGGCGCGAGGACGCTGCGGCGTGTCTCCGCGCGGCTGTTCGGCCCGCAGCCGCGGCCCGTGAGAAATGCTGGCCAGGGGTCTTGCGCGCCGCACAAACGACGGGCTGCGGGTCCCGGCGGGGCGCTCGCTCAGGACGCTGCTTCCCCTTTCAGCAAACGCAGGAACGGCCGATATAAACGCAGGCTCGGGGCGCCTTCCGGTGTTCGTCCGGCGGCGCGGCGGGGGGCCGGCAGAGGGGCAGATTCCATCGATCCAGTCATGCGCGAAGCGTAGCCTTGGCTTTGTACTTCGAAATCGCCGGAAATCAGATCGACGGGGCCCGGGATTATCAGGAAGACGCCTTTCTGACCAACTATGTCGATGACAGCTCGGGCGAGCACAAGACCGCCGCCCTGGTCATCATGGCCGACGGCATGGGCGGGCACGCCGCCGGCAACATCGCCAGCAACCTCGTCGTCACCACCTTCAGCAAGACGTTCAGCGCCGGACTCGAAAAGCAGGAGACGCCGGCGCTGCTGCGCGAGAGCCTGTACAAGTCCAATCAGGCTCTGAAAGCCTCCATCCAGGAGACTCCCCAGCTCGACGGCATGGGCTGCACCATGGTCTCCGCGGCCTTCCTCAAAGGAAGGATGTGGTGGATCAGCGTCGGCGACAGCCACCTGTACCTGCTGCGCGACGGCAAGCTCGGAAAGAAGAACGAGGACCACAGCTACGGCGGTTACCTCGATCGCATGAAGGCCCAGGGCGTCGAAGTCGAGGCGGAGGCCGGCCTCTCGCGCAACATGCTCATGAGCGCGATGACGGGCGATGAGATCGCCGATATCGACTGCCCCACCAAGCCCCTCGACCTGCGGGCGCGAGACCGCGTCATCGTGGCCAGCGACGGGCTCGATACGCTGGAGCAGGCCAAGATTCTCGACCTCTGCACCCGGTCCAAGACCCCGAAGGAGTGCGTGGAGGCGCTGCTCAAGGAGGTCGAGGCGGCGCAGAAGCCCCGCCAGGACAACACCACCGTCATCGTCATCGATGTGACCGAGGGGGCGCACGACGCGCCGGTCGAGCACATCACCCTGGAGACACCCCCCGGCGAGCGCGAGCCCGAGGCCAAGCGCACCGATCCCCCCAAGGTGCGGGTGCCCGCCGCGTCACGGCTGCCGGCTTCCAGCGGCGGGCACAAGGGGCTGATCATGGGCGTGGTGGCGGTGCTGGTGCTGGGCGGCGGCGGCGCGGGTGCATGGTTCATGCGCGACATGCTGTCCCTGCCCGAGGGCATGTTGGACAAAATCACCTCCCTCACCAAGACCCAGACGTCCTCGCAGTCCACCCCTCAGCCGGCGCCCCAGCCTGAGACGCCCCGCCCCCAGGCGCAACCCGGGTCCGCGCCCGAGCCCGAGGCGCAGGCCCAGGCGGCGCCCCAGCCCGAGGCCCGACCGCAGCCCGAGCCCGAGGCCCAGCCGGTGCGGGAGCCCGAGGCCCAGCCGGTGGCGGAGACGCGGCCGGAGGCGCCCGAGCGCGCCTTCAGCGACCCCTTGCGGATCGGCGGCCGGGGCCCGTTGATGGTGCCCATCCCCGGCGGGACCTTCCGGATGGGCAGCCCGCCCCCGTCGGTGAACTTCGAAGAACGCCCGCAGCACGAAGTCACCGTCAAAGCCTTCGCCATGAGCAAGTACGAGGTGACCTTCGCCGAGTACGAGAGGTTCGCCCGGGCTACGGGCCGCGCAGTGCCCGACAACCGATCCATGGACAAGAAGACGCATCCGGTGGTCCTCGTGAGCTGGGACGACGCCTACAACTATGCGCGCTGGCTCTCGCAGCAGACGGGGCAGAGCTACCGGCTGCCCAGCGAAGCCGAATGGGAGTACGCGGCGGCCGCCGGCACGACCACTCCCTACTGGTGGGGCTACGAAATGAAGGACGACGCGGCCCACTGCTTCGACTGCAAGACCGGGCTGGATCCCCGCAAGCCCACCCGCGTCGGGCGCTTCGAGCCCAATCCCTTCGGCCTCCACGATACCGCGGGCAACGTGCACGAGTGGGTGCACGACTGCTACCACGATTCCTACGACGGTGCGCCCAGCGACGGCAGCGTGTGGGAGGGAGGCGACTGCACCTACCGCGTGGCGCGCGGCGGCGCCTACGACAGCCCCTCCGGATCCCTGCGCACGACCAAGCGCACCAGGCTGCGCGGCGCCAACGGATACGACTCCGTCGGTATTCGTCTGGTACGCGACCTCTGAGCCACCCACGCCCCGCGTCCCCTCCCGCATAACGCTCGCCGGCGCGGTTTCCCGAAGCTGCCCCGATGATCAATATTGAGCGCCAAGGGTCGCGCCCGCGCCGTGGCCAGAGGGGACCGTCCGGATGATATTCATCAGCATGCCCGGCCGCTCGTACACCGGGCCGCTCCCGCCGTTGAGCGCCCAGGAGGCCGAGCTGCGCGATCGCCTGCAAGCCCACGTGGCGGCCCTGGCCGGCAGCATCGGTGAGCGCAACATGTGGCGTTACGAGGCCCTCCAGGCGGCCGCCGATTACATTCACGAGACGTTCGCAGCCGCCGGGTACGCGGTCTCGCAGCAGCCCTACACGGTGCACGGCAAGACCGTGCGCAATCTGGAGGTGGTGCGGGCGGCGTCGCCTCCCGAGGAGGCCCCGGGGGAGACGGTGGTGATCGGAGGGCACTACGACACGGTCCCCGGCTGCCCCGGCGCCAACGACAACGCCACCGGAGTGGCCGCGGTGCTCGAGCTCGCGCGACTGCTTCGCGCGCAGCGCTTCGCACGCACGCTGCGCCTGGTGGCCTTCGTGAACGAGGAGTCGCCTTTCTCCTATACCGAGCACATGGGCAGTCTGGTCTACGCCCGGCGCGCTGCGGGTCGCGGCGAGCGCATCGCGGCCATGCTCTCGCTCGAGACCATCGGCTGCTACTCGGACCAGGCCCACAGTCAGCGCTATCCGGCACCCTTCGGGCTGTTCTACCCCAGCACGGGCAATTTCGTCGGCTTCGTGGGCAATGTGGCCTCGCGCGGGCTGGTGCGCCGCGCCATCGCCAGCTTTCGGCGCCACACCCGGTTCCCCTCGGAGGGCACCGCCGCGCCGGCGTGGCTGCCGGGGATCGCGTGGTCCGACCACTGGTCCTTCTGGCAGCAGGGCTACCCGGCGATCATGGTCACCGACACCGCACCGTTCCGCTACGCGCAGTACCACACGCCGGCGGACCGCCCCGAGCGCATCGACTACGAAGGGCTCGCGCGGGTGGTGGCCGGTGTCGCGCGAGTGGCGGCCGATCTGGCCGGGGACGG
>CAZPFD010000062.1:0-8051 GCA_964585725.1 uncultured Ectothiorhodospiraceae bacterium | reverse complement strand
GCGCGGACCTCTCGCGAGTAAAGCCCCGTCGGCGCCCGTCGATAGGCTTGTATCGACGCGGCCGGTCGAGGGGATGCGCGAGTCTTGCAGGTACGAAGAGCCACCGAGGACGATCGAGCCCGCTGGCGGGAGCTGCGGGCAGCGCTGGAGCCGGAGCGTGCGCCCGCGGGGCACGACGCGGAGATCACCGCGATCCTCCAGCAGCGCTTCCATCGCGTCGCCTTCGTCTGCGTCGAGGAAGGGGGTTCGGTGCTCGGCTTCGCCGAAGCCTCCCGCGGGCTGATTCCCGGTGCCCGGCCGGGTACCGCCGCGTGCCTGGACAGGGTCGGTCTGTGCGCAGGCGCGGGGGAGGCCGTGGCGCAGGCGCTGATGGCGGCCGTCGAGTCATGGACCCGCGCCCACGGGTGCACGCTGCTGATTAGCGCAGTGGCCGAGGGCGACGCCCCGGGGCGGGTGCTGCGGGAACGGCTCGGGTTCTCCGAACCGCGGGGCCAGGTGCTGTACTCCAAATGCATCGAGGCGCCTGCCGCCGCGACCCACGACGAAGCCTCCGCCTACCTGCAAGACGACGCGGCGCAGGCGGATGAGGCGCAATGGCTCCCTGCCGGCCTCCGGCTCGCGCTCGGGGACGGGCGGGCGCTGCGGGTCGCCGGCCACGGGCTGCTGTTCGCGCTCGGGGGGTGCGCTCTCTTGTACACCGACATCTGGAGCGAGCACCCGCTCTACGGCGGCGTGCTCCCCATCCTGGACGCGCTGTTCGTCATCTACGTCCTGGGGCTGGTGAGCACGTTGCTCTACCGCCGGCGTACCGCCTCCCGCGATCCGGCATACCTGCTCGACACCGAGACCAGCGCCGGCCCGGTGCCGCTCGGGGCGCAGGCTTCGGCCGGGGCTGCCTGCACGCCAGGCGGCGACGGTTCGCGCGGCCCGGATGAGCCGCCGCGGGGACGTGCGGCATCCGAAGCACGCCCGGCGCCAGGCTCTCGCGCACCGGATGTCGGCGCCGTCGAGCTTGCCGGCTCACCACCCAGGAGCAGGTTCGCCGACGATGAGCGATGAGAGTGAGAAGGAGCCCTCGGGCGAGGAGACCAACCTCAGCGAGCTGCCCGTACTGAACTACTACGAGGAGCGGCGCAGATACCCGCGGGTCGATCTTCGCACGCCGGTCACCATCACCATCCGCGACAAGCGCGAGCTTCAGGGACGCACGCGCAACATCTCGGCCGGGGGTGTACAGCTGCGGTGCGACCGGAAGACCGCCGGCATCCTTCACCCGACCGGCAGGCACATCAAGTCCGGTCAGGGACCCTCCGTCATGCTCCGCTTCGATCTTCCGCTGAGGGGCAAGCGGCGGCCCTTTGCGGCCGTCGGGCGCCTCATATACTTCGCCGCGTGCCGGCCGGACGAGTTCGCATTCGGCGTGAAGTTCACCCGTATCGCGGCGTCCGGCAAGGCTCTTCTTGCACACTTCATCATGGATTCCATGCGCCCACTGGAGTAGCGGCAGGCCGGGGGGCGGACTTTTGAGAGATGGGGGCTAGCTGGCCAGCGAGGAGATGTGCTCCGTTGCGCGCGACAGGCGGGCCACCATGGTCTTTAGAAAGACCTTGTGGAAGCGGAGCTGGCAGTTGATGGAGGCGCGGTCGATGAGGGAGGCGCGAACCTGAAGGACGGAGACCTTGCTCTTGGCGACGATGCTGGCTGAGCGCCCCGCACGGCTGACGAACCCCATCTCACCGAAACAGTCGCCTTGCGTCAGCGTCTGGAGATTCTTGTTGCCCTTGCGCACGACCACCTCGCCGGAAATGATGACGTAGAACGAATCGTCCATGTCGCCTTCGGTGATGATGGCGGCGCGCGCATCGAACTCCTGCCACACGCCCGCATTGATGACCTCCCAGATCTCCGTCTCGGTGAAGTCCGCGAAGAACATGAGGTCCTTCACCAGGTTGAACTTGTCACGCTCCGGAATGTCCGTCTCGTCCTTCGAGCTCTGGAGCTGCGGGAACACCAGGCTCAGGTCCGCGGCGAGATCGAGACAGTTCTGGTAGCGGGCCTTGGTCGCTTTGGCGAGAGCGCGATCCAGCACCTGCTCGAGAACGCGCGGCGCGTCGGAGCGCAGCTCCCGCAGCGGCGCGTGCTTCTTGTGAATGATGTTGTGGCTGATCTGCGCGATCTTCTCGGCGGAGAAGGGATGGCTCCCCGTCAACAGCTCGTAGAGGACGAGCCCGATGGAGAAGATGTCGGTCTGGTGGCCGACGTTCTCGTCGCGGATCTGCTCCGGGGACATGTACAAGGGGGAGCCCACGTAGCCGTGCACCTGCGTGGCGGTCTGGTCCATGCGGGTCATGAGGGCGATGCTGAAGTCCCCGATCTTCACTCGCTCGTCCTCGGTGAGCAGGATGTTTCGGGGCTTGATGTCGCGGTGGATGACGCCCTTGCGGTGCGCGTAGTCGAGGGCCTTGGCGCACTTGAACACGATGCGTACGGCGTCCTCCATGGGCAGCAGGTTGTTGGGCTTGCAGTGGGGCGCCAGCGATCGGCTCTGCGGGATGTATTCCATGACGATGTACCAGACGTCGCCCTCGACGCTGGCATCGAGCACGGAGATGATGTTCGGATGCTTGAGGACGCCGGCCGCCTTTGCCTCGTTGAAGAACAGCTTGCGGTAGCGGTGGCCGGACTTCTCGTCGCTGAGCGCCTCGGGATGCGCGACCTTGATCGCGACGTCGGAGCCGGTGAAGGGATCGTGCCCGAGGTAGACGGTGCCCATGCTGCCCCGTCCGATCTCCTTGACGAGCTCGTATTTGCCGAGTCGGTTCGGTTTGTCCTTGGCCATTGCGGGCGTTGGGTCGATCGGGTTCCAGGGGCGGGGTGTGCAGCGCCGTCCCGGCCGCAGCCCGCTCGGTTTGCCGAGTGCAGGGCCCGCGCCGGGGGAATCCCGCTCCTGGTCCGGCATCCGGGATAAATAGCGCCAGAAATCCCGAATACTTGACCCGGCGCCGCCCCGCGCCGCCGGACGGCCCGTCGCGTGCGCGCGCGGGGGGCCCCGGAGCAGGTTCCCGGGAGACCCTCACCCGGGACGGTGAGGCCGCTTCTGTCACCGGGGCGCGCGGCGGTCGTGACTAGCGGGAAATGCGGGCCAGATAGGCGCGCACGCGGCGCGCGTTCGTGCCGAGGTCGCTGCGCCCCACCCGCGAGAGCGAGCGCACGTCCACCCGCGCACCGCCGGCGTGCGGGGTGACGCGCACGACGATGTCGTCCCGGAAGCCGAACCACAGGGTGGTGTCGGTGGCCTCGATGCGTCCGCTTGCGGGCTCGGCCGCGTGGATCGTCCACCCCATGGCCCGTGCGGCCGCCAGCGCCTGCACGAAAGCGCGCTCCGGCGTCGCCGCCACCAGGGCGGGGCCGATGTCGGGATACGCCCGCCGCTGCTGGCGCGCCACCTCCGGGCCGCCGTACCCGTGGGGGTTGGGCGCTTCTCGGCGCAGGGGCACCACGGCCCGGAACGCGGGCGGATCGTCGAAGTCGGTGGTGATGTCGTGGATGGGGGGCACCGAGCGCGCCTGGTGCAGCCAGTAGCCGGGGACGAGTATCGCGGGCAGGGCCAATGCCAATCCCAGCACGGCCCATATGAGCCCGCGCCGGCCGCCGCGCGGGCGCGCCAGGAAGGCGCCGAGAGCCGCAGCCAGACCCGCGGGCACGGCGCCGTAGGCGGCCCAGCGCAGCAGCCCGAAGGCGGTTCCCAAGCCCCACCAGCCCAAGCGGTAGCCGAGGCCGGCGGCGACCGCCCCCAGGGCGCAGAGCAAGGCCAGCGCAAAGCCCAGCACGGCGACCTCGGAGACGGGTCTGCTTCGGGACGCCTCGGTCATGGTGGGTGCGAGCGCTCAGGGCTGCCCGAAGCGCCCGTCGGCGGCCAGCACCAGGTCGAATCGCGCCAGGCGCTGCCCGGGCTGCTCGGGGTCCTCGACGAACGCCACCACCACCTGCCGCCTCAGCGATGGCGGGATGCGATTGAGGATGCCGTCCCAGGCATTCTCCGCTCGCCCGGCCACGTACATCTGCGTGACCAAGCGCTCCACGCCCGGTGCGCTGACCGCGAAATGGATATGCGGTGCACGGCCCGGATACGGTACCGGCTGGATGGTGCGGAAGCGGTACCCGCCCTCCCGGCCGGTGGTGAAGCGCCCGTATCCCTGGAAGTTCTCATCGACGGGCCCCCGGCGCCGATCCCAGGGATGGTGATAACGCCCGTTGGCGTCGCACTGCCAGATCTCCACCAGCGCGCCCGGGAGCGCGCGCCCGCGCTCGTCGAGCACGCGCCCGACCACGTTGGTGACGATGCCCTCGGCCGTGCCGGCGCGGCCTTGCACGCGGACCAGATCGTTGTCGGTATCCAGGGGGAGCCTCAGGGGATAGAAGGGCCCTTGCGTCTGCGGCGGCGTCGCCAGCAGGCGCGCGGCGTGCAGGGGTGCGACCGGCGCAAGCGCCGAGAGTCCCAGCGCGGTCAGGGAGCGGACCACCGCGCGGCGTCGCGACGGAGACATCTTCGAGCTCCTCGGCGTGCGGTGACGCCTGCTTTCCCGATGGGAATATTAAGCCACCTGATCGCCTGCGATGCTCAGCCGCGCCGGGCGGGGTGGCCATGCCCTTGCGCAGCCCGACCCGCGCGCCGAGATACACGCGGAGCCTTGGAGCCCCGAGCGAAGGCTCGCCGACCGGCCACGAACGGCTGAGGTTCGTGGGTGATACGTTCGGCACCGGCGGTCGCGCGTCTTCCGGCGCCCGAGCGCCTCAGCCATCCACGATATAGCGCTCGAGCTCCCGCGTGTGCTTCTCCGCGAAAGCGCCGTTCTCGCGCACGATGAACATGGCGGCCAGCTCCTCGCGTTCCGCCAGGCGATAGCCCGCCTCGGGGCCGAGCACCATCAGCGCCGTCGCCAGCCCGTCCGCGCGCATGGCCGATGGGTGCACCACGGTCACGGAAGCCAGGGCGTGCCGGACGGGAGCGCCGGTGCGCGGGTCGATGGTGTGCGAGTAGCGCCGACCTTGGTGCTCGAAGTAGTTGCGGTAATCGCCGGACGTCGCCACGCTCGTGCCATCCAGCGCCAAAATGCGATAGACGCTGCGCCCGGCCGGATCGGGCCGCTCCACCGCCACGCGCCAAGGGGAGCCCTGCGGGTTGCGCCCCCGTGCGCGCAGCTCCCCGCCCACGTCCACCAGGTAGTCGGTGATGCCGGCACGCTCGAGGTGGCGGGCGATCTCGTCGACGGCGTAGCCTTTCGCGATCCCGGAGAGGTCGATGTAGACGTCGGCTCGCGCCTTGCGGATCGCGGGCGGATGGCCGCGTGTACGCACCTGCCGGTAGCCCACGCGCGCCAGCGCCGCGCGCAGCAGCGCGGGCGAGGGAACGGTCTGCGCCCCGGCGTCGGGCCCGAACCCCCACAGGTTCACCACCGGCCCCACGGTGACGTCGAAGGCGCCGCCGGTCAGCTCGCTGATGCGCGCCGCCTCGTCGACGACCGCGCGCGTCTCCGCCGAGATCCGGATCCAATCGGTCGACGCGCTGCGGTTGAGCCGCGAGAGCTCGGAGCGCTCGTCGTAGGTGGACATGCGGGCGTCGATGCGATCGAGCAGCGCCTCGATCTCACGCCCCAGCGCGCCGGCCGCCGCCCCGTGCAGCGAGCCGGCGATTTTCACCGAGTACCCCGTGCCCATGGTGGTACCGGTGAGGTGAACGAGCCTCGTCTCCGAGGCTCCCGGGCAGGCTGCGGCAAGCATCGCCGCGCCGAGCGCCAGCCACTGGAGGGACGGCCTGCGAAGCCGGGAGCCGGCCCTCGGAGCCGTCGAGCGGAGCCTATTCGCGTTCAACGCCGGGATCGTCGGCTGTCGTGATGGCCGGCGCGTTCATCGCCGGCGATAGGTCGAGGTACCATGCCCTTTGCGCCGGCGGAAGCTATTCCCTTTCCATGGCGGGCGCAACCGTGCACCGCCCGCGAGGCCGCGCTTGCCGTGTCTTTCGAGGACCACTTCTCCACCCACGCCGCCGCCTACGCGAGCTATCGCCCGCGCTGTCCCGCGCGCCTCATCCGCTACCTGGCGAGCGTGGCGCCGGGGCGCCGCCTCGCCTGGGATTGCGGGACGGGCAGCGGCCAGGCGGCGCTGGCGCTCGCCGCGGAGTTCCGGCGGGTGGCGGCGACCGATGCGAGCGAGGCGCAGATCGCCAACGCAGCGCCCCATCGACGCGTCCGCTACCATGTCGCGCGGGCCGAGCGCTCGCCGCTCCCGTGCCACTGCGCGGATCTGGCGGTCGCGGCGCAGGCCGTGCACTGGTTCGACCGCGCCGCGTTCTACGAGGAAGCGCGCCGCGTGCTCCGCGACGGCGGCGTCATCGCGGTGTGGTGCTACGGGCGCCCGCGCTCGGACCCCGCCGTCGATGCGCTCATCGACCGCTTGTGCGACGAGGTCGTCGGATCCTTCTGGCCGCCGCCGCGGCGCCTGGTGGACGACGGTTACGCATCCCTCGAGTTTCCATTCGACGAGCTCACTGCGCCGCGCTTCGCCCTGGGCGTGCGCTGGGACCTGTCCCAGCTCGCGGGCTACGTGAGCACGTGGTCCGCCACCCGCGCCTACCGCCGGGCCGGCAACGGCGATCCCCTGGAGCAGGTCGCGGCGGAGCTGGCCTCGGCCTGGGGACGCCCTTCCCGCAAGAGGCCCGTGCGCTGGCCGATCCACCTGCGCGTCGGCCGCATCGCCAGCAAGGGCCGTTAGACATAAGGGGACGGATCTGTTCTTCCTGGAGTCGTGCCAGCCCACGTACGCCCGGGGGAAAAATAGATCCGTCCCCGGCCGCTGCGCACGGTGGGTCACCCGAAGGAGACGTTGCGCAAGGCCAGAACCTCGCGGGCGGGCGCCCGGTTGCCGTTACAGCTGATGGAGCGGGGTGCGTCGAAGTAATGGAGCTCGAAGCCGAGCTCCCGGTAGAGCCGAACGACCCGGGAGGTCGCCTGATTGGAGAGCGCCACCGGGCCGCGGTGCTGCGACAACCACACGGCCAGGCGCTTGTGCTCGGGCCAATCGAAGCCGTCCTTCGAGTAGTGGTGGAACTCCACGTCGTAGGGCGGATCCGCATACACGAAATCGTGCGGCTGGAGGGCCGTCTTCGCGAAGTCACCGGCGGTGAGCTCCCATCCGGCGAGAGCCGCTCGATACGCCGTGAAGTCGCGGGTGTACGTGATCGTCTTGTAGCGGCCGAAAGGCACGTTGAATTCCCCGCGCCGGTTGAACCGGCACAGACCGTTGTAGCCGGTCCGGTTCAGATAGTAGAAGAGCTCGGCCGCCTTGCGCGTGCGGCGCCCGCGCCCGGTGACCAGGCGGTTGAACTCGGCGCGGTGACGATAATAGAGCTCGGCCTCGTTGCGCATGCGGATACGGATGCGCAGCCCGCGCTGCAGCCAGCGGTAGAAGTTGACCGGGTGCTCGTTGACGTCGTTCAGCAGGGCGCGCCGCGGTCTGAGCCCGAGGGTCACGGCCAGCCCGCCGCAGAAAGGCTCCACGAGACGTTCGCAGCCGGCGAGCAGCCAAAGCTCGCGGATGCGGGGGAGCAACCAGCGCTTGCCGCCGGCCCATTTGAGCGGCGGCTTGAGGAGCGGTCGCTCTTCGACGCGGCCCCGGACCGCCGGGGGCGGTGATACCTGCGTCAGTGCCTTCAAACGCTCACCTGTGAAGCGCAGCTATCGTGTTGCACGTCGTCGACCCACCGACCGCCGGGACGGCCAGGCTCAGCGGGCGGCCAACGCCTGCGCGATGGTGCTGCCGATGGCCGCGGGCGATTCGGGAATGTGCACGCCGGCGCCTCTCAGCGCCTCGAGCTTCTCGTCGGCGCGCCCGGAGCCGCCGGCGATGATGGCGCCGGCGTGACCCATGCGCCGCTCTGGCGGGGCGCTGACGCCGGCGATGAAGCCCACCACGGGCTTTCGCGTTTTTTCGGCGCGCAGATACTCGGCCGCGTCCTCCTCGGCCGTGCCGCCGATCTCGCCGACCAGAAGAAT
>CAZPFD010000061.1:15474-16948 GCA_964585725.1 uncultured Ectothiorhodospiraceae bacterium | reverse complement strand
TCGAGCACATGGTGATGATCGCCTTGAGCGGCGCGGGCCGCCAGGCGGCGACCTGGAGCGCGTTGAAGCCGCCCCAGGAGATGCCCATCATGCCGAGCTCGCCCGTGCACCAGGGCTGCTGCGCGATCCAGCGCAGCACCGCCAGCGCGTCTTCGAGCTCCTGGGGCGTGTACTCGTCCACGAGCATCCCGTCCGAGTCCCCCGTGCCGCGCACGTCGAGGCGAACCGCGGCGTAGCCGTGCCCGGCGAAGTAGTAGTGGATGGGCTCGTCGCGCAGGCGCATGAAGTCGCGCTTGCGATAGGGGATGTACTCGAGGATGGCGGGCACCGGACGACGCTCCGCGTCCTCGGGCAGCCACAAACGGGCCGCGAGACGGCAGCCATCGGGGAGAGGGATCCAGACGTTTTCGATCTCCCGCACCTGGTGCGGGAAAGACTCGATGATGCGCATACGAGCAGCTCCTGGACGGCACGCCGACGGTAGCACGGAATGACGCGGGCGCGGGAGCCCCACGCGCCGGGCGGCGCGCTGCTGCGGAGCGCCGAGCAATGGCGCGTCGCCCTGACCGGCGAATGGCTTGGCTTGACGGTGTTCAGGCGTGCATACGCGGGCCGGCGCCCGTATTTTGCGCCGCCGCATGGATTCCCCCACGGCGAGCGTCGGGTGGGCCCGGCTCGGTCATTTCCCGGTCTGTCGGTGTCTTTTCCCCGCGAGTGATCGATAATGCGCGGGGTTCCCGGCCCGGTGCGCCGAGGAGGCGCTCTTTGCGGCCCCGGTTGGCGGGCCAGCGGACGCTGCACCCGGGCGGAAGGCGGGCAGGAACGCGACAACAATCCAGGAGGGGAGGGGAACGTGGACAAGGCTCGGCAACATCCCGGTGCGCTGGTAACCTTCTTTCAAGGATTCCTGAAGCGACCACAGCAGGTGGCTTCCCTCGTTCCCAGCTCGCGCTTTCTCGAGCGGCGGCTGGTGGAGGTGACCGAGGCGCCTTCGGCGCGCACGATCGTCGAGCTCGGTCCCGGCACCGGAGGCACCACGCGAGCACTCTTGCAGGCCATGCGCAAGGACGCGACGCTGCTCGCCGTCGAGATCAATCCGCACTTCCTTGCGGTTCTCGGTCAGATCAAGGACCGGCGAGTCGTCGTCCACCAGGGCGACGCGGCGGACATCAGCGGCATCATCGCGTCTCACGGGTTGCCGGCGCCGGATGTCGTCATCTCCGGCATTCCGTTCTCCACGATGCCCCGTCCACGGGCCGAGGCGGTGCTGCGCGCGGTGTTCGATGCGCTGGCTCCGGGCGGGCGGTTCGTGGCCTACCAGGTGCGCGATCGGGTCGAGAGCCTCGGCCGGGTCCTGTTCGGTCCACCGCAGACCAAGCTCGAGCTCCGGAACATTCCCCCCATCAGGGTCTATCGATGGAATAAGCCGGTGGACGGCGTGCGAACCGTCTCCTGAGGACGCGCGCGCACTATT
>CAZPFD010000061.1:0-15374 GCA_964585725.1 uncultured Ectothiorhodospiraceae bacterium | reverse complement strand
GTCCTCCAGGGCCAGATGCGTGTGGCAGTCGATCACCGTCTGTCCTTGCCCCTCACTCCGTCGGGGTGCGTTGCGCCGGCCGGATGCGCTCGCGGCGGATGAGTATCACGACCAGCCAGAAAACGAAAGCAAACACCGCCAGGCGTTCATGCGCCCGCCGATCCCGAGCATCGCCCGCGTGAAGGCCGAGAGCGGCACTCTATCGATGCACCGGCGGCCTGCTCTTGATCTGCGTCAGATCAGGAGGCGGGCTGCGCGCATGCAGGCGACGGCGATCTCCGGAGGCCTTGTGGGCGGCGAACCTAGACTCTAGACTGGTACGAGGCTTGGGCGCCGTTGTCGCACATGGTCCGCAGAACAACCGCTTCTTGCGCCGGACTCGTATGACTCGGCACGCGGCGTCGCCGAATCCCCGCCCACCGAACACGCAAGAACCATCCGAGCGTGGCCGTTGCCCCCAGTCTCCCAGGAATCGAGCTATGAGCCTGACGTTCTCAGTTTCCGAGGATCTTCGGCATCGTCTCAAGGCCGTGCGCGATACGACCGTAGAGCTTTGCGGTACGCTGCACGAGGAAGACTTCGTGATACAGAGCATGCCGGATGTGAGCCCCACCAAATGGCATCTGGCGCATACCACCTGGTTCTTCGAGACGTTCATTCTGATTCCGCGCGTACCGGGCTACCGAGCCTTTGACGAGCGCTACGGCTATCTCTTCAACTCCTACTACTACACGGCGGGCAAGATGCACCCGCGGCCGAGCCGCGGACTGCTGAGTCGGCCCACGGTCGCCGAGACGATGGCCTATCGCTCCCATGTCGATGGGTCCCTGCACAGACTCATGGAGGATGTGCACGGTGATTCGGAGCTCGAGGCGCTGGTCATCCTCGGCTTGCATCACGAGCAACAGCACCAGGAGCTGCTGCTCACGGACATCAAGCACGTGTTCGCGCAAAATCCGCTCCGTCCGGTGTTTCGGGAGAGCGTTGGGCCGACGGGTGAGCAGGCGCCGCCGATGCGCTTTATCGAAGGCCCGAGCGGACTGGTGGAGATCGGCTACGACGGCGACGGCTTCTGCTTCGATAACGAACGGCCTCGACACCGCTCGTACGTACACCCCCACGCCCTCGCCTCGCGTCCGGTGACGAACGGGGAGTATCTGGAGTTCATCCGCGACGGCGGATACCGGATCCCGGAGCTTTGGTTGTCGGACGGCTGGTCCACGGTGCAGCGCGAGGGCTGGGACCGACCGCTTTACTGGAGCGAGGATCTGGACAGCGTCTTCACCTTGAACGGCTTGCGCGAGCTCGATCCCGCGGAGCCGGTGTGCCACGTGAGCTATTACGAAGCGGACGCCTTCACCCGATGGGCGGGAATGCGCCTGCCTACCGAGGTGGAATGGGAGGCGGCCGCCGAAGCCCGGCCCGTGTCGGGAAGCTTCATGGAGGACGGCCGCTTCCACCCCATGCCCGCGGCGGCGGGAAACGGCGGCAAGCTGCTGCAGATCTTCGGCGACGTCTGGGAATGGACCGCGAGCCCCTACGTGCCCTACCCGCGTTTCCGTCCGTTGTCCGGAGCCGTCGGGGAGTACAACGGCAAGTTCATGTGCAACCAGCTCGTGCTCCGGGGCGGTTCATGCGCGACGTCCGCGTCGCACGTCCGGCCCAGCTACCGGAACTTCTTCTATCCGGATCAGCGCTGGCAGTTCATGGGCATCCGCCCGGCGCGGGACGTCTGATCCCCCACGCGCTCCCGGGTGGTTTGGCGGGGCGAGGTGGGTCCCGGGGCGCGCGCCTCTCCGTCACGCTTTCCCGGAAATCCGCGAAGAACGGTGATGAGGTCGCCGGTTGGCGCAGTGCGAGTCAGCCGCCCGGTGTGCGCGCGCCGTTGATGGTCCCGGCCTCCGAGCGTACGGGTTGCGTCACGCGGCCGCGCGCCGAGAGGTCCCGGTAGCGTTCGGGGCCGATGGCATCCGCGCTCAAGGCGCCCGAGAGCAGCGCGAGAACGTCTCCGGTGACGTGGTCGATGGTCCGCTCCTTCTCGGCTTGCTCGCGCGCACTCCGAAGCAGCTCTCCCCACACCGCCAGCATGCTCGAGTGAATGCGGCGCACGCCGTTGTCCTTGGCCCATTCGCCGGAGACGAGGTGACCGAGATAGGAAACCTTCGCCTTGAGGATCGGGTAGCGCTCCGCATCCACCCCTTCCAGGAGCTGCGCCTCGGTATCGTTCCATCCCGCGGGGAACATGGCCCATCCCTCATAGAAGCGGATGATCCAGCGGTAGTACTCCGCCCGGGTCTGAACTCGCCGGTTGGCCTCGTCGCTCTCATAGAGACGCGCGTAGTGAGCCTTGGAGGGCGCACCGCTCGGCCACTCGGCCTGCGGAGCGATGGGGGTTTCGCGGGTCGGGGGCGTGGTGCATCCGAGCATCAGGAGGAAGGCTGCACCCGTGAGCCAAGTGCGCAACGGGATGGCGCTGCCGGTGCGCTCCCTCGCGCGGATGCGAACAAATGTTGGTGCTTTCGTCAAGGGAGACGGTTTCAGGCGGTCAATTCCTCCCCCGTCGGCGCTTCGTCCTCTCCGTTGCCGAAATGAAATTTCAAAAAGTCGGCGAAGCAGCGACAGGCGTCCGTCGTGGTGAAGATCCCGATCAGATCCTCGTCCTCGACGATGAGAACCGACCCGATTCTCCGCTCCGCCATCTCACGCAGCACTCTGTCGGCCGGCTCCGACCGCGGAACGGAGTAGGGGTTCGAACGAAACACATCCTCGACGTGCGCGTTGTCATGGAAGCTGGGATCGGTAGAGACCGCTTGAGCCAACTTGACATCGCGGTCGCTGAGAATTCCCACCAGCTGACCGTCTCTGAGAACGGGAAGATGCTTTATGTTCTCATTGAGCATCAACGTCTTGGCCGTCTTCACGGTGTCCGAGACATCCACGCAATGCAAGGATGTCGTCGTCATCAGCTCGCCAATTCTGGGTACGTTGTCCACGGCTAGACCTCGGTGCACGGAGACGAACCTACGGCCCGTCGTTCACACGGGTATGGCATTCTCTTTTCGGTGGACGCTGGCGGAACTTGAGGCACACGAAAGCACCCTGCCGGCCGCGCGGAGAGGCTGGGTGCGCGCAACGGCGGTGAAATCGCTAGAATGAGCGCCATGACTTACATTCCCGTCGGCAAGCTTCCGAGCGAGCTCCTGGAGCGTTTGATAGAGCGCTACGTTTCCCCGGACCCGCGCGTCATCGTGGGGCCGGGGGTGGGAGAGGACGCCGCGGTCATCGAGATGGGGGACCGGTGCCTCGTCGCCAAGACCGATCCGGTGACCTTCGCGAGCGACGAGATTGGATGGTACGCCGTGCACGTCAACGCGAACGACGTGGCTTGCTGCGGTGCCATACCCCGCTGGTTCCTGGCGACGTTGCTGCTGCCCGAGCGGAGCACGACTCCGGAGCTGGCCGAGCGCATCTTCGGCCAGATCGCGGACGCGTGCCGCGGGCTCGGGGTGTCGCTGTGCGGGGGGCATACGGAGATCACCTACGGTCTCGAGCGCCCCATCGTGGTCGGGCAGATGCTGGGCGAGGTGGAGCGGGATCGGTGGATACGAACCGGCGGTGCCCGCGTGGGAGATGCGGTGATTCTCACCAAGGGCATCGCCGTCGAGGGCACGGCCGTGATCGCCCGCGAGAAACGGGCCGCGCTCGCGCAGACCATTCCCGCTGAGACTCTGGAGCGGGCTGCACGCTATCTTTATGCGCCCGGCATCAGCATCGTCGCGGAGGCCCGCGCCGCGCTGGAGGTGGGGGGCGTTCACGCGCTGCACGATCCCACGGAGGGCGGGGTGGCGACCGGTCTGTGGGAGCTGGCCGAGGCCGCCGAGGTCGGTCTTCAGCTCGATGAGGCGTCCCTGCCGATCCTCCCCGAGTGCGCGCAGCTGTGCCGGCACTTCGGGCTGGACCCGCTCGGGCTCATCGGCTCCGGCGCGCTGCTCGTGGTGGCGGCTGCGGAGCGGGCGGAGCCCATCGTGCAGCGCTTGCGGGCGGAGGGTGTGCGCGCGGCGATCATTGGCGGGGTGGTGCCGGCGGACGCCGGGTGCCGGCTGCGGACGCGCGACGGCGAGTGGCGCCCGCTGCCCGTCTTTCAGCGCGACGAGATCACGCGCCTGTTCGACTGAGATGCTTGTCACAGAGCGTCGCTGGGTCCCGGGGCACGCGCCTCTCCGTCGCAAGCCCCGAAACAGCCCTGTAACCTCGAAGCTAGGCGGGGCCGCGCCGTGCCCACTCGATGTTTGCAGCTTCGACTGAGCGTGCGCGGGTTCCTGTGGCGCTCTGGCCGAGTCCCGGCCCCGCCGCCCGCGGGGCTTGCGACTGCGCGGCACATGCCCCGGGCCCCATCCCGCCGCGCGCTCGTCGACCCGGATGGCCGGAAGGCGCGAGAAGCGTTTGTCGATTCTGAGAGGAGGGGGGAGCATGCACGATGCAAAGCTGTTTCTGATCCTGGGCGCTCTCGCTGCGGCTCTGGGGGTGGTGCTGGGCGCCTTCGGGGCGCACGGGCTCAAGGAGCGCCTCCCATCCGATGCGCTCGCCGTTTACCAGACTGGGGTGCAGTACCATCTCTACCATGCGCTGGGCCTGTTGGTCGTGGGGCTCGCGGCCTGGCAGCTGACGGGATCCGGGCTCTTGAAGTGGGCGGCGTGGCTGATGCTCGCCGGCATCGTGCTGTTCTCGGGAAGCCTGTATGTCCTGAGCGTGAGCGGGCTGCGCTGGCTCGGTGCAATCACCCCCTTCGGGGGCCTCGCGTTCATCGTCGCATGGCTCGCGTTCGCCGCCGCCGTGTGGCGCAGCTGAGGGGAGCATGCGCCCTCGGCCGCTCAGTCCAGGTTGGCGATGGGAACCGGCTCCACCCGGTCCGCGGGTCGGAATCCGAGGGTGCGCCCGCTCCGCCTCCAGCGCCCGGCGCAGGGTCTCGCTTCTGCGAAAGCCGTGCTGCTCGCCCTCGAAGGGCACGTAGGCCACCGGCAGGCCGCGGCGCTCGAGGGCGCTCACCATCCGGTGGGCCTGGTTCGGCGGCACGACCTTGTCGTCCAGCCCCTGGAAGAAGATCACCGCGCACGACAAGCGCTCCGCGTGACGGATGGGTGAACGCGCGCGGTACGTGTCGCGCGCGGCCGGGTAGGGGCCGAGCAGCCAGTCCATGTAGTGCGACTCGAACTTGTGGGTCTCCCGCGCCAGCGCTTCCAGATCGCTGACCCCGTAATAGCTCGCTCCCGCCCTGAAGACCTCGTGAAAGGCGAGGGCGGCGAGGACCGTGTAGCCTCCGGCGCTGCTGCCCCGGATCGCCAGCCGGTGAGCGTCGACCTGCCCGGTGGCCACCAGATGCCGCGCGCCGTTGACGCAGTCCTCGACGTCCGCGATGCCCCACTGCCCCTGGAGCAGCCGCCGATAGGCGCGCCCGTAGCCGGTGCTGCCGCGGTAGTCCACATCGAGCACGGCGAAGCCGCGGCTGGTCCAGAACTGGGTCGGAAGATGCAGCGCGTCGGACGCGGCTCCGGTGGGCCCGCCGTGGACGACGACGATGAGGGGCGGTCTGTCGGCGGCCGCTGCGCGGTGGGCCGGGTTGCGTGGCAGATACAGGAAGCCGTGGGCCGCCTCCCCGCCGCCCGTCGGAAACGTGACACGGTCCGGGCGCGAGACGTACCCGCTGTCGAAATCGAGGGTCGTCGCCTCACGCAGCACGACCGGGCGCCCGCTGGCGAGGTCGAGCGTCACCACGGCGGTAGGCCGATCCGGCGCTCCGGCCAGGAACGCCGCGCGATGGCCGCTCACGCGTACGTCCTGCAGCTGGGTGTAGGGCAGCTCCATGGGCTGGAGGCGCCCGCCGTTCCGATCCAGGCGCGCGAGGCGCCACACGCCCCCCGTGCAGTACGCGCAGACGACGGCGCCGGTCGCGTCGAAGCCGTAGGTGCTCATGCCGAATTGCCACTGGGGCTGGCCGAACTCGGCCTGCATCGGGCACAGGGGGCTGACGGCGTCGCCGCGCCAGCAGTAGAGGTTCCACCACCCGCCGGGATCGGAGACGAAGCACAGAGCTCCGTCCGCGGCCCACTGGGGCTGGAAGACCGATTCGTCGGGGCCGCCGGCCACCCGGGTTGCCGGACCGAGCGCGCCGCTGCCGTCGATGGCGGCGACCCACAGCTCGGTGCCGTCCCAGGGCATGCGAGGATGGTCCCAGCACAGCCACGCGAGATGGCGGCCATCCGGGCTCAGGCACGGGCTCGAGTAGAAGTCGTGCCCCGCCGCCAGCACCCGGGCCGAGTCCGTGGCCGTGTCGAGGCTCACCAGCGTGCTGGCGGGCTCGCCACCGTCCTGGTGGGTCTCGCGCACCGCGATCAGCCGCCGGCGCCGCGCGTCGTGGATCAGGTCGGCGTAACGCCACGGTCCTTCCGGAGTGAGCGGCCGCGGCGGCTCGCCGCGGCGCTGCACGTGCACGCGCTGGTCGGCAAAGTTCACGAACCAGACCGTATCCCGGGCCACCCGGTAGGCGCCGCCGCCGTATTCGTGTGCGCCCGTGCGCACGTTGAATGGCGCGGGGGTGAGTGCCTGTACATGACCGTCGCTCGCGCAGCGCATCAGCACGCTGCGTCCGCCTTCGGCCGCGCGGCCCTCCAGCCAGTAGACGGCATCAGCCTCCAGGGCCACCGCACCGAGGCGCAGGCTGCCCGCGGCGATGCGCTCGGCCGTGATGGGGGATCGCCACGCGCCGAAGGGGGCTTCGTTGACGCTTGCCATACGCTCCGAGGACCTCTTCTCGCCCACCGGATCACCCGCGGGACGCAGCCGTCGTCTCGCGGGTCAGCGGGCCCTCGCACCTCTTGTGCGGGTATGCTGGCAGAACGCGTGCAGCTCGCTCAAGGCTCCCGGGCCTGCGCCGTGAAGGGGGCACGGGCGGGTATCGCTTCGAACGCACCGTCTCCCCCCGGGGACCGACCGCGGGCGGGCCGGCGCTCCCACCGTGGGCTGCCGAAATCCTTCAAAATCGCCGAGAGGGGGTTTATCCTCTGCACCCCCGCCCCCACGCACATCCCGCGGACCAACTCCGAAGCTGTCGTCTCTGACCTCTGGATGGGAGAACCTCATGAGCCGAACCGAAACGACCGTCGAGCCCGACTGGGATACGCCGCTCATGCTCGCGCTGACACCGGCCAGCGTCGTGCATGCCCTGTTCGCGTCGGCGGACGCCGTCCACACCGGGTGGGAGTCATGCATCGATCAGGGGCTGGTGGTCGCGGACGTCACCGCGCTCGACGACCGCGGCGACAATCACTGCCGGCTGGTCAAGCAGGAGTACGTAGAGGATGAGGATCCCGATGTGACCTGGCACGATTGGACCGTGGAGGTGCGCATCGGAGAGACCTATGTGGTGGGGCACTGGCGCTTGCAGGACACGCTGGGTCCGGCCGCATGGGAGTGGTACGCGTCGGAGGCGGAAAAGGCTTTCTCGCAGGCCTGTGTATTGATCGGCAAGCGCGTGCGGCGCGGCCTGATCATCGAGGAGTCCCCGGAGGCCTCGCCGCCCTCGCGTACCCATCACTGACGCCGGCGCCCCGCGCCGCAGCGCGCGGCGTTCCAGCCCTCGCCGCAGGTGCCGTTCAGGAGCTGCCCGACGAGGAGATCCTCGCCAACAAGTACCCGACCCTTTCGGGTGAGCTACACTTTCCTTTCTAATAGCGCCGCCATCCGGTGCACAACAAGAACTTTTTGTGAATCTCGGGCAGTGGGCCGGCGAGCGTCGCTCCGGATGGGGTCCGGGGCATGTGCCGCTGCGGTGAGCAGGACGGGACAGACATGGGATCCGTCAAGTCGAAACTCTTTGCGGGGGCGTTCGCGGCGTCGTTCCTGATGGCCGGTACCGCTGGCGCCGTGGACGGCGCGGAGCGCGGGGCCACCCGCGCCGCCATGCGCGTGATTCTGGACAGCGTGCGTACGCTGCTGACATTCAGCGTGGAGGACGAGGCGTTTCGCGATCCGGGTCGGCAGGATCGCGTGATCGACGCCCTCAACGAGCTCGGCGACCAGGCCGCGATGCTCTCCGAGCACGCCGCCGCGGGCGATATCGGCAGCGCGTTCCTCGCCAGCTCTCTCGAGCGTTACGCGGTGCTGATGCTGCGCAACTATGAGTGGGGGCGCTTCGAGCGCGTCCCCCAGCTCGTCTATCGCACTACCGAGATCTGCATTGCCTGCCATACGCGACTGCCGTCGCATGCGGATTCGCCGGCGGCGGCGGAGGACTTCATCGACTCGCGCACCGTCGAGGCTCTGCCCGCCTACGAGCGCGCGAAGGTTCAGGCTGCGACGCGCCGTTTCGACGACGCGCTCGCAACCCTCGAGACATTGCTCGCATCGCCATCCGTCGACCCGGATCGCGTGGTGGATGCGGTCCGGCTGCATCTGTCCATCAGCCTTCGGGTGAAGGGGGACGCGGAACGGGCGTTACCGATGTTGAAGGCGCTGCAACGGAGCGGCGATTTGCCGCGAGCCCTGCGCGAGGACGCAGCGCGCTGGATTGCGGCGCTGCAACGCCTGCGGCCGTGGCCGCCCAGCGGCTCGCCCCTGGACGCCGCGCGGCACCTGGTCGCGGATGCGACTCGGCGCGCGTACGACGGGCGCGGCGCGCTGGTGCAGTACATAGCCGCCGCGGGTCTGCTTCATCTCTACACGGAATCGGCGCAGCCGGGCGCGCGATCGGCCGAGCTTACGGAAGCGTACTATCTGCTGGGAGTTGCGGAGTATCGCAGCCACGCCGACGACTGGTTGCCGCAGGCCGAGCTCTACCTGGAGTACGCCATCCGGCTGGAACCGGGCGCCCCGGCGGCGGCGCGCGCCTACGAGCTGCTGCAACAGAAGGTGCTGGCGGGATACGGAGTCGGCGCCGTCTCGGAGCTGCCACAGGAGGTGCGCGAGCACCTGCGCAAGCTGGCGTCGATGATCGCCCGCTCGTAAGGGCGATGCTTCGCAGAGCTTCAACCCGGCGCTTCCGGATCCACCACTCCGATGTAGGGCAGGGTTCGATGTTTCTCCGCGTAATCCAGCCCGTAGCCCACGACCCACACGTCCGGGATCTCGAAGCCGAGATACTCGATGCTCACCTCGACCTCCTGGCGCCCTCGCTTGCGCACCAGGGCGCAGGTGCGAATCGAGGCGGGACCCCGCGCCTCCAGAAGCCCGATGAGGTAGCGCAGCGTGCGTCCCGTGTCCACGATGTCCTCCACGATCAGCACGTGCTTGCCCTCGACGCTCTCGCGCACGTCCATGAGCAGGCGCACGGCGCCGGACGCGGTCCCGCCGCGCCCATAGCTCGAGAGCGCGATGAATTCGATGAGACGCGGCACGCTGAGCTCGCGGGACAGATCCGCCAGGAACATGAAGGCGCCCTTGAGCACGCCCACCAAGGTGAGCTCTCCCTTGTTCGCGTAGTCGAGGGAGATCTGCCGTGCGAGCTCCCTGATGCGGCTGCGAACCTGTTCTTCGGAGATGAGAACGCGGGGACGAAGGGGCGAGCTCATGGCGGTTGACCTCCTGCGCCCTCAGACGAAGGCATCCTCCGATGGTTTCAGTCGGGAAGCGCCTCCGCCGCCACGCCGTGGTGCTGGATCAGATCCACGAGCGTACCGTGGCTGAAGCCGCCCTGCCGGTACTGAACGACGAGCACGTGGGGGTCTCCCGGCTCGAAGTGCGCGCTCAGGATTGCGCGCTGGCGCTCGAGCCGGGTAATCATCTCGGCCCGCCGGTAGAGGTCGATATCGTTGCGAATTCGTATGCGTGCCCGCTGCGGCTGCGTGGCCATGGTTCCTCTGGGCGTTGCGTGACCGCGCGATTCTGTCCCATGATTCCGTTGACGGCAACTGCGGCCGGGCGGGTGCGGGAAGACGCGCTGTGGCCTGGAAGTCGGTCCCGCCGCTGTGCCGCGCCCCTGGCGCGGTGGTTCCGGGCCCTCGTTGCATTCTCCCCTGGGAACGATCAGACTTGAAAACAGAGCCAGTCGATCACCCCGCCGCGGCCCGCGCAGGTGATGGGCCGTGGAGCGTCGCGGGCGGGATTCCGAGGACCCGCGGGAGGATAGTGAGGTGGACGAGCCGCTGGAGCCCACAATAGGCAGCTGGTACAAGGATCTCGACGGACGATCCTTCGAGGTGGTCGCCGTCGACGAAGAGGCCGGCACGGTCGAGGTCCAATACTTCGACGGCACCCTTGGCGAGCTCGAGCTCGAGGCGTGGCAGGAGAGCCGGCCGGAGCCCATCGAGCCCCCGGAAGATTGGACGGGCGCGTACGAGCCGCTGGACCGTGACGACCGGGGCGAGAGCGATGCGCCCATGCGCCCGGAGGACTGGAACGGGCCCTGGGACGAGCTGGATCGCGCCGACTGAGGCTGCACGCCCCATGGCGCCCGGCCGCGGCGGGCGTTCACCTCGGCTGCGCGGGGAGTCCTCGAGGAGGCGCCGCACATATCCCGACTCGGGGTATGCGTAGTTCCGCGACCGGACCGCGCGCTCCTCATGAATCCGCCCCGCCATCCCGCCCGTGAGGTATGTGGCGCCCCGGCGCAGGGGCGCGCGCTGGATCCCTGTAAAATGAAACCGGGACGGCCCCGGGCCGCGGAATGCCGCAACGGAATCCCGCGACCCGCGGGGCCGTCGGTTTGACCCAGGTCAACTCCCGAAGAATATCCGCATGCGAGCCTTCATGCGGGCATGCTCTGCAGGGCCCACGGGAACGAGCCAAAGGATCGAGCGATGCGAATACCCTTGGAGATCACCTTCCGTAACATGCAGCAGTCACCCGCCATCGAGAGGCGCATTCGAGAGAAAGCGTCCAAGCTCGAGGAGTTCTGCGAGGACATCATGGGATGCCGCGTGGCGGTGGAGGCGCCTCACCGGCATCACAACAAGGGCAACCTGTATCACGTGCGCATCGATCTCACCGTCCCCGACGAAGAGCTCGTCGTGAGCCGGGATCCCGGCCAGCAGCACGCCCACGAGGACGTCTACGTGGCCATACGCGATGCGTTCAATGCAGCCAAGCGCCAGTTGCAGGATTACAAGCGCCGTCGCCGCGGACAGGTGAAGCGTCATGACGCGCCGCCCCACGGGCGCATCGCTCAGCTTTACCCCGAGGAAGGTTACGGCAAGATCGAGGCCTCCGACGGCCGACTGATCTACTTTCACCGCAACAGCGTGCTGAACGGCGACTTCGAGACGCTCGAGGTGGGCGCCGAGGTGCGTTTCGCGGAGGAGCAGGGGGATGAGGGACCTCAGGCGAGCACCGTCAGGATCGTCGGCAAGCACCACATCATTGATTGAGCACGTTTCGTATGCGCCATCGGCGTCGCCGCGCCAGCGGGCCGAGTGGCAGCCGCCCGGCGACGTGCCCCCGGCCCCCGCCCCACAGGAGGTGCCCCCACAGCCGGAGGAGCCGCCGGAGACGCCGCCGCCCGAGGAGCCGCCCGGCCCCGGCGAGGTGCCCCCGGAGCCGCCCCCGGAGACGCGGCGTATCATGCCGCCGCGGCGCGCAACGCGGGGGCCGGCGGCCCCTGCCTCCCGTCGGAGCAGGCCGTGACCGCCGAGGCGCCGTCGGTGCGGAAATCCGACCCCTTTCTGATCAAGGACTGCGCGCTCATCGCCATCGCCACCGGGAAGCGCGCGTTCACCTTGCGCGAGCTCAGGGACAGCCTGACCGGGATCCACGCCGACAGCATCTACCACCACTTCTGGGGCAGTCTGCTGGAGCCGCGCTTCGAGGAGCGCGAATTCAACAACGACTTCGCGAGCTGGGCGCGGCACGGGCTGCACGACGGCGCGCTCGCCGAGCGCCTGGCGGTGCTGGATCCGACCGACTTCAACGCGCTCGACGCCCTGCGCGAGGAGCTCGTCGACACCATCGAGGAGCGCCTGGAGGAGAGCGAATATCTGCCGTGGTTCCGCGCCACCCGCCCCTTCGAGTTCACGCGTTCGCAAATCGTGGTCTTCGACACGGGAAAGCGCGCCGTGCAGGCCCAGGAGCTCGCGCGCCTCGTGCCCACGCTCTCCACGGGCAGCGTCTTCTACCATTTCATCGACGCGCGCCGGCGCCTCGCCGGAAACCATGACGACTTCAGCGCATGGCTGGCCTCGCTGGAGGAAGACCACGCCGCAGTGTGCGCGCGCCTCGCGGCGATAGATCCCTACTTCGGAAGCCTGACCGAGCTGCGCAGCAATCTCGCTTCGGCCTTTGGAGCTCACTTCCCGGGGGTCGAACAATGAGCCTCCTCGACGACTACGCCGCGGTGACGGGAGCAGACGTGATCGATCATCTGCGTCAGCTCGCCGGGGTGCTCGGCGGCGCGAGGATAGTCCATGTGAACTCCACGCGCGTCGGCGGCGGCGTCGCCGAGATCCTGGCCAAGCTCGTTCCGCTCACCCGCGAGCTCGGCATGGACGCGTCCTGGGAGGTCATTCGCGGCGACAACGCCTTCTACCAGTGTACCAAGGGCATGCACAATGCGTTGCAAGGCAGCCCCGTCACGCTCTCCGAGCATCATGTGCACGCCTATGAGGATAACAATGCACGCAGCGCCGAGGAGCTGCGGGCCGTGCTCGAGGATGCCGACTTCGTGTTCATCCACGATCCGCAGCCGGCGGCGATGCTCCGGCACTTTCCTGCGCGAGCGGGCAAGTGGATCTGGCGCTGCCATATCGACGTGAGCCACCCGCACCGCCCGGTGTGGCGCTACCTCCGAAGTTTCGTGGCCGCCTACGATGCCAGCATCTTCTCGCTCTCCGCATTCACGCATCCTCTGCCCAACCCCGCGTACATCGTTCCGCCGAGCATCGATCCGTTGAGCGAGAAGAACATCGACCTCGGTGCCGAGGAGCTGACCGCCACGCGCGAACGTTTCGGCCTCGATCCGGCGCGGCCGCTCGTCGTTCAGGTTTCGCGCTTCGATCGGTTCAAGGATCCGGTGGGCGTCATCCGCGCCTACCGGTTGAGCAAGCGGTTCGTGCCGGGCTTGCAGCTGGTGCTGGTGGGGGGACCCGCCAGCGACGATCCGGAGGGCGAGATCGTGCTTCAGGAAGTGCGCACGGAAGCCGCAGACGATTCCGACGTACACGTTCTGCTGCTGCCGCCGGATGCGCATCGAACGATCAACGCCCTTCAGCGCAGCGCCGACATCGTTCTCCAGAAGTCCACGAAGGAGGGGTTCGGGCTCACGGTGACGGAAGGGATGTGGAAGGGAAAGCCCGTGATAGGCGGCAATACGGGCGGCATCCGGCTCCAGGTAATCGATCATCACACCGGGTTTCTGGTGGACACTCCCGAGGGCGCCGCGCTGCGTATCCGGTATCTGCTGCATCAGCCGGAGAAGGTGAGGGAGATGGGCTGCAAGGCGCGGGAATTCGTGCGTGAGAACTTTCTCCTGACGCGCCAGCTTCGCGAGTACCTGGCCTTGATGGTGGCTCTTCGGCACGGCGCAGGAGATCGTATCGAGCTCGCTTGAGACCCGATCCGCCGTGAAGCGCCGGTACACGATGCCATTCGGTGCCGAGATCATCGACGGGGGCGTGCGCTTCGCGCTGTGGGCGCCCGCCGCCGAAAGCGTGGAGTTGTGTCTCGAGGGGCCAGGGCGTGAGCGCATTCTGCCCATGGAGGCGCAGCGCGACGGGTGGTTCCGTCTCGAGACCGCTGCGGCTCGGCCCGGGGCGCTCTACCGCTACCGCGTCGACCAAGACATGCGGGTTCCGGACCCGGCGTCCCGCTTTCAGCCGGAGGATGTGCACGGCCCGAGCCGGGTGGTGGACCCTGCGCATTGGACCTGGGCCGATGGCGCGTGGCGGGGAGGCCGGTGGGAGGACAGCGTCCTCTATGAGCTGCACGTGGGCACATTCACGCCCGAGGGAACGTACCGCGGTGCGGCGCAGCGACTGCCCGAGCTCGCCGCGCTCGGCGTGACCGCGGTGGAGCTGATGCCCATCGCGGAGTTCGCCGGGGCGCGCAACTGGGGCTACGACGGCGTGCTGCCTTTCGCGCCGGAATGCCACTACGGGGACCCCGACGACCTCAAGGCGCTCGTGGCGGCGGCGCACGCCCACGGACTCATGATCCTTCTGGACGTGGTCTACAACCACTTCGGTCCCGAGGGCAACTACCTGCATCGATATGCGCCGCAGTTCTTCAGCCGACGCCACGAAACGCCCTGGGGCCCGGCCATCAACTTCGACGGCGAGCACAGCCGCTGGGTGCGTCGATTCTTCGTGGACAACGCCTGCTACTGGCTGGAGGAGTACGGCTTCGACGGGCTGCGTCTCGACGCCGTGCACGGCATCCGCGATGACGGCGAGCCGCACATCCTGACGGAGCTCGCCCGGGCGGTGCATGCCGGGCCGGGCAGCCGCCGCCCGGTGCACCTCGTGCTCGAGAACGACGACAACGCCGCGCACTATCTTGCGCGCGACGCGTCGGGACGCCCGTGCTGGTACACGGCGCAGTGGAACGACGATTTCCATCACGGGCTGCACGTTCTCGTGACCGGCGAAACCGCCGGCTACTATCAGGACTACGAGGCCGATCCCATCGGATACCTCGGGCGCTGCCTGCGCGAAGGTTTCGCCTATCAGGGCGAGCCTTCCGCGTACCGGGGCGCGCGCCCGCGCGGGGAGACCACGGCGGGTCTGCCGCCCGCAGCCTTCGTCAACTTTCTGCAGAATCATGATCAGGTCGGCAATCGGGCCCGCGGCGAGCGCGTGACGGCGCTGGCGAGCGCCGAGGCGGTGCGCGCCGCCACGGCCGTGCTTCTGCTCGCGCCGTCGCCGCCGTTGCTGTTCATGGGCCAGGAGTGGGCGGCTGCCGAGCCCTTTCCCTACTTCTGCGACTTCGAGCCCGGGCTGGCGAACGCAGTGCGCGAGGGACGCCGGCGCGAGTTCGCCGGGTTCCCGCAGTTCAGCGACGAGCAGGCGCACGGTCGCATTCCCGACCCCCTGTCGAGGGAGACCTTCGAGCGTGCGCGTCTCGACTGGGCCGTGCGCGGGCAGCCTCAGGCCCAGGAGTGGCTGTCCTTTCATCGGCATCTCCTGCATCTGCGCCGGCGCGAGATCGTTCCCCGCCTGGGGCGCATCATTCCAGGCGGCGCCGTCCTCACACGCCTGGGCGAGCAAGCGCTTGCCGTGGAGTGGCCGCTCGAGGACGGCGGTTGCCTGACCCTCGCGGCGAATCTGGGCGGGGAGCCGAGCGCGGCGCTCATTCGGCCCCGGGGACGTCTGCTTTATGCCACCGATGCGAACGGCGCCGGGGCGTCGGGGATCGCGAGCCTCGGCCCGTGGGCGGTGCGCTGGTTCGCGGCCTGA
>CAZPFD010000060.1:9317-16990 GCA_964585725.1 uncultured Ectothiorhodospiraceae bacterium | reverse complement strand
CGGCCGCAACGGCGCCGGCAAGACGACCCTGCTGCGCATCATCGCCGGGCTCGAGACCCCGGACGTGGGCAGCGTGCACATCGGTGAGCGCGACGTCACGCTGCTGCCGCCCTACGCGCGACGCATCGGCATGGTGTTCCAGGATTTCCTTCTGTTTCCCCACCGCACGGTGGGCGAGAACGTGGCCTTCCCCCTCAAGATGCAGGGCTTGTCGCGCGCCGAGCAGCGCGAGCAGATCGACTGGGTGCTCGACTTCGTGCACCTGCGCGGCTACACCGGCCGCTACCCGCACCAGCTCTCCGGCGGGCAGAAGCAGCGCGTAGCGCTGGCGCGCGGGCTGGTGGCGCGCCCCGAGGTGCTGCTCCTGGACGAGCCGCTGGCGAACCTCGATCGCGAGCTGCGCAAGGAGATGGAGGTGGAGGTGCGCCGCTTTCAGGAGGCGCTCGGCATTCCCTTCGTCTACGTCACCCACAACCAGGAAGAGGCGCTCACCATGTCCGATCGCATCGCGGTCATGAACGAGGGCCTGTTCGAGCAGGTGGCGCCCAAGATCGAGGTCTACGCCCAGCCCGCGACGCGCTTCGTGGCCTCGTTCGTGGGCTTCGCCAACCGCCTCCAGGGCGAGCTGAGTGAGGTGAACGGCACGCTCGGGCACCTGGAGTGGCGCGGGCACCGGCTCGCCGTGCCGCGCCCCGAGGGCGCGCGCGCCGGCGAGCGGGTGGAGCTGTTCGTGAAGAGCGAGCGCATCCGCATCGGCGCCCCCGGCACCCTGAACGGCGACGGCGAGGATCTGAACCGGCTCCAGGGGCGCCTGCGCGACGTGATCTTCAAGGGGCAGTACGCCGATTACCTGGTGCAGCTCGACGAGGAGACCGAGCTCACCGTCACCGCCACCGTGGACGTCCCCGGCATCGCGCCGCGCGAGACCGTGGACATCGCCTGGCCGGCGTCGGCCTCGGATTGTTTCCGCGCGGGCTGAGACGCGCGCGGAGAGGGCCGTCTCATGAGCGACGCCTACATCGAGACGCGGGCCGCGCAGCCTCAAGCCGGCGCCGCGGCCGCGCGCGCACCCCTCTTCGTGCGGCTGCGCCACGACGCGCGCGTGCGCTTCGCCGCGCTCACTGCGCCCGGGGCGCTGCTGGTGGTGCTGTTCCTGCTCGTGCCCCTGCTGTCCATCGTGGTGTTCAGCTTCTGGCGCACCGAGAACTACGAGCTGCTCGCCCAGTGGAACGTCGACAACTACGCCACCATCCTGACCGACGGCACCTACCTGACCTTCCTGGGACGCTCGCTGGCGATGGCGCTGGTGGTGTCGTTCCTCTGCCTGCTCTACGCGTATCCGGTGGCCTACCTCATCGCCAAGCACGGGGGGCGCTACCGTCTGATACTGGTGCTGCTCACGGCGGCGCCGTTCCTGACCGGGATCATCCTGCGCATCACCGCGATACAGCACATCCTGGGGCCCATCGGGCTCGTGAACATGGCGCTGCAGATGTTCGGCCTCGAGCCCGTCCAGGCCCTGATGTACTCCAACGTCGCCACCGCCATCGGTCTCGTGTACCTGTGGATCCCGTTCATGATCCTGGCGATCTACCTCTCGCTCCTGAACTTCAACTTCGAGCTGCTGGAGGTGGCCAAGGTGTGCGGCGCCAAGCCCTGGCGCGCGTTCATCGAGATCACCTGGCCGCTGAACCGCATCGGCACCCTGATCGGGGTGGTGCTGGTGTTCATTCCCACGCTGGCGGCGAGCGTGACCCCGAAGTTCCTGGGCGGCGTGAACGGCGCGCTCTACGGCAACATCCTGGAGCATCAGTTCGGCGCCACCGGCACCTGGGCGCTCGGCTCGGCCATGGGCGTGGTGCTGTTCATCGTGTCCATGGCGTTCATCCTGATCGTGGCGTGGACCGTGAGCCTGCGCCGCAGCGGCTTCACCGGGGCGGGGGAGTAGAGGCATGCAGCGGACCAGCGCGGGCGCTCGCGCGCTCATCACGGGTCAGTCCGTGATGCTGGTGCTGCTGTACGTGTTCCTCTACTTCCCCATCTTCTACGTCACCTACCTCTCCTTCGTGGACAACTCGGTGTGGCCGTTTCCGCCCGAGTTCACGTTCGAGTGGTACGAGCGCCTGGGCATCATGAGCGACTTCCACGAAGGGCTCCTGAACAGCCTCACTATCGGGCTCGGTAGCGGCGCCATTGCCGCGCTCTTCGCCACCGTCGCCGCCATCGGCGTGCTCAAGTACCGCGCGCGCCGGCGCGGACTGGTGATCGGCCTCTACCTCGCGCCGCTGTTCGTGGCCCAGGTGCTGATCGGGATCTCGACGCTGATGTTCAACCGCAACGTGCTGGGGCTGCCCGGCAACATGATCTCGGCCATTCTGGCCAACGCCACCTACTGCCTGTCGTTTGCCTTTCTGGTGCTGATGGCGCAGCTCGTGCGCTACGACTGGCGCCTGGACGACGTGGCCATGGTGTTCGGCGCGCGTCCCGTGCGCTGCTTCTTCGAGGTCACCCTGCCCAACATCTGGCCGGCGGTGCTGGGGGCGTTCCTGGTGAGCTTCCTGCTCGCGTTCAACAACTTCGAGATCTCCTTCTACAACCTGGGCGCCGTGCCCACCCTGCCCACCATCGCCTGGGGAACGTTGCGCCACGGCATCGAGCCCGAGCTCTACGCCATGGCCTCGGTGGTCAACGCCCTCGTGTTCACCGGGTTCGTGGTGCTCTACGTCCTGATCCGCACGGGCGCGGTGCGCCTGGGGGTTCCCGGGCGCTGAATGCGAGGCGGTCCATGACTCGCGTCATCGCCATCGATCAGGGCACCACCGGCACCAAGGTCATGGCCCTGGACACGGCGGGCGAGCTCACCCTCATCGAGAGCTTTCGCCACCGCCAGATCTATCCGCGCGCGGGCTGGGTCGAGCACGATCCCGCGGAGCTCCTCGATCATCTGCGCCGGGCGCTGGACGCGGCGCAGGCCGCGCCGCCGCAACGCGCCGCGGGGCTCGGGCTCGCCAACCAGGGCGAGACCTGCATGGCCTGGGATGCGCGCGACGGCACCCCGCTGCACAACGCCATCGTGTGGCAGGACGATCGCACGCAAGGCGCCATCGAGCGCCTGAAGCGCGAGGGCGCGGAGGCGCTCACCCTGGAGCGCGCGGGGCTGCCCCTGGATCCGTACTTCTCGGCCAGCAAGCTGCGCTGGCTGCTCGATCACGCGCCCGGGGCGCAGGAGCTCCTGCGCGCGGGGCGGCTGCGCCTGGGCACCTCGGACGCGTACTTCCTGGATCGGCTGAGCGGCGCTTTCGCCACCGACGTCACCACCGCCTCGCGCACCAGCCTCATGAACCTGCGCACCCTGGAGTGGGACCCCGAGCTGTGCGCGCTCTTCGGCGTGCCCAGCGAGGCGCTGCCCGAGATCCGGCCGAGCACCGGCGACTTCGGCGCCGCGCGCACGGGGGTCGGTGAGATCGCGGTGACCGCCAGCGTCGTGGACCAGCAAGCGGCGCTGTTCGGCCACGGCTGCCTCGGGCGCGGGGACACCAAGGTGACCTTTGGCACCGGCGCCTTCGCCCTGGCCAACGTGGGTGCGCAGCCGGTGAGCGTGCCCGAGGAGGGGATCCTCTCCACCGTGGCCTGGCAGCTCGGCGGCGAGGCACCGGTCTACGCCATCGACGGCGGCATCTACAACGCCGCCTCCGCGGTGGAATGGCTGAAGGGCATCGGGGTGGGCGCCGACGACATCCTCGACGGCTTCGAGGGCCCGCCCGCCATCGCCCGCGGGCTCGCGTTCGTGCCCGCGCTCTCCGGGCTCGGCTGCCCGTACTGGGATCGCAGCGCCGCCGGGCTGTGGCTGGGTCTGGGGCTCGACACCACGCGCGCCGATCTGTGCCGCTCCGTTCTGGAGGGAGTGGCCTTGCGCGCGGTGCAGCTCGTGGAGCGCTTCGAGTCCATCGCGGGGCGCCCGGCGTCGCTGCCGGTGGACGGCGGCCTCACCCACAACGAGTACTTCTGCCGCTTCCTGGCCGACGCCGCGGCGCTCGAGGTGGTGGTCCCGGCGGTGGCCGAGATCACCGGCCTCGGGGCCGCGCGCATGGCGCTCCTCGGCGCGGGCCTCGCGCGCGATGCGCAGGCGCTGCCCCCGCTGCCGCCGCCCGCACGCCGCTACACGCCTGGCACAGATCTCGGCGACGCGCGCGCCCGCTTCGCCGAGGCGGTGGAGCGCGCCCGGCGCTGGCGTTAACGGGGTCAGATTGTCTCCGAGGCTCTGAGCCGTGCCGGGCTGAGCGGTGTTCTTTCGGGCGGCAGTGTGGTGTCCATCTATTCGGACAACGAATACCAGTCCTATGATCTGGATTGCGTGACGCCTGCCGCACTCGAAGACATCAGCAAGGTCATGCGAGATCTTGGCTTCGAGCAATCTGGTCGCCACTTTGTGCGTCCGAGATCGAAATTCGCGCCCCGACCCGGGCTGTGCACCGGCGCTGATCCTCCTCCCATGCGTGCGGTGCTACACTACCACGCTGCAGTGCGCCCGGCGTCCCGCATACGCACTGACGCCCGCGAGGTCGCTCGAGTTCGATGGAAGCCGCATGCGCGGCCCTGAGGAGATGAACAGCCGCACCACCGTGAACGCCTGCCGCGAACGCCTGCGCCAAGGCGTGCTCCTGATCCCGGCGCTCGCTGCGTGGGTGCTGCTGCCCGCCTGCTCCGAGGAGCCGCCGGACGAGCCCGCCGCGGTGCAAGAGACCGCCGAGCAGAGCGCGCCCGCCCCCGCCGCCGAGCTCACCGTGGAGGCGGACAAGACGCACGCGGTGCAGCCCGGGGACGAGATCACGGTCACCGTCAAGGCCGCCGGCGCGAGCGCCGCACAGTATCGCGCCTACCTGGACGACGCCAGCGGCGACGACTACCTCGCGGCCAGCGACACGCCCACCTTCAAGGTGCAGGTCCCCGAGACCGTCACCGACGGATCCCACGAGCTGCGCGTCGTGGCCTATGCCGGGGACGCACCAGCGGATCCCCCGGCCGAGGGCAGCGTGTGGCTCATCGTATACCGGCTGTACTGAGCCGGGCGCGCGGCGTAGCCCGGGGTCGGCTCGTTCACGCGACCACGACTCGAACCCCCGCCTCGGCGAGGTGCGCCGACAGGGGCTCAGGCGGCTCGGCGTCGGTCACCAGCGTGCCGACCTGCGCCGCGTCGCACACCCTCACCACGCCCTTGCGTCCGAACTTCGACTGATCCGCCGCCACGGTGGTGTGCTCCGCCTGCGCGATGACCGCCCGGGAGAACTCGCCCTCGCACAGATGGAAGTTCATGAAGGCGCCGTCTTCACGAATGGCGCCGATGGACAGCACGGCGTGCTCGACCCGGAACTGGCGCACGAAGTTCTGAGCGCTCGGCCCGAACGCGGCCGCGTCGTCCGCGCGCAGCTCGCCGCCCGCCATGTACACGCGATTGCCGTTGCGCGTGGCCAGGGTGCGCGCGATCTCCACCGAGTTGGTGACCACCACGAGGTTGGAGTGGTGCACGAGGGCGAGCGCCACGTACGCGGTGGTGGAGCCGGTGTCGAGCATGAGCGAGTCGCCGTCGCGGATCTGCTCGGCCACGCACGCGGCGATGCGCTGCTTGGCCTCGCGGTTCTCGAGCATGCGCCGCTGATAGGGGGGCTCCTGCACGCCGTCGGCGGACACGATCCCGCCGTGCACCTTGAGCACGAGGCCTCTCGAGACCAGCGGCTTCACGTTACGCCGTATGGTCTCGTCGGAGACGTCGAAGCGCGCCGCGAGCTCGCCGATGGTGCACGCACCGCGCAGCCTCACGGCCTCCAGGATCTCCATCTGCCGCTTGCTCGATAGCACTCGCCGCCGGCTCCCGATGTCCTCCCGGTGGTGGAGTTTAGCCAGGGTCCAACCGATCGGCAACGCGTTACCACAGTTAAGCGCGTACTCGGGTTGACTTTTGTGGATTTAACGCGATTATTGGAACACCGCCTGGCAAGACGCCCGGTCGCAGCCTCGGCTGCGGGCCGAAGGCCATAATCAACAACCCCGCGAGGAGGAGGACACCATGAGAACACGCATCAGAGCCCTGACTCTGGGCGCTGCCGCAGCGGTCGCGCTCTCGACCTCGGTCGCCTCGGCCGCCCCCGAATCCGACGACCCGATCATCCTGACCATCCACGACTGGACCGGCCAGTACATCACCACCCACATCATGGGGCGGGTCCTGGAGGAGATGGGCTACAACATCGAGTACCAGCAGGCCGACTACATCGCCCAGTTCGCCGGGCTCGAGTCCGGGGACCTCCACGTCGCCATGGAGATGTGGGAAACCACCGGCAAGCAGGCCATGGAAGCGAGTCTCGCGACCGGCAAGACGGTGGATCTGGGCGAGACGGGGATGGTGGCCATCGAGGAGTGGTGGTATCCGCTGTACATGAAGGAGAAGTGTCCCGGGCTCCCGGACTGGAAGGCATTGAACGAGTGCGCGGAGGCCTTCTCGACGCCGGAAACCCACCCCAAGGGTCGCTACCTCGGCGGCCCCGTCACCTGGGCCGGGTTCGACGATGAGCGGGCCGAGGCGCTGGGTCTCGACTACGAAGTGGTGCACGCCGGCACGGACGCCGCCCTGTTCGCCGAGATCCAGTCGGCGTACGAGCGCAAGGCGCCCGTCCTCGCCTGGGTCTACACGCCGCACTGGGCGCCGATCAAGTTCAAGGGCGAGTGGGTGAACTTCCCCCGCTACACCGACGAGTGCTATGAGAACCCGTCCTGGGGTATGAACCCCGGCATGGCGTACGACTGCGGAAAGCCTCGCGGCTGGATCAAGAAGGTCGGCTGGAAGGGCGGCGAGAAGAAGTGGCCCTGCGCCTACCAGGCCGTTCGCAACTTCCGCATCGACAACCAGACCGTGGGGCTGCTCATCGCCGAGGTCGACCTGGAAGGCAAGGACGTCGACGAGGTGGTCGAGTCCTGGATAAAGAAGAACGAACCGGTCTGGAAGAAGTGGACCGAGTGCCGGTAACGACCGACTCGGGCATCGCGCCGCCGGGCGTGTGATCGTCCGGCGGCGCACCGCCGCCCGCACCATGCCCACGGGCTCCGAGCACGCGCCGCGGGCGGCCACCCACCGAGGAGACGATTGCAGGTGTCACCGGCATCGACTTCCGGCCCGAATCCCGCGCGCGCCGCGCAACCGGCGCGCGTCAAGATCAGCTGCAAGGGCGTGTGGAAGCTGTTCGGCGACGGCGCGGAGCGCTTCTACGCCGTGCATGGGAGCGCTGCGACCGCCCAGGCCATCGCCGACGCCGGCCTGATCTGCGCCGTACGCGACGCGAGCTTCGAGGTCACGGAAGGCCAGATCTTCGTCATCATGGGCCTGTCGGGATCCGGCAAATCCACCGTCGTCCGCTGCCTGTCGCGCCTCATCGAGCCGACCGCGGGAGAGGTCATCTTCGAAGAGCGCAACCTCCTCGAAGCCGACGAGGCGGAGCTCATTCATATCCGGCGGCACAAGATGGGGATGGTGTTTCAGCACTTCGCCCTGCTGCCGCATCTCACCGTGCTCGGCAACGTCGCCTTTCCCCTCGAGATACAGGGCGTGGAGCGGGACAGGCGCGAGCGGCGCGCAATGCAACGATGGACCACCAGCGCCGCATTTTGCAGGACGCAGACGC
>CAZPFD010000060.1:0-9307 GCA_964585725.1 uncultured Ectothiorhodospiraceae bacterium | reverse complement strand
CAGGCGCGAGCGGCGCGCGCGGCAGATGATCGAGCTCGTGGGGCTCGCCGGGCGCGAGCATTACTATCCGCGCGAGCTCTCCGGCGGGCAGCAGCAGCGCGTCGGCATCGCGCGCTCGCTCGCCGTGGAGCCCGAGATCTGGTTGCTGGACGAGCCGTTCTCGGCGCTCGATCCGCTCATCCGCCGGGAGATGCAGGACGAGTTCCTGCGCCTTCAGAACGTGCTGCACAAGACCATCGTGTTCATCACCCACGACTTCGATGAGGCGATCCGGCTCGCGGATCGGATCGCCATCATGAAGGACGGCGAGATCATCCAGATAGGAACGCCCGAGGAGCTGGTGCTCGAGCCCGCCAACGCCTACGTGGCCGAGTTCACCAAGGACATTCCGCGCGCCAAGGTGCTCTCGGCGCGCGCCATCATGGAGCCGCTGCGAAACGGCGAAACCCTCTCCGCGAACGTCGCGGCCGACACCAAGGTGCAGGATCTGGCCGAGCGCATCGCGGGCAGCGAGGGCGACTTCGCCGTGGTGGACGCTGACGGACGGCCCATCGGGCGCCTGAACCGCTGGACCGTGCTCGGTGTGCTGACGGGCAAGAGCGCGTCGCCCGACTCGTCATGAGCACCGCTATCCCCGTCCACGGCCTGCGCGACGGCCTGCGGGTGCGGGGCTGGTGGGGCGCATGGGGGCTGGCGCTCGCGCTCACCGCCATCGTCTACGGCCTGCGCGAGCTGTGGCCATGGGCCTGGAGCTATCCGCGCGGCTGGGATGTGCCGCTCAGGTTCTGGATCAGCGACCTGATGCGGTGGCTGATCAACGACTTCGACCTCGGGCTCTTCACCTTCAAGGAGCTGACCCGCTCCATCTCGTGGCTGCTGAACTGGCCGCTGAAGACGGCGCAATCGCTGCTCGCCTCGGGCGTGCACATACCGGGCGTGATCGAGATTCCGGCCCTGTCGTGGCTCGCGGTGGTCGGCGTGGTGGTGATCCTCGGGCACTACGCGCGCAGCTGGGGCCTCGGGCTGCTGGTCGGCGCCTGCTTTCTGTACCTGGCGGTGTTCGATCAGTGGGAGAGCGCGATGGTCACGCTCTCGTCGATCATCATCGCCGTCCCCATCGGCGTGGTGGCCGGGCTGTCGGTCGGCATCATCGCCTTCCGCAGCCGGCGCGTGGAGGCGGTGGTCACCCCGGTGCTGGATCTCATGCAGACGGTGCCGGTTTTCGCCTACCTGGTGCCGGTGCTGTTCCTGTTCGGGTTCGGCAAGGTGGCGGCGATGATCGCGACGATCATATACGCGACGCCGCCCATGGTCCGCTGCACCATGCTGGCGTTGAAGCTGGTGCCGACCGAGGTCGTCGAGTTCGGCCGCATGGCCGGTTGCACGCGGCGCCAGCTCCTGTGGAAGATCCAGATTCCGTCGGCGCACCGCACGCTCATGGTCGGCGTCAACCAGGTCATCATGCTCTCGCTCAACATGGTGATCATCGCCTCCATGATCGGCGCCGGCGGCCTCGGCTTCGACGTGCTCTCGGCGTTGAAGCGCCTGCAGATAGGAGAAGGCGTGGAGGCGGGTCTGGCCATCACGCTGCTCGCCATCGCCCTCGACCGGCTGAGCCAGGCGTTCGCCAATCGCTCCCCGCTGCAGCGTGCCGCGGTGGGGCGCAGCTTCGTCCGGCGCCACCTGCACCTCACGCTGGCGCTCGTCCTCATCGCCGCGACCACCCTGCTCGGCGCGTTCATCGGCGCGCTGCACGAGCTGCCCGAAGCGCTGACCGTGTCCACCGGCGCCTTCTGGAACGATCTGGTGTCGTGGATCAACATCCACTTCTTCGACGAGCTCGACAGCGTCAAGGCGTGGCTGCTGCTGAACGTTCTGATCCCGGTGAAGCGGTTTCTCCTCGCCCTGCCGTGGACCGCGGTGGTCGGGCTCATCGCCCTGGCCGGCTATCAGCTCGGTGGCTGGCGCCTGGCTGCGCTCTGCGGCGGGCTCGCGCTGTTCATGGCCGTGACCGGGAACTGGGAGAAATCCATGATCTCGGTCTACCTGTGCGGGCTGTCGGTCACCGCCGCGGCGCTGATAGGCATCCCCATCGGCATCTGGGCGTCGCGCCACGAGCGCGTGCACCGCGCCGTGCAGGTGATCATCGACACGCTGCAGACGCTGCCCTCGTTCGTGTATCTCATCCCGGTGGTCATGTTGTTCCGCGTGGGGGATTTCTCGGCGATGATCGCCATCGTCGCCTACGCCCTCGTCCCCCCGATCCGCTACTCCGACCACGGGATCCGTCAGGTGCCCGCCGAGCTGATCGAGGCGGCGCGCGCCATGGGCTGCACGCGCCGCCAGATCCTTTGGCGCGTGCAGCTGCCCCTGGCCATGCCCGAGATCATGCTGGGCATCAACCAGACCATCATGATGGCGCTTTCCATGCTCGTCATCACCGCGCTGGTGGGCACCCGCGATCTGGGCCAGGAGGTGTACATCGCGTTGACCAAGGCGGACACCGGCCGCGGCATCGTCGCCGGGCTGTGCGTCGCGTTCATCGCGATCATCGCCGACCGTCTGATCAACGCGTGGGCGTCGCGCAAGAAACGGGAGCTGGGGCTGGCATAGGAGGAGCGAGTGAGTGCACGCGAGAAGGCCGCCGCGCTGCCGTGCTGGCAGGGCAGGATCACCCTCGAGCCGCTGGGCGGCGGGATCACCAACACCAATTTCACGGTGCAGGACGCGCGCGGCAAGTATGTGGTGCGCGTCGGGGAGGACATCCCCGAGCACGGGATCGCGCGCACCAACGAGCTGGCCTCGGCGCGGGCCGCGCACGCCGCGGGGATTGCGCCCGAGATCGTGTACTGGGAGCCCGGCGCGCTGGTCATGCGCCACATCGAGGGCCGGACGCTCGGCCCCGAGGACGTGCGGGCGCCGGCGACGTTCGAGCGCCTGCTGGCGGTGGTGCGCGCCTGTCACCGGGACGTTCCCCGGCATTTCCGCGGTCCCACGCCGATGTTCTGGGTCTTCCAGGTGGTGCGCCAGTACGCCGGCACGCTGCGCGAAGGCGAGAGCCGGATGCTGCCCGAGCTGGAACGCTTTCTCGACCTCGCATCGCGCCTCGAAGAGGCCGTGGGCCCGGTGCATATCGTGTTCGGGCACAACGATCTGCTGGCGGCGAACTTTCTCGACGACGGCGCGCGCATATGGCTGGTCGACTGGGAGTACGCCGGGTTCAACAGCCCGCTGTTCGACCTGGGCGGGCTCGCGTCCAACAACGAGCTGAGCCCGGTCCAGGAGCAGTGGCTGCTCGAGAACTACTTCGAAGCGCCCGTGACGCACGAGTTGCGCCGGCGCTACGCGGCCATGAAGTGCGCGTCGCTGCTGCGCGAGTCGATGTGGAGCATGGTCTCGGAGATCCACTCGACGCTCGATTTCGACTACGTCGCCTATACCGAGGAGAACCTGCGTCGTTTCGAACGCGCGTGGCATGACTTTCAGCAGATGTAATGGAGTCGTGCCGCGCTCCGCCAGTCACCCTTCGCAAGGGGCTCGCCACCCCGCCGGCAGGGGTGAGGCTTGCGGGTAATCAGGAAGATGGATACTGATGGCCGAGCTGCCTAGTCACACGCGCGCGGTCGTGGTCGGCGGCGGGATCGTCGGCTGCTCGGCGGCGTATCACCTCGCCCGGCTCGGATGGGAGGTGCTTCTCCTCGAGCGCAAGAAGCTGACCAGCGGCAGCACCTTTCACGCGGCGGGGCTGGTCGGCCAGCTGCGTACGTCGGCCAGCATCACTCAGCTTCTGGGCGAGTCGGTGGCGCTCTACGATCGGCTCGAGCGGGAGACCGGACAGGCGACCGGCTGGAAGATGAACGGGGGCCTGCGCCTCGCGTGCACCCCCGAGCGCATGACCGAGATCAAGCGCCAGGCCACTACGGCCCACAGCTTCGGCCTCGAGATGCATTTGCTCACGCCCAAGGAGGCGCAGGAGCTGTGGCCGCTCATGGACATATCGGACGTGGTCGGCGCCGCTTTCCTGCCCACCGACGGGCAGGCCAACCCTTCCGATCTGACGCAGGCGCTCGCCAAGGGGGCCCGGCTTCACGGCGCGCGCATCGTCGAGGACTGCCCGGTCCTCGGGGTGCTCACCGAGAACGGACGCGCGGCGGGTGTGCTTACCGGCCAGGGCCGGGTGCGCTGCGAGGTGGTCGTCAACTGCTGCGGGCAGTGGGCGCGCGCGTTCGGGCGTCTCGCAGGAGTGAACGTTCCCCTGGTGTCCGTGCAGCACCAGTACGCGGTGACCGAGCCTATGGACGGCGTCACCCCGGATCTGCCGACGCTGCGCGATCCGGATCGCCTTACCTATTACAAGGAAGAGGTGGGTGGGCTGGTCATGGGTGGGTACGAGCCGGATCCCCTGCCGTGGGCGGTCGAGGGTATCCCCGAGGACTTCCACTTCACGCTGCTCGACTCCGACTGGGAGCAGTTCGAGCAGCTCACGGCGCTGGGCATGCCGCGCGTTCCGGCGCTCCAGCATGCCGGGATCAAGCTGCTTGTGAACGGCCCCGAAAGCTTCACTCCGGACGGCAACTTCATCCTCGGCGAGGCCCCGGAGCTGCCCGGGTACTTCGTGGCGGCGGGCTTCAATGCATTCGGCATCGCGTCCGCGGGCGGCGCGGGCAAAGCGCTGGCGGAGTGGATTGCCGGAGGTGAGCCGCCCTACGACCTGTGGGCGGTGGACATCCGCCGCTTCGGTCGTCCGCACGCGGATACCGCCTGGGTGCGTACGCGAACGCTCGAGCTCTACGGCAAGCACTACACCATCGCATGGCCCTTCGAGGAGCATCAAAGCGGGCGCCCGCTGCGCCGCTCCCCGCTCTATGACAAGCTCGAGTCGGCAGGGGCGTGCTTTGGCGAGAAGCTCGGCTGGGAGCGGCCGAACTGGTTCGCGCCGCAGGGCATGCCGGCGCGCGACGTCTACTCCTTCGGCCGGGGCAACTGGTTCGCTGCCGTCGGCGAGGAGCACAGGGCGGCGCGCGAGCGCGTCGCGCTCTTCGATCAGTCCTCTTTCGCCAAGTTTCTGCTCATCGGCAGCCAGGCACAGGCGGTGCTCGAGCGGGTGTGCGCCAACGACGTGGCCAAGCCCGCAGGCACGGTGACCTACACGCAAATGCTGAACAGCCGGGGCGGCATCGAGTGCGATCTCACCGTCTCACGGCTCGCGCACGGTCGCTTCTACATCGTCACCGGCACCGGCTTCGCCACCCACGACTTCGACTGGATCAGGCGCCACATCCCCGCCGGGCTCGACGCGCATCTGATCGACGTCACCTCGATGCACGCCGTGCTCTCGCTGATGGGGCCGCGCGCGCGGGACGTGCTCGCGCGGGTCACCGGCGACGACGTCTCCGACCCGGGATTTCCGTTTGCGAGTGCACGGGAGATTCACGTCGCGGGGGCGCCGGCCACCGCTTTGCGCGTGAGCTACGTGGGCGAGCTCGGCTGGGAGCTGCACGTGCCGGTGGAGTTCGCGGTGACCGTGTACGAGGCGCTGATGGCGGCGGGCGCCGAGCACGGGATCGCGAACGCGGGCTACCGCGCCATCGAGAGCCTGCGCCTGGAGAAGGGCTACCGCGCATGGGGGGCGGACATCACGCCCGATCACACGCCGCTGGAAGCGGGGCTCGGATGGGCGGTGCGCCTCGACCGGGACGTGGATTTCGTGGGCCGCGAGGCGCTGCTGCGCCAGCGCGAAGGGCCCCTGCGCAAGCGCCTCGCCGGCTTCACCGTGGACGGCGACGAGACGGTGCTGCTCGGCCGCGAGACGATCTTTCGCGACGGGGAGCGCGTGGGCTGGCTCACCAGCGGCGGCTACGGGTACACCGTGGGCAAGAGCATCGGCTACGGCTACGTGCGCCACGCGCAGGGCGTCTCGCGATCATGGCTCGAGACGGGGCGCTACGAGCTCGAAGTGGCGACCGAGCGGGTGCCGTGCAAGATTCATCTCCGGCCTCTCTACGACCCCGGCATGGAGCGGATGAAGGGCTGAACGAGGGAACGCGGCACCGGCGGTTTCGACTAACTGCGACCCCCTTGACCCGCGCCCCGTCGAGCGCTAGGTGCAAGCGGGTTGACCCCGGCGAGGACCGCTCCCACGAGGGGCAGCAGCAGCACCCACCAGCGCAGACCGAGCCAGCCGTCGCTGCCGCCGATTCCGCCGAGCGCGACGAGAGCGAGCCCGGTGCAGATGAGCGCGGCGCCCGCCGTCTGCCGCCATGCCGCCGCCGGCGGGTGGCCCGCACCGCCGCGCTCGAAGGGCCCGAAGGCCAGGGCAAATCCCGCCAGACCCAGCAGATACACGGCGAGCCAGAGCGGGCGCAGGGCCCACCAGGCACCGCTGCCCGGCTCGACCGCGAGCCCCACGTCGCCGAGCTGCAGCGCGGCACCGATGATGAGCACGGAGGCAGTGAGGTGCCACAGGAAGATCGTCATGATCATTCCGTTCACGAGCACGGTCGCGGTCCACGGCCGCGGCCGCTGCAGCCAGCGGCGCACCGCCGACTCGAGCGCCAGGGCGATCCCGATCTGGGTCATACCGAGCAGCAGCATGGGGATCTTGGGCGGCAGCGAGTTGCTCATCTCTTCCCCCGGCACGCTCACCATGCTCAACGGGTAGGGCCCCAGCGTCACGAGCACGATCAGGATGGCGAGGCCTGCGACGCTCCACGGCAGGGCCTTCCAGCCGGCTCGCAGCCTTCCGCCTTGCCACGCGTAGCCGAGCTGGTGCACCGCCAGCCAGATGAACCCGTAGTTGAGCCAGCCCACGCTCTCGAAGCCGGCGGCGAAGAACAGCAGGTCGTCCACCGCCACCGCGATGGCGAGCGCCCAGAACGACGCCATCCCGAACCGTCGCCACGCAGCGTGGGTCAGCGGCACGACTACGGTCACCCCCACGTAGACCGCCAGAAACCAGACGGGGACGAGCGCCATCTGCGAGCCGGCCTTTACCATCTCGGGCCGCACGCCCGTCAGGTGCCCGGCAATCCCGAGCAAGGCCCAGAACACGAGCAGCGGCAGCACCGGCCCGGCGAGCCGCCGCAGGCGGCCGTTCAGCCACTCGGCGTAGCTTTTGTCGTCGCGCACCGCGGCTTTCCACGACACGCCGTTGGAATAGCCGCCCACGAAAAAGAACACCGGCATCACCTGAAACACCCACGAGAGAAGCTGCGTCCAGCGCTGATACTCCAGCATGCTGCCGAGCGTGAGCTGCCCTTCCGCCACGTAGGGCGCGGCCACCAGCCAGTGTCCCGAGATGACCATCAAGATGGAGAGTGCGCGCAGGAAGTCTACGTAGCGGTTGCGCGCCGCAGGCGTGTGGGCGGCGACGGCGGCGGCTTGCGACCAGAGACTCATGTGGAACCCGCCATGATGAACACGGTCGCCCTCCTCTGAGGTCGCCTCTCAGGTGACGGACGAGCTTACGGCGCGGCCGGAAGCGCGATGCAAGCGCGCGACCCGAGTAATGTTTGGCCGCATCGTTCCCGACCGGCGTGCCTTGCCATGCCAGAATAGTACGCGCATCAGAACCTGTCGTTGTCGGGCAGCTCCAGGTTGTTGATCTTGGTCTTGCCCAGGGTCTTCAGCAGCAGGTTTCTGCACGAGCGAAGCACCGGGTACAGGACCCCGGACACGGTGCGCGAGCGAAACAGCCAGTGGTTGATCCGGTTGAATGTCCCCGAGCGGCTGCTCATCAGGGCGAGAACGTGAATGGCGTCCGCGCCGTAGTACAGGGCGTCACCCACCTTGAGCACCATGCCCTGGTCGATGTCGAGGCCTCTGGCGGTGATCTCGGCCATGACCGCGTGCTCGCGCCGCGCGTCCACCAGCCGCAGCGCGCCGATGGACTCGCGGATGCGAGCCATGCGGCAGTAAGCGTGGCAGACGGGGCACTCGCGATCGTAGATCAAGAGGATTTCGCGCGCGGTCATGGTGAGAAGTCAAAGAGGAGTCGGCGGCACGCGAGAGATGCTCTCAAGCGCCGCCGCTCCTTTGAACGCCGCCATGGCCTCGGCGTGCAGCGCCTGGCCCCGCCCCTGGTAGCGCGCCGAGAAGTGAAAGGGCACGAGGAACTTCACGCCCGCCTCGCGCGCGAGCAGCCCGGCCTGGTGGGCGGTCAGGTGATACGTGTGCGCAGCGCGCTCGGCCTCGGCCTGCAGGAACGCGGCCTCGATGAACAGGTAGTCCGCACCGCGCACGAGATCGACGATGCGCGCCGCGTTGTGCTCGCTGTAGAGGGCGTCGACCACGTAGCCGATCTTTTGCCCGCGCGTGATGCGCAGGATCCGATCGCGCAGCTCGCCGAGCGCGAAGTGCCGCTCCTCGAGCCTGCCGTCGCTGCGCCACCAGACCCGAAAGGGCGCGTCGTCGGGATCGCCGCGCGCCACCGCCGCCTTCAGCTCCTGTATCCACGCTCCGGTGGGCAGCCCCAGCTCCTCCAGGCGATTCTTCCACACGTTCACGTGCTGCTTCTCCTCGAAGGCGAAGGCGAGGCAGGGGATCTTGTGATCCAGGAGCGCACTGCGCACCCGGAAGCCCTCCTCGTCGAGGAGAGTTCCGTCCGCGGGCCGGGCGGCGGCGTCCACAGGCTCGGGCACGAACCCGGTGCGGCACCGAAAGCGGGTGGCGGCGCAGCCGGCTTCCTCCACCTCGGTGGCGATCACGGTGAAGTCGGTGTCGTAGTTCTCCACCAGATTCCAGGTGTAGCCCGCGAGGCGGTGTCCGACCTGGGCCCTGAAGCCACGCGGGCCGAACAGGCGCAGGACCCTGGCGCGCCCGAGGCAGATGCGCACCACCTGATCGAGGCCGATGAAGTGGTCCATGTGGGTGTGCGAGACGAAGATGTCCGAGAGGCGCAGGATCTTGCGCGGCGCGAGCGCGCTCACGTAGCCCAGGTCGAAGAGCACCGCCCGCTGCTGGAACAGAAAGTCGACGTAGAGGGCGGGATCCTCGAACGGCGAGTTGACGAGCTGCGGATGGAAGGCGGGTCTCATCGACGGTCCGGCGTTTCAATCGACCGGCGGAGAGTTCGATGACGCGGTTCCCGCCCCTGGGAAGCGGTCTCGAATCCCTGCGCCCCTCTGTCGCCTGCAGTAGTATAGTGTCTCGGGCGCCGCGGGAGCGGGGGCGAGGAGCTCCGCGGCGACGCTCGAAACAATCCGGAGACCATCATGCGTAACCTGCTGCACGCTTTCATATTCACGCTCGCGTTACTGCCCGTGTGCGTGCAGGCCGACGGGCTGCTCGACTTCGAGATGCGCCCGCT
>CAZPFD010000059.1:16102-17024 GCA_964585725.1 uncultured Ectothiorhodospiraceae bacterium | reverse complement strand
CAACGCCCAGCGGCTGCGCAGCTACCTCGAGGAATAAGCGAGAGCTCGCGGAAGCCACCGAACGGCCGCTCCGGAAGGGATTCCGGGGCGGCTTTTTTGTAAAAGAAACCGCCCCCGGTCGCCCGACCGGGGGCGGCTCCACCAGCGTTCGCTCACGGCCTCAGGCCGCGCGCTCGGCCGAGACGTCCATCTCGCCCGACGGACGCCGGGCGCTCAGCTCCGTCACCGTGCACAGGCCCGGCCGGACGCCGGGATGGGCCACCAGGTGGTCCGCGTACTCCCGCAGCTGCTCACGGCGCAGCCCGATGTCCGCGAGCAGGTGATCGTCGAGGGTCGCGAGCTGGCGGTGCGTGATCCGCCGTGCGCGCGCCCGCCGCAGCTCGGCTGTGAGCGCGCTCAGACCCGCCCGCACGCGCCTCCACGCCGCCTGCCATCCCGCGCGCTCGGGGCCCGCGGTGGAGTCGGCCGGAGCGGAGCGGGGCGCCAGGAACACAGGACGGTCCTGCCACTGGGACCGGTACTCCGTCTTCATCAGCGCGTTGATGCGTTTCATGTTCGAAATCCTCCGCTATCTGGATGGGGTCGATGCCGCCAAAATGTTCACGAGTGTCTGCCCTTCCGGTCCCATCCCCTGCCGCTCCGTGTTCCCGCCTCTTGTTGCGGCGCAACTTGAGTTTTCTTTAACCGAAAATTTGACCTGATTCACCCTTTTGACGAAGATAACATAAGGCTTGAAGGGTCAAATCGCAAGCGAGAAAATCTTGCAATCCAGGTTAGAAATTCTCACTATAGATTCGTCGTGAACCGCCGACTGCCACCGCTCAACGGGCTCAGGGCCTTCGAGGCCGCCGCGCGCCACCTCAGCTTCAGCAAGGCGGCCGAGGAGCTGCACGTCACCCCCGCGGCCATCAGCCACCAGATC
>CAZPFD010000059.1:0-16092 GCA_964585725.1 uncultured Ectothiorhodospiraceae bacterium | reverse complement strand
CAAGGGCTTGGAAAGCTACCTCGGCGTGGCGCTGTTCCGGCGCCTGAACAAGGCGCTCATGCTCACCGAGGCGGGGCAGGCCGCCCTGCCAAGCCTGCACGAGGGGTTCGACCAGCTCGGCCGCGCGGTGGACGCGGTGCTGGCGTGGGACACGCGCCGTCCGCTCACGGTGAGCACGGCGCCGTCCTTCGGCGCCAAATGGCTGGTGCCGCGCCTGGCGGGTTTTCGCCGGGCGTATCCGGGCATCGAGGTGCGCGTGGACGCCTCGGCGGACCTGGTGGATTTCACCCGCGAGGACGTGGACCTGGCGATCCGCTACGGTGCGGGCCGGTACCCGGGGCTGATCGCCGAGCGCCTGCTGGTGGAGGAGGTGTTCCCGGTGTGCAGCCCGCGCTTGCTGGAAGGCCCGGCGCCGCTGCGGGTCCCCGCGGATCTGCGCCATCACACGCTGCTGCACGTGGAGTGGCAGCAGCAGCCGGAGATGTGGCCGGACTGGTCCATGTGGCTGCGGGCCGCGGGCGTGGAGGAGGTCGATCCTACCCGGGGGCCGCGCTTCAGCATGTCCACCATGGCCGCCCAGGCGGCCATCGAGGGCCACGGCGTGGCGCTGGGGAGCAGCGTGCTGCTGCGCGACGACCTCGACGCGGGGCGCCTGGTCAAGCCCTTCGAGCTGGGCTTTCCGGTGGAGTTCGCCTACTACCTCGTGTACCCGGAGAGCAACGCCGAGCGCCCGAAAGTGATCGCCTTTCGCCAGTGGCTGCTGGCCGAGGTCGGCATCGAGGAGCACCCGCAGCGCCGGGCGGTTTGAAATCCCGCCCTCAATCCTCCTTGTACGTCACCACGCGCCCGAACAGGCTCTGCGGGCCCCAGATGCCGCGGCGCAGGGCCTCGAGCTGCACGATCTGGCTGTGGTCCACGAACACGTTGACCTCGGGCCCGTAGTTCTTGATGTACCACTGGAACACGGGCGGATCCGCGGCCTCGAACATGACGTTCTCGAGGCCGAGCTGATCGGCGATGTCCGAGACCACGTCCGTGCGCCACTCGCGCACGTTCTCCGTGATCCCCTCGGACTCGATCATGATCATCCACGCGCCCCCGTCCAGGCACTTGCGCGCCAGCTCGATGGCGCGCGACACCGCCCGGGTGCCCTCGGTGGAGAGCTCCTCGGCGGGCGTGTCGCCGCCGGCGCCGAATTGGATGCCGACCTCGGGCTTGGGCTTGAGCCCCGCCTTCTTCACGCGCTTGACCAGGCGCACCAGATCGTCCGAGGGCAGGGTGATGAAGCCCACCGAGAGCTCCAGGATGTCGAAGCCGAGCTCGCGCGCCTCCGCGATGTAGCGGTCCACCAGCTCGGGCGAGCGCAGGCTCAGCACGTACTCCATGAACCCGCCGGTGGAGACGGTGACGTCGTGGCTGTGCGCCAGGTCGATGAGCTCCTTCACGCGCTCGCGCGGCATCAGGCTGAAGGCGCCGCCCGAGAACTTGAGGGTGTCCACGGCATCGCCCATGGTCTCCAGGATGTCGCTGAGATAGCGCTGCCCCATGACCGTGTAGTACGGGCCGCGGATCTCGGTGATGCCGCGATCGCGCGGCTTGCTGGCGCGCGGGTTGAGCGGCAGAAAATCGAAGGCTCGCTGCGTCATGACGGAATGCTCCCCGGACGCGAGCGCGACGCCGCTCCCGTCCTTGTTCGAACCCTAAATATATGTATGAGAGCGCAGCTCGCTTTCTTCAAGCGGCTCGAGGGCAGGCCGCCGGTAGGGCGCGATGGAGCGCAGCGTAATCCGGCCGTAAGAGCCCTCGGACCCGCCGTGGCGGCGGGGTCCGCCTCGCTCAATGCGTACGTCCCCGTGAGCGTTACCGGACGCCGCCGCCGGCGGGCCACAGGCCCCCGCGCAGCGGGGGCGCCGCTTCGGGCGAGGGCGGGCAGTCGAGCAGGCAGGCGAGCGCGGGCAGAACGGCCTCGGCGGGGTAGGGCAGGACCAGGTCCGCTTCGCCCACGGCCGCGGCCGGCTCGCCGATGTTCACGAACACCACGCGTGCCCCTGCACGGCGTGCCTGCGCGAGCAGCTCGCTGGCGGGCCACACCGCCATGCGGGATCCGACGACGAGCAGCACCCCGCAATCCGAGATCCGGCGTTGCGCCCGGTCCCACGCGCCGGCGGGCAGCGGTTCGCCGAACGCGGTCACCGCGGGCTTCAGCAGCTCGCCGCACGCGGGGCAGTACACCTCGCCCCGGCGCCACGAGGGCTCTTCCGGCCACGGACTCGCCGCACCGCATCCCAGGCAGTGAATCCGCTCGATGGTGCCGTGCAGCTCGATGACGCGGGGGGTGCCCGCGAGCTGATGCAGCCCGTCGACGTTCTGAGTCACGGTGGCGCCGATCCAGCCCTGCCGCTGGAGGGCGGCGAGGGCGCGATGCCCGGCATTGGGCCGGGCGCGCCGGGCCACGGCGCGGAACCGGGCGCAGGCATCCCAGTACACGCGCCGGCAGCGCGGCGAGCTCAGATATCGCTTCCACGTGTAAGCGCCCACCGGGACGTCGGGGTCCAGCCAGGCGTTCGACGTGTAGTCGGGAATGCCCGAGGCGGTGCTCGCGCCGGCGCCGGTGAGCGCAACCACGCTCTTGCCCCGGGCGCGGGCCTCGCGCACGGTCCGAGCCGCAGCCCATACGGCCGGCTCGAGCACCAGCCCCCCGGCGCGGCGGCGCGCCCATGCCAGCGTCGCCCACGTGGCGAGTATGAACGGCAGCAGCAGCGGGGGGGCCGCGCTCGCGAGCGGGCTCGATTGCCACACCGCCCAGAGCGCCGCCGCCAGCGCCGCGGCCATGAGCCCGCTGCACGCTCCCAGCGCGGAGCCCGAGAGGAACACGGCGTGCACGCCGAAGGCCGCGGGGGCCACGGTGTACGCCCACAGCTCCACGGGACCGAAGACACCGGTCCCCATGATCCATCCCGTGATCAGCGCCGCGGCGAGCGCCACGACCGCGGTCTGAAGGGTCGCCCGCGGAAACTGCATCGCCATGCCGAGCCCGGCGAGCAGGATCAGCGGAAGCACCGCCAGCGGGTCCGCGATCAAAATGTAGCCCTGGCCCCAGAGCTCGGATCCCAGCAGCGCGTAGGCCGCGCTCGCCAGATACCCGGTGAGCACGGCGGGGAGCGACAGCAGGGGCAGCCCGACTCTCGCCAGGGGCTTGCGCAGAATCCTCTCCAGCAGCAGGCAGGCGCCGAACGCCGCCAGCGCCATCGGCACCGCGGCGGGGCCCTGGCGCGCGATGATGGCGCCGGCCACGATGCCCACGATGGCCAGGTTCGGGCCGGGCAGCCCGGCCTTCTTCTCGACCGCGCTCCAGGTGTGGAACACGTATGCGGCCGCGGTGCCGAGCGCGGCGCCGGCCAGTGCGCCCAGCGCCGCCGCCGGCGAGAGCGTCGCCATCGCGAGCAGGAAAAGCGCGCCGATCGCCGGCCGATCGCAGAAGGCGATCTGCGCCACCCCCGCCAGCGTGACCCCCACCCAATGCCTACAGTGCAAAACCATCGCGCCGCAGCCGTTCGGGCACCTCGTCCAGCGCGAACACGTCGCGCCACGTTTCCCGGCGCCGGATGAGCTCGGGACCATTCGGCCCGAGCAGCACGGTGGCCGGCCGCGGCTGGATGAACTGCATGGATTGCGTGTGGCAGTAGGCGCCGACGTTGGAGAACACCAGCGGCGCTCCGACCTCGACGGGCGGCAGCAGAGCGCCTTCGCGCAGCACGTCGACCTGCATGCACAGCGGGCCGTAGATGTTCACGCGCTCTCGCTCGACGTGCCCGTCCGCGTCGTCGGCGTCGGCCTGCACGCCGTGGTCGTACCAGTACGCGGTCGGAATCAGGTTGACGCCCGCATCCACCACGACGCTCTTGCCCTGGCCCGCGACGCTCTTGATCGCCACCACGCGCGCGAGCAGGTGCACCGCGGCGTCGACCAGCGCGCGCCCGGGCTCCAGGATCAGCGTGGGCCGGCCCCCGAATGCGTCCTTGGCCGCGGCCAGGCGGCCGAGGATGGCCTCCGCGTAGGGGAACAGGCTGTGCTCCCGGCGCCTGCCGCCCGGCAGGTCGAACGCCGGTTTGAGATGGTTGCCGGACGGGTAGCCGCCGCCGAGGTCGATCAGGGTCGGCGCCAGCCCGAGCGCGCGCGCGCTGCGGGCCACGTCGATGAGGACCGCGGTCGCTTCCCCGTACAGCTCGTGGTTGAGCACGAAGGTGCCGCCGTGGTTGTGCAGCATCTCGAGGCGCAGCTTCGGATGCGCGGCGATGCGCTCGAGCGCGCCCCGCGCCTCGCCGCTCTCGTGGTTGAATCCGAACTTCGTCCACGACATCGGGCCGCGCCGGAAGTTGACGCGGATGCCGATGCGTGCGTCGTGCTCGAGATCGCGCGCCATCTCCGCGACGAGCGCGAGCTCGTCGAAGTTGTCGACGTTGACCAGAGCACCCTCGGAGAGCGCCTTGCGCAGGTCGTCGCGCGCCTTGTACGGACCGTTGAAGATGATCTCGCGTGGAGATACGCCGAGCCCGCGTGCGAGCTCGTACTCCATGCCGGAGACGATCTCCGCCCACGCGCCCTCCTCGTGCAGGATCGAGCAGACCGACGGGAGATAGTTGGTCTTGTAGGAGTACGCGATGCGCGTCTCGATGCCTGCCTCGGTGAATGTTTCGCGAAAATCCGCGTAGAGATTTCTCAGAGCGCGCTCCGAGACGACGAACAGGGGCGATCCGTAAGCGCGCAGGAGCGCCTCGGCGCCGTAGGACTCCTCGAGCCTCACGCCGGCGGAGACGTCGGCGGCCAGATGCTTGCTCACCGTCGTGAACGTAATCGGCTCGAGCAGCGGAGGCTCGTAGGGCAGGCGATCGGGCTCGGCCGCCCTCGCCGCAGTGCTCTCACGCATGCCGCACCACTCCCTTGGTGGCCATCGCTGCGAAGGCGCTCGGGTACGCGCGCACGTCCTCGCAGCCGCGCATGAAAACCAGCTCGCCGCTGATCGCGGTCACCTGCGCAGCGCGGCCCAGGGCCTCGCACACCGCGAGATAGGGATGATTCAGTCCGCAGTGCGCGGAGTAGCCGATCCAGGCGGTGAAGCGCGGGTTGACCTCGATCAGGTAGAAGCGCTCGCTCAGCTCGTCGCGGATGAACTCGCCTTCCACCGGCCCCACCCATTCGAGGTGCTGGAGGAACGAGGCGAAGCGCGCCTCGAGCTCCGGCTGGTGCACGCGGATGGCGCTCCAGGTGCTGCCGCGATCGCAGGTTCGCAGCTTCTTGATGGCGAGGGCGGCGAGCGGCGCGTGGGTGCGGCGGCACACCGCGGCCAGGGCGAAGCGCTCTCCGGCGATGAACGGCTGCACCAGCGCCTCGGTGCAGCCCTTCTCCCGGAGCATGCGCCAGGCGGCCCGCGCTTCGTTCGGGCTCTTCGCCCGAACCGCGTGGGAGACGGGTCCCTTCACGATCACCGGCGTGCCGAGCGCCTCCGCCGCGGCCAGCACGTCTTCCTCGCACTGCGCGCAGCGCGTCTCGGGAATGCCGAAGACGTCGTCGTTGGGGGCGACGTCGTACATGCGCGCGAGCCCGCGCTTGCTGCGGCGCTCGAACGCCTCGCGCGTAGGCAGCAGCGTGCGCACGCCCATGGCCTCGAGGTCGTCCTGCACCTCGATGAGGAGCGGGATCTCCCCGTCGAGGCAGGGGACGAGCACGTCGAAGGGCGCTTCCCGGTGGATGGCGTGCAGGCGCTCGAGCAGCGCCTGCGGGTCGTTCGAATCGGGCACCTTGAAGGTGGCGTCGAACAGCTCGCCGCGGTAGCTGCCGGAGTCGAACGGGCCGCGTCCGAGACCGTACACCGCGCCGATGGCGGGGGCGTCGCGCAGCGCCCTGGCGGCGCCCAGGCCCGCGTTGACCACGTCGAGCGTGCTCAGGCCGCTCACCGCCACCCGAACGCCGCCCGGCTCCCCGCGCCGGTTGCGCGGCGCGCGGGGCGGCGTGCCGGTGCAGCTCCCCGAGCGGTGAAGCTCGCGCACGCGCGCCAGCGGCACCACGATCTCGTCGATGTCGCGTATGAAGGTGACGCCGGCGCGCGCGGGCCCGAAGATGCGGCGGCCGGGGCGCAGGATCTCGTCCAGAAGCAGGGTCGCCAGGTTGCCGTTGCTCCAGTGGCTCAGCATGATCCATGCGGGGAATCGGTTGTTGACCTCCAGCAGGTACAGCTGATTGGAGCCGTGGGGCCGCATGAACTCGAGCTCCAGCGGCCCCCGCCAATCGAGCTTCGATAGCACGGCGCGGGCGTGCTTCTCGATGCCGGGGTCGTCGACCACCACGCCGAGGACGCCCTTGCCGCGCTCGTTCATGCCGAGCTTGCGCATGCAGACGAGCCCGCGGGGAGCGCCGTCGCGCCCGACCACCGCCGCCGCCACGAACTCCTCCCCGTACAGAGCCTCCTGGAGCAGGACGCCGCCGCCCCACGACGCTCCGAGCGCATGCGCGGCCATGCGCGCTTCGTGCACGCTGGCCACGCGCTTGGCGCCGGACACCACGCTCTTCACCATGAGCGGATATCCGAACTGATCGGCGTGCAGCCCGACGTCGTCGAGATCCAGCACGTGAATGGTGCGCGGGGTGGGGATGCCGTGCGCGTGGCACAGCTTCGGCAGGCGCAGCTTGCTCGCGGCGTACACGCTCTCGGGCGGCGGCAGCAGGGTGCGGATGCCCGCCCGCTCCAGGCGCTCGGCGATGCGCGCGTATACGGGAACGTCGAGATCCAGATTCGGGATGAGCGCGTCGAGGCCTCGTTCGGCATGGATCTCGAGCACGCGCTCGAGGGCCGCCTCGTCGCCTTCGTGCAGCGGCGGCATCAGGTTGATGCGATCCACCGCGCCGGGCATCCACGCGCCGGTCTCGAGCGCGTCGTAGACGAGGGCTTCGATGGCCATTCGACCCTGGGCGCCCTGGCGCAATGCCTGGGCGACCGCGGCCCCCGGATGCGGGTTGTCGAGCCCGTCGAAGCCCGAAAGGGCCACGCGCAGCGTGGTCGGCTTACGGGGTCTCATCGATCAGCCCCAGCACGCCGAGACGCCGGACGAACTCGTGCACGTCGTGCCGCGCCTCGGCGTCGGTGACCGTGAAGCGCCCCGTGAGGCGCGTGATCAGATCCTCGGAGCTGGCGCCGCCCTTCAGCGCCTCGAGCAGCATCCACGCCGTCGCGTTGCATGCGCAGAGCGTGGCGCTGTGGGTATCCACCAGAACCCCGTCCGCGGCGTGCCCGTCCTTCTCGAGCGCCACGCGCGGCTTGAGTTTGTAATGCTTCGCGATCATCAGATACCTCCTGCACGCCGCAAACCCTGCCAGGCGTCCGGGTACCCCGGCGAGTACATGAGGGCCGTTCGAAACCTCAGCATCGCCCCCTGGGCGTCGCCCTGGGCCAGCAGGCTGTAGCCGAGCCCGGTCAGCGCGTCGATCCAGGCCGGGTAGGTCTCCAGGGTCGCGCGGAACTCGGCCGCAGCGCTGCGTGCCTTCCCCAGGTAGAGGTAGGCCCACGCGAGGGTGGAGCGCCCGTTGAAGGTGATGGGCCAGCTCTCCCCGGTGCCGGGAATCCGGACCACGTCGGTCACCGGCCCCAGGGGCTCGGGCTCGAGGCCGGTGATGCGGGAGAGATCGTCCACGGCGTCGCGGAACCGCCCCAGCCGGTACAGCGCAAACCCGCGCCCCCGCCGCGCCGCGGGATCGTCTCCGCCGCTGTTCAGGTAATCCGTGAAGCGCTGGCGGGCGCCTTCGTTGTCGCCCGCCGAGTACAACCCCCGGGCCAGGGCCAGGTAGGCGTCGGCGGCGCGCTCCGGCGCCAGCGCCAGGCGCTCGAACACGGGGTGCACCGTGCTCGGGGCGAGGCGCGCGGCGCGGGCGGCGTGCTCGGCGGCGGTGCCGGAGCGGCCCAGCTGCTGGCAGGCCGTGGCGATCAGGAAATGGATGTCCGCCACCTCCGGGTGATTCTTCACCCCGATCTCGAGCACCTCCAGCGCCCTCTCGAATTGCCCGTCGTCGATGAGGCGCCGCGCGGGCGCGGTGTAGCTGGTGGGGATCTGCGCGGGCTCGAGCTGGAAGGATTGCTCGAGCCTGCGCAGGCCCTGCGCGTAGTCTCCGCGCTCGATAGCGGCGTAGCCCAGGCCCTTGAGCGAGAGGTGGGCCTGGGGCTGCGCGCGCAGGATGTCCTCGAAGGAAGCCGCCGCCGGCTCGAGGCGGCCCTGGAGCAGGTCCACCCACGCCAGGGCCTCGTCGATCTGCCAGCGCGGCACGCCTGCCGCGGCGCGCCGGAACTGGGTGGCCGCGGCATCGAAGCGCCGCACCTCGAGGAGGTCCCATCCTTTCCAGTAAACGCTGCGATGAGGATCAGCGGCGGCATCCAGACCCTCCCGTGCCAGGTCGAAGCGCGGGTCCACCTCCAGACCCCGGTGAAACGCGTCGCGGGCCGGATCGGCATCACCGAGCATGAGCAGGCTCCAGCCCCTGCCGGTGTGCACCGCGGGGTTGGTGTCGCCCGCCGCGTCCACGTGCTTGTCGAACTCCGCGAGCGCCTCCTCGAACTGGCCCTGCTCGTAGAGCCGCCAGGCACGGGCCACCGGCGCGTGCATCTTGGCGCGGGCGCGGTGCAGCCCGCTTCGGGCCAGCGCGTAATCCGGATGCAGCGCCAGCGCGTCGAGGAAATGCGCCTCGGCCCGGCGCAGCTCGCCGAGCTCGAGCTCGCTCCAGCCGAGCCCGTTCAGGAACGCCGGGATGTCGGGGTAGCGCTCGGCGAGCGTGGCGTAGACTTCGGCGCTGCGCTGGACGTCGGCCAAGCGCCGCAGGACGGCGTCGAGCAGCAGCACCAGGTCGCGGTTGTAGGAGATGTGCCGGAACGCGGCCAGCGTGTGCTCGAGCGCGGCCCGGGGATCGTCGCGGAACAGATCCACCCGCCCGAGCCCGGCGTGCAGGCGGAAGTAGCGGGGCTGGCGTTTCAGCCCCGCATTCAGATGCTCCTCGGCTGCCTCGAAGCGGCCCTCGACCATCGCGATCCAGGCGAGCCCCAGATCGCCGTCCTCCACCGCGGCGCCCGCGCGCCGCCAGCGGGACTCCGATCGGAAGAGCGCCGCGGCCTGCTCGAGATCGCCCTGCACGTACGCGATCCAGGCGAGCCCGTCGGCGACCACGTAGCGCTGGTCGCCCGTCGCCCGCGGGCGCGCCGCCTCGAAGTGCGTCCGCGCCTGCGTTACGTCTCCGAGCTGCAGCTCGGTCCACCCGAGTCCGATGTGCGTGTCCGCATCGTTCGGGTCGAGGGCGGCCAGCCGCCGGAACGCCGTGCGCGCCGGCTCGTAGTTGCCCAGGTGGTACTCGCTCCAGCCGAGGAGCCACAGGGCGCGGCCATTGCGCGGTGCGTCCTCGAGCGCCGCCAGCGCGGCGCGGCGCGACGCCACGTACTCGTGCGCCTCGAAGCTTGCCTCCGCGCGGGCGAGGTCCGCGCCCGGGTCGGGCTCGCCGCCGTTCTGCGCCCCGAGGCTCCAAGGGGCCAGCGCCGCGGCCGCGACCAGCACGGCCGCACCGGTCCACAGCAGGGCTCGCTGCATCGGACTAGGCTTCATCGGTCACCCGTATCGCTCGTTCCTCCCAGCCGCCGGGTCGCTCCGTCGGCGCGGCGGCTCAATTGATCGCGAAGCTGGGTTTTCCGTTTTCGTCGTAGAGCTTGAGGCTGGGCTCGCCGTGCTCGCTCATCTCCAGCGTGGCCCGAGTCTTGCCGCTCTTGTCGGAGAGATCGATGAACGGCGTCTCATCGAGGCGCATTCCCAGCGAGAGGCGGGTGTTCCCCTTGCGGTCGATGAGCTGCAGGACGGGCGAGTCCGAGGCCACGCGCAGGAACAGGCGGGTCGCGCCCGAGGCGTCGACGAGCTTGACCTCGCTGGACTCGGTGAGCGTGCGCTGGACCGTGCTCTGACCCGGCACAAGCTGCGCCCACGCCGTGTATGCCACGGCCAGGCCCATGATCAGCAACAGCCAGGTCGCCCGCCGGGTCTGACTCTCGAGCCGCTGGAGGCGCCGCGCGAGAGCCCTGGTCTCGGGCGAGGGGGGCGCAGGCTGCGGCCTCGGGCCGGCCGGCGCTGCGCCGCCCCCGGCGGCGTCGGACCCTTGGTCCTCGGGCTCGCGTTCGGGCGGCCGACGGCCGGCGTTCGCGCGCTCGCGCGCCTGCGCCTCGTATCCGTGCGCCAAGGCGAGATCCTCTCGCGGTCTGCCAGCCGCCACGCTCGGTTCCCCGTTCTGCGCTTCGTCACTCAGTCGCCGGTGGCCCGAGGTTTGGCTCATGCGCGCGCCCACTCCTCGGCGAAAAGCGAAAGCAGCACGCGGTCCACCCAGCGCCCCTCGCGCCACGCGTCGGCGCGCAGGCGCCCCTCCTCGACGAAGCCCACATGCTCGTGGATGCGCCGGGAAGCCTCGTTGGGAACCAGGTAATCGGATTTCACCTTGCGCAATCCGAGATTCACGAAGGCGTGCTCCATCACCGCGCGGGTGATCGCGGTGCCCAGCCCCCGGCCCCAGAGCCGCGGCTCCCCGATGACGATGGAGAACCGCGCCGACTGCGTGGCGTCCGGGTCGTACAGGCTGGCCACGCCGGCGAATCGTCCGTCGCACTCGATGGCCCACAGGCACCACGCCTCGCGCAGGAGAATGGCCTCCACGCGCGAGGGCGGCAGCGGCCGCTGCACGCTGTCGTCGAGCCATACCGAAACGCGCGCATCGGCGAGGAACGCGGTGTACGGGGCGACGTCGTCGGCGCACGGAGGCCGCAGCGCGAACGCGGCCTCGGGCAACGCCGCGACCGGCGTCATCGAATTCTTCACCCCGGCATCTCCTCCTCCGCCTGCACCGGCTTCTGGTGACCACCACCCCCGGCATTTCCTTCCGTGCAAGAGCGGGGCCAGGGCGGCGCGGGTGCGGATCCGGGTCATAACCCGTTGAACGGATTGCATTGACCGGGATCGGATGGACTGCGCGGGGGCGCCGGCGGTGGGGCATATGCCCCGTCCCCGGGGCAAATCCCGGGCGGAAAAGAGGACACTCTGATTCCTGACTACCTACGAGTTTCCGCCTGCCGGGACGGCGAGCCCTTGCGAGGGTGACTGGCGGAGCGCGGAAAAGTGGTGTCAGACACTACTTTCCCGGCCGCTGGCGGAAAGTAGTGTCTGACACCACTTTTCCCGAAGGGAGCGGGCCAGGGATGGCCCCGCTCCGAGCGTTGAGACAGGATGTCGAATCGCGAGGCCCGACCCGCACGCCGAGACACGCGGAGCCTCGGAACCCGGAGCAAGTGGCTCGCCGTCCCGGCAGGGCATAGCTGAGGTTTATGGGTAATCAGGAATCAGAACTAATCAGAATGTCCCCTTTTCCGCCGGCTTGAGGCGGTACTTTTCGATGCGGTAGCGCAGCGTATCGCGCGAGATCCCGAGGCGCTCGGCCGCCTGGGTGACGTTCCATCCGCTGCGCTCGAGGGTGCGCGCGATGAGCTCGCGCTCGAGGGCGTCCAGGCTGACGCCCTGGGCGGGCAGTGAATCCACCAGGCGATCGACCGCCTCGCGCGCCGGCTCCCGCCCGCCGGCGGTGCGCCGGGGCAGGGGCAGATCCTCGGGCTCGACCACGGGGCCCGCGGCGAGCAGCACCGCCTGCTCCATGACGTTGCGCAGCTCGCGCACGTTCCCCGGCCACGAGTAGCCCTGGACGAGGGCTTCGCTGGACGCGCTCAGGGTCAGTCCGGCCTTGCGGTAGCGGCGCGCGTGGTGCGCCAGGAAGTGGCGCGCGAGCAGCACCGCGTCGCTGCCGCGGTCGCGCAGCGGCGGCAGCTCCAGCTTCACCACCCACAGGCGGTAATAGAGGTCGGGCCGAAACCGGCCCTCGCGCACCAGGGCGTCCAGGTGCTGGTTGGTCGCGGCGATCACGCGGATGTCCACCTGGCGGTCGCGGACGCTGCCCAGGCGCCGGACGGTGCGGTCCTCGAGCAGCTTCAGCACCTTGGTCTGCACCGCCGGATCCATCTCCCCGATCTCGTCCAGAAACAGCGTGCCCCCTTCGGCCGACTCCACCAGACCGAGCTTGCGCTGGCGCGCGTCCGTGAACGCGCCGCGCTCGTAGCCGAAGAGCTCGGATTCGAGGAGCTCCCTGGGAATCGATGCGCAGTTGATCTCGACGAACGGGCGGTCGCGTCGGGGTCCGTCGAAGTGCAGGGATCGCGCCACGAGCTCCTTGCCGGTGCCGGTCTCGCCCGTGACCAGCACCGGCGCAGGCGGTCCGTGGTCCAGCCGGCGCTCGGCCTCGATGAGCTGCGCCACCTGCTGCTTGAGCTGCACGATGGGAGTGGACTCGCCGAGGATCTTCGCCAGACCGCCGGCAACCGCCTCCTTCTCGCGATAGTAGGAGAGCTCGCCCTGCATGCGGTCCTCGTCGAGCGCTCTGTCGAGCAGGAGCTTCAGCTCGCTCAGCACCAGGGGCTTGCTCAGGTAGTCCCAGGCGCCGCTCTTCATGGCGTCGACGGCGAGCTCCACGCTGCCGTGCGCGGTGATGATGATGATCTTGACGCGCGGGTCCAGGCGCCGGAGCCGGCGCAGGATCTCCAGCCCGTCCGCCCCCGGCAGGTGATAGTCGAGCAGGACGAGGTCGGGCTTGAACTCGGCGAACTCGGCGAGGCCTTCCTCCCCGGATTCGACCAGGCGCACGCTGTAGTCGTGCTTCTCGAGGTAACGCTTGAGGTTGCGCGCGAGCGTCGCCTCGTCCTCGATGACCAGCACGCCGCGGGCCACGGTGCTCAGCTCCCGGCGGCGGGCAGGACGATGGTGGCCGCGGCGCCGCCGCGCGGGGCGTCCTCCAGGCGCAGGCTGCCTCCGTAGCGCTGCACGATGCGGCGCGAGAGCGACAGCCCCACACCGAGGCCGCCGCGCTTGGTGGTCGTGAACGGGCGAAAGGCGTCGCCCGCGATCTCGCGCGGCACACCGTGGCCGGTGTCGCGCACCTGCACGATCACGCGCTCCGTGCCCGCGTCCCAGCGCGTGCGCACGCCGAGCCCGCCGCCTTCGGGCATGGCTTCCACGGCGTTGGTCACGAGGCAGTTGAAGACCTGGGCCAGGGCGGGCGCGTGGGCGCGCACGTCCGGCAGCCTTTCGTCGGCGTCGACATCCACGGTGATGCGCTGGCGCTCGAGCGCCGCCGCGAAGCCGCGGAGCTGCTCGTGCACGAGCGCATTCACGTCGACGCGCTCGACGGGCGTCTCCTCCGGACGCAGGTAGCCCAGCAGCTCGATGACCCACCGGTCGAGGCGATCGGCTTCGCGCACGATGTCGGCGGCGGAGCGCCGGGCGTCGTCGGGATCCTCCTCGAGCGCGAGCTCCGCCGAGGAGCGGATGGAGGCGAGCGGGTTGCGGATGCTGTGCGCCACCGCCGAGGCCACCTCGCCCACGGCGGCGAGGGTCTCCGAGGCCGCGATCTCCCGGTGCTGCGCGCGTATCACGCGGTTGGCGTGGCGCGCGATCCAGAACAGCGCCGCGTACAGAAAAAGGCCGCCCGCGAGGGCGCTGATCCAGATCTGGCGGCTCCCTTCACGGATGGCCGCGAACAGCGCCTCGGGCAGCTTGTAGAGCTCGACCACCCCGAGCACCCGCTGGCGGCCCGCGTCCCACACCGGGATGTAGTTCTCGACGAACCGCGTGCCGTCGCGCCCGGGCCCGAAGGTCACCTGCTCCGGGCGCTCGATGGTCCCCACGGTGCCCGTCTCCACCACCAGCTTGCCGGCGAAGGCCTGCTCCAGATCGGGGTTGGGGCCGAAGCGGCGTCCGATCAGCTTGGCGTCGCTGGACCAGATGACGTTGCCCCGGGCCCCGTACACGTTGGCGCGCGCCACGTCCGGGAGGCCCACGATGTTCACGAAGAAATCCTCGAGGCCCGGATGGGCGAGCCCCCCTTGCGACGCCGTGAAGTAGGCGAAGCCGTCGTCGGACTGGATGGCGCTCTCGATGAACTGCATGCTGACGACGGCGTCGCGCTCGAGCATGCGCTCGGTCAGGAAGCGCGAGAGCAGCAGCGCCGAGGCGGCGCTCATGAGCGTGATGCACACCAGGCTCAACGCCGCGAACCAGCGCTGCACGTTGAACGGCTTGGAGCCGCCCTCGGCTTCGCGCTGCCGGCGCCGGCGCAGGGGCGCGAGCACGCCGCCGCCGCCGCGGGCGAGCTTTCGAAGATCCATGCCTGGCGTTGTGTCCACGGCGTCCGTCGGCTCCCCCCCTGCGCCCTCAGCCGTGCATGGTGAGGCCGCCGGAGACGCTGATCACCTGCCCGGTGATGTAGGCAGCGTCGTCGCTGGCGAGGAAGGCGACCAGGCCCGGAATGTCGTGGGGCTCCCCCAGGCGCCGCAGCGGGATGGCGCGCTGGAGCGCGTCGTAGACCTTCTGCCCGGCGTCGCCCTCGGCCAGGAACGAGCGGAACAGCGGCGTATCCGTGGGTCCGGGGCACACCGCATTGAGGAGCACGCCGCTGCGCGCCATCTCCCGCGCCAGGGTCTTGGTGAGAGCGATGATCCCGCCCTTGCACGCGGAGTAGACCGCTTCGCCCGAGGATCCCACGCGCCCCGCGTCGGAGCCGATGTTGACCACGCGCCCGCTGCCGCGCTGCGCCATCCCCGGCAGGACCACATGGTGCAGATTGAGCGGGCCGCGCAGGTTGACGGCGATGATCCGCTCCCACAGCTCCGGCCGGGTGTCGAGGAAGTTCATGAAGCGGTCCCAGCCCGCGTTGTTGACCAGGATGTCGATGGGTCCGAGCGCGCCCTCCACCTCGCGCACGCCTTGCTCCACCGCCGCGTAGTCGGTGATGTCCGCGCGCAGCGCGTGGGCGCGGGCGCCCGCCTGCTCCACGGCCCGGGCGGTGCCGCCCGCAGCCGCCTCGTCCAGATCCATCACGCCCACCCGGCAGCCTTCCTCGGCCAGCCGCCGGCAGATGGCCGACCCGATGGCGCCGCCGCCGCCGGTGACCAGCGCGACCTTGCCCGTCAATCCCCGCATGACTGTCATCCGCTCAAAATCGAACCACGAAGGACACGAAGGTCACGAAGGACGTAGGGCGGGATGGAGCGCAGCGCAATCCCGCCGAACACGGCTGTGACGCAACCCCGTCGAGGCGGCACGCGGTGCAAGCCCGGTTTTGCATTCCCAATCTTCGTGCCCTTCGTGATCTTCGTGGTTGACGTCCGTTTTACACCGGCGAGTCCGGCGGAAAATCCGGGTCGCGTTTCTCGCGCAGGCTGGCGAGCCCCTCGCGCGGCTCGGGCCCGTCCCACCCCAGAAACTCCAGCGCCAGCGAGGTGTCGAAGATGGGCCCGGCGAGGCGCAGCCAGTTGTTGAGGGCGTACTTGGTGAAGCGCAGCGCCGTGGGCGCGCCGCGGGCCAGGCGCGCCGCCACCTCCACCGCGCGCTCCTGGAGCTGCTCGTCGTCCACGCACAGCGACACCAGCCCGATGCGCTCCGCCTCCTCGCCGCTCAGCGGCTCGCAGCTCAGCAGATAATACTTGGCCTTCGCCATGCCGCAGAGGATGGGCCAGATGATCGCGGCGTGATCCCCCGCCGCCACGCCGAGGCGCGTGTGCCCGTCGATGATGCGCGCGGTGCGCGCGGCGATGGTCACGTCGGAGACGAGCGCCGCGGCGAGCCCCGCGCCCACGGCGGGACCGTGAATGGCGGCCACGATGGGCTTCGAGCAGTTGATGACGTTGTAGACGATGTCGCGGGCTTCGCGCCACACCGTGAGCCGCGCCGTGTGATCGCGCAGGAGATCCTCGACCACCGTGAAGTCGCCGCCCGCGGAGAAGGCCTTGCCCGCGCCGCGCAGGATGGCGACGGAGGTGTCTGGGTCCTCGTCGATGTCGCGCCAGATGTGCACCAACTCGCCATGCATGACCGCATCGGCCGAGTTGACCGGCGGGTTGCTCATGGTGACGCGCAGCACGCGCTCCGCCGGACGGTCGAGCTCGAGACGCTGATACCGTTCGTATCGCTCGCTCATTCACTCCTCCCT
>CAZPFD010000058.1:13252-17113 GCA_964585725.1 uncultured Ectothiorhodospiraceae bacterium | reverse complement strand
CCTGTTCAAGCGTGTGGCTTGACCGGGCTGTCCGTGCCGCAATCGCTTGCGATTGCGGCCGCCGCTTCCCCAGGAACGTGCTCGGTCATCGGGATCAGCCGTTCCACGTGCGAGGCCGCCCGCTTCTTGATGAAGGCGGCCAGCTTGAGCACCTCGCCCACGTCTTGCTGCGAGATCCCATTCGCTTCGGCCGCGGCCAGGTGGGTCTCGAGGCTGGAGACGCAGTTGACGGCAAAGGCCGCTCCCATCGACACCAGCGTGTCCATTCGGTCCGCTTCCGGGGTGCCCGGCGTCACGGGTTCGCCCGGGGCCTCCTCCACGTGGGCCATGGCGTAAGCCTGCATGATGGCCGTAGCGCCGCGGCGCAGCTCGAGGGCGTTGACGATGGTCCGGCGGATCCGGTCATCCGGGACGCGGGCCTTGTGTGCCGCCTTCACGTGATAGTCGGTGCAGGGCTTGCAGCCGGCGGCCACCGAGATGCCGATGGCGGCCAACTCTCTTTCGCGTACGTTGATGGCCATGTTGAAAGCCCTCATTGAGCATTCACACGGACTTTGTACTCTCAGGGGAAAGGAGACGCGTTGACGCAGGTCAAGGTTAGGCGCGCCGGCGGCACGGGTGGCCGGGTGTAGCGGACGTAGGGCGGGATGGAGCGCAGCGCAATCCCGCCGGACACGGCCGTGATGCAATCTTCCAACTAAACCACTTCCTCCACCGGTCTCTCCACCCGCCTCGCCCCCACCCCCTGCGGCCCCGCCGACAGATCCACATTCACCTGCGCCGCCGCGCGCCGCTGCTCGCCCTCGCGGATCTGGCGCGAGAAGCGCCACGCCGGGCGCAGGCGGATGTCGTAGTCTCCGTCGCGGCGCTTGCGGATCCACCCCGACTCCGCGAGCACGTCGACGTAGGTGTCGTAGGCGAGCTGAAGCCGCGACTTGTACACTGCGGGGGAGGTGGCCACGCGCTCGCTGATGGTGTCCGAGTCCATGGCCTCGGCGCGGTGCGCCGCGTACTGCTCCTCCAGGCGATCCGCGTAGGGATCGACGAGGACCGCGCGCGGGATCTCCCACAGCACCAGGTGCCGCCGCCCGTTGAGGGTGAGCAGCAGAGTGCCGTCGGCGTACACGGTGGTGAAAGTCACCTCGCACCCCGGCTTCTCCGCGGGATGGTTGGTGGGCGCGACGGTGGCGTAGGTGCGCTCGCCTTTGTTCGCGTACACCCGCTTCCAGCGCCATTCCTCGCCCTCGGCGAGCGAGTCCTTCTCGCGGATGCAGAAGGCGGGCTCGAACCCGAGCCGGCGCAGCTTGTCCTCGGCCGGCGCGAGCAGCGGCGCCACCTGGGCCGGCATCTGCTCGCATTTGGCGAGATCCAGCCCCGGGTGGCGCAGGCGCAGGCCCGCCACGTTGCGCCACACGCCCAGCGCCACGCCGAGCCCGGCGAGCCCCACGGCTCCGGCTATCCAGTAGAAGAGGGTCGCGCCACCCATGCAGGCTCCCAGCCCCTCGTACGAAAAGTATACGGTTTATCGGTTGCCGCCCCGTGAAGCTGAAAGCATCGGCGCGGCACACCCGAGCGCGGTGCGGTGAACGATTGAACGATCGCGGCACGGCGTCGTATCGTTCCCACCATGGGCAAGCACAAGAAGAGGCGCCCGCCGGCGGCGAGCCGGCGCGGGCGGCGAACGTCCGAGTGGGTGGGCGGGCGGCTCACCACGCCGTTCTACATCACCGAGCCGGCGCCGTTCCGCCCGGAAGTGGTGTTCTGGCTGGAGCTCCCCGCCGATCTCATCGTCGGCCACAAGTTCATCGATCCGGCGGAGCCACCGGTCGCGTTCGGCCGGACACTCTCCGAGGCCATGGCCGCCCCCTTGGCCGGGCCGCCCCGGCGCCCGCAACGCATCCGCGTGGCCGATGCGCGCCTCGCGGCCGAGGTGCATGAGGCGGCACCGGACATCGAGGTGGTGGTGGCGCCGACCCCGGAGCTCGACAGGCTCCTGCGCTACATGGCTGAGACCATGCCCGGCGGCGACGACCGCGACCCGAGCTACTTCGAGGGCGGTCGCGTCTCCGCCGAGGCCGTGGAGCAGCTCTTTCGCGCCACCCACGCGCTCTACCGGGCGGCGCCCTGGCAAGCGGCCGACGACACCCAGGTGCTGCGCCTGGACATCCCCGCGCTCCAGGTCGAGGGCGCATGCGTGTCCATCATCGGCGCGCTGGGCGAGAGCGTGGGGCTCATCATCTTCCCTTCGCACGACGCCTTCGAGCGCTTCCTCGAGGCCGTGGAGAGCTTCGAGGAACCCCCCGAGGGTACCCTGGACATGGGTACCTCCTACCTGGCGCTCAACATCGAGCGCGCCGCCGATCTGCCGCCTTCGATGCGCCGCGAGGCGGCCAGGCACGGCTGGGCGGTGGCCGCACCGGACGCCTACCCTTGGGTGCAGCATCGCGATGCGGACGGGATCGCGCGCCCGCTCGTCGAGCGCGACGTGCGCATCGCCTCCGCCTGCGCGGCATCCCTGGCCGCGTTCTTCTCGAAGCACCGCGCGCTCTTCGGGCGCGAGGACGAGCCCCTTGTGCCCGTCTACGAGTCCTTCACCGACGAGGACGGCCTCGAGGTGCGCCTCATCGGGCCCTTCTAGCCCTAGCCCGCATTCACTTCGTTATACTACACTTTCTATGAAATGTAGTATAACGTCATGCCCATCCGACGCCACGACGCGACCGTTACCGCACTGTACGCGGAGCTCTTCGATCAACTTCTCGCGCTGGAAGCGCAGCGCTCGATCGCGCATCTGAGCGGCGGCTTCACCGGCAAGACCATCAAGGGCCGGCGCTACTGGTACTTTCAGTACCGTGAGCTCGGCCAGACCGTGCGCCAAGTCTACGTCGGTCCGGATACGGAGGCGATTCGGCGTCTCGTCGAGCGCTTCGAGTCGGGAAAGGCTGCCCTCGAGCCGGACCGGGCTCGGCTCGAGCAGCTCTGCGCGATGCTGCGCCGCGCCGGAATGATGGTCACGGATGTGGCCGCGTTTCGGGTTCTGCAGGCTTTGGGCGACAGTGGACTGTTTCGTCAGGGCTCCATCCTGGTCGGAACGCACGCCTTCGCTGCCATGGGTAACCTGCTGGGCGTGCGTTGGACGCACCCGGCGGCTCAGACCCGCGACGTGGACCTTGCAAAGGTGACCGATCTGGAGCTTGCTTTGCCGTCCGGGGAGGAGGTCGATCTGCCCGAGGTGCTCGCCCGTCTGGAGATGGGCTTTCTGCCCGTTCCCGGGCTCAATCCGAAGCACCCGTCGACGGCGTTCAAAGTCCGCGGCAAGGAGCTTCGGCTCGATCTCCTCACGCCGGCGCATCGAGGCCGGCGCAAGCCCGTCTACTTTCCCGCGCTGAACGCAGCGGCCCAGCCGCTGCCTTTTCTCGATTATCTGGTCGCGTATCCGGAGCGAGCCGCGGTGATCGGACGTTCGGCGGTGCTGGTGAACGTGCCGGATCCGGCTCGATTCGCCTTCCACAAGGTGCTCGCCTCCCAGGTTCGGGCGGCTGCCTTCCACGCCAAGAGCAGGAAGGATCTCGATCAGGCCGCGGAGCTCTTCGAGGTCCTGCTGCAGGACCGCCCCGCCGATCTGCGCAGCGCGTGGGCCGACCTCGTGGGCCGGGGGCGGCGCTGGCGGGACCACACGATGCGGGGATTGAAACAGCTCGCGCGCGAGCACGAGGGGCTGATCCGGCACTTGCGTCAGGGACTGGAATGATGACGTGGTGTTTGCCGCCTTGCAGAGGTTGCGCAGAACGGCCCAAGCTGGTCGGCTGGGTGCGCGAAGATCGGGAGCAGCGAGCGGGCAGCGTCGTGACGCTGCACGAC
>CAZPFD010000058.1:9021-13152 GCA_964585725.1 uncultured Ectothiorhodospiraceae bacterium | reverse complement strand
CTGGGTGCGCGAAGATCGGGAGCAGCGAGCGGGCAGCGTCGTGACGCTGCACGACTGGCGGTAGGAGACGGGGGGATAGCGACGGGCGGTTGTCACCGCCCGGGCAGCGCCACGGGCACGCCCTCGGTGTCGGCGCTCGCACGCATCATCTTGATCAGCTCGATGTGCGCCTCGAGCCGCCGCGGCTCGAGGCCCCGGTTCCAGCTCCAGTCGTAGGCCGCCAGGCGCCGCTCGAGATCCGCGAGGTACGCGTCCACGCTCCGATCCGCCTGCGCGACCAGCGCCATCGCCTCCCCGTAATGGCGCTGCGCGCCTTCGGCGTCGCCGAGCCTCCAATGGGCGTAGGCCAGATCCAGCAGATCGGGGGCCAGGGCTGCGCCCGTCCACGCCCCGGCGCTCAGCAAGCCTTCGTAGCCGTTCTCGTTGCTGCGTTTCGCCGCCTCGAAATACCGGAGCGCCGCCTCGGGCACGCCCTGCGCCATCCGGATCCAGCCGAGCGCGGTGTGCGCGCTCGCCCGGGGATGCAGCGCGCCGCGCTCGTCCTCTTGCGCGTAGAGCGAGAGCGACGCCTGCCAGTACGACTCGGCCTGCGCATACTGCTCGCGTCCCGCGTGGAAGCGCGCCAGGCGCTGCAGCGCACCGCCCACGAAATGCGCGCCGTGCTCCTGCGCGGGCAGCGCGCGATAGAGCTCGAGCATGCGCTCGAGGGAGGTCCGCGCCGAGGCCGGGTCGCCCACGCCTTCCTGGTAGTAGGCGAGGGTGGAGAGCGTCATCCCGAGGCGCATGGGATCGGCGTCCGGCAGCGCCTCGCGGATGGCCAGCGCGCGCTCGAGCAGCGGCAGCGCCTCCCAGGCCTGCGGCGGGTAGGTCACGGCCAGAGACTCGAGGGTGTCGGCGACCCGGGCATGCGCCGGCCCGTGGCTCGCCTGGTAGATGGCCAGCGCCTCGCGGTAGCGCTCGCGCGTGGTTCTCGAATCTCGCGCGATGCGCGCCATGCGCGTGAGCGCCTCTGCGCGCCGCTCGTCCCCCGGCGCAAAACCCTCGGACTGCGCGAACGCCTGCCGGTAGTACGCTGCCGCCGTCGCATTGTCCTCCGAGTCGTAGTACCAGTCGCCGGCCTCGAGGCGCAGCGCGAAGCGCGCATCGTCGCTCTCGGCATCTTCGATGGCCTCCTCCCAGTCGGGCGGCTCCCAGGCCATCGCCTCCGTTCCGCCGCGCCAGGCCAGGGCCATGTCGCACAGCGCCCCCGCGATGGCGCCGTACTCCGTCCCCTGCATGCGCAGATACGCCCCGCCCGCGAGCACCGGGCTCGACAACAGCACCGCGTAGGCGAAGAGCGTGGCCAGCGCCGTGCCGCGCGCCGCCACCGGGCTCGTGAGCCGCCGCTCGAGCTGCTGCACCAGACTCGCCCGGGTCATGAACGGCAGCTTTGCAGACACGGCGCCGCGCAGAACGGCGAACAGCCGCAGCAGCCGCTCGCCCGCATCCGCCGGCAGCGGCTCCGCGCGCGCCTGCGCGAGGGCCCGCGCCAGGCGCCACTGCGCCGGTATCAGGGCGATCAGGATCAGCGGCAGGATCCAGAGCACCGGATCGGCCACGAACCAGGCGGCCGCGACGAAGAGCACCGCGCTCACCACTGCGAACACCACCTGCGCGTACGGGTGGCGCTCGAAGAGCGCCAGGCTCATCACCTGCCCGCCGTCGAGGGGCACCAGCGGCAGCAGGTTCAGGTAGTTCAGCACCAGCATCACCACCGCGACCTGAAAGATCAGCGGATCCCCGCTCTGGCCCCACCACCAGAGCAGCGCGTAGCCCACGACGATCCCGGGCACGGGCCCGAGCAGCGCCACGATCACCCGCTGGTGGGGCCTGGCCTGGTGGTCGCGGCCCATGGCGGCGGCGCCGAAGAAGGGAATGAACAGGATCTGGCGATCGCGGTACCCGAAGAGCCACATCCCGAAGGCGTGCCCGAGCTCGTGGAACAGCAGCACCCCGAGCAGGATGAGCACCAGCTGCCACGAGAACACCACCCCGAAGGCCAGGCTGAACAGCGCCACGCTCCCGAGAAAGATCGCGGTCTTCGCGATCCAGCCCAGGGGCTCGCGCGCCTGGCTCGCGCGCAGGTGCCGGTAGGCCGCCGCCTCCGCCTCGGGTGCGACGCGCCCGATGTCCGTGCGCCGCGCCGAGAGCTCGGCGTTGACCCGCCGTGCCATGCGCCGGCGCTCGCCGCGCAGCACCGTCCACACGTAGCGCAGCGCCCGGCGCGGAAGCAGGGCGTACTCCTGGCGCCGTCCGGCCTTCTTGGGGCACGGCTCGACCCATCCGGCCGCGACCAGCGCCTGAACGTACTCCTTGTGCGCGCGCGGCATGCGCGTCATGTAGAGATCGGAGGAGGGGGTGATGCGCTTCGCGCGCGCATCGGCCCGCCGCGCCGCCTCCAGGTGCGCCTGGAGCTGCCCCTCCAGGGTCGCGGCGTAAGGATCCACCAGCTCCGCCCCGGGGATCTCGCCCAGGATCATGTGGCGCCGTCCGTTGACGGTGATCAGCACGGAGGCGTCGGAGTAGATGCTCCAGAAGCCCACCTCGCACCCCGGCATCTCCGAGGCGTGCAGGGTGGGGGAGATGATCGCGAGCGTTCGCTCGCGCGCGTGCACGAACACGCGCTTCCAGCGCCACGCGTCCTCGTGGGCCAGGAGATCATCCTCGCGCAGGCAGAACAGCGGCGCGAACCCGAGCTCCCTCAGGCGCCGCCGCGCCGGCTCGAACATCGCATTTAGATACCCCGGCAGCTCTTCGCACGCCACCAGCTCAAGGCCCGGGCGGCGCAGGCGCAGGCCCAGCAGCGCCCGCAGCACCGACCCGAGCACCGCCAGCGCCAGCACCGCGCCGAAGCCGGCGAGCCAGTAGACGTAGATATAGGAATCCGTACCCACGAGCGCCCTGGTGGAGCGAAAACGCCTTCGAAGGAAGGAGGGAAGGCCCCATCATGTATCGGCACCGGCGGCGAGCCGCTGAACGACATCCTCCGCGCCCGCAGCACGCTGCGGCCGGCGCTTCGGTTACGATACGGGCGGGCACCTGGCAAGCATTCTCGAAGGAGCGGACGCGAACGTGAGAAAGGTACGAACGGAGGCCGATTTCGACGGGCTGGTGCGGGGCGCGAAGCTCCTGTCCGTGGCGGCGGCGTGGACCGAGCTTGGCCTGTGGGACGAGCTGGCACGGCGCGAGGAACCTGTTGCTCTCACCGAGCTGCCGGGCGACCGGCGTGCGCTGGAGGTCACCGCGCCGATCCTGGCCCACGCGGGTCTCCTGGACGGCGACGGCCGCCTGTGGCGGATGTCTGCGGTGGCGAGGCAGATGCACGAGCGCGGGGAGCTGCCCACGGGACGCAACCTCCAATGGATGGAGGACCTCTCGCGCATGGCCGACGTGTTGCGCGAGGGCGGGCCGGTGCGCGATGCCGCGGGCACGCCGAGGGTCACCTCCGGGGGCGTCGCCCCCCATGATCGCGACGCGACGCGCGCATTCCTCGACATGCTCCACCGACGTAGCGCCGATTCGGCCCGGGAGGTGGCCGACTGGCTCGCGCCGCGGCTGCCGGCGGGTGCCCACTTCCTGGACGTCGGCGGCGGCCACGGCCGCTATGCCGCCGAGATGGTCGCGCGGGGCCACACGGCCACGCTCCTCGACCAGCCCCTGGTCATCGAGCTCGCGCGCGAGCGCCATGGCGAGCGCCTGCATTACCGCGCGGGCGACTTCCACCGCGACGATCTCGGCGGCCCCTACGATGCGGCGCTTCTCTCCAACATCGTCCACAGCGAATCCGCAGGCGACAACACGCGGCTCATCGAGCGCCTGCACCGGGCATTGCGCCCCGGCGGCTGGATCGTCATCAAGGACATGTTCCTCGACGAGCTGGGGCGCGAGCCCGAGAACGCCGTCTTCTTCGGCGCCACGGTGCTCTTCTACACGGCCGGCGGGCGCAGCTACACCATCGCTGAAGTGAATGAATGGTGCCGGCAGGCCGGTTTCGGCCCCGCCGAGACCATCGGCCTCACGGACTACACCCTGGTCCTCGCGCGCAAGCCGTAAGGCTCGGCGTAATAGGCACGCACGCGGATGATTGACCCA
>CAZPFD010000058.1:0-8921 GCA_964585725.1 uncultured Ectothiorhodospiraceae bacterium | reverse complement strand
ATGGCCCTCATCGCCGAGGCCGCAGAGCTGGTCGAGCACTTCCAGTGGCTCACCGAGGAGGAGAGCGCCAACCTTCCGCCCGAGAAGCTCGAAGAGGTCGAGCTCGAGCTCGCCGACATCCTGATCTACACGATCCGCATGGCGGACAAGCTGGGGATCGATCTCGCCGAGGCGGCGAGCAGGAAGATCGCCCTCAACGAACGGAAGTACCCCGCCGACAAAGTCCGAGGAAGCGCCAGGAAGCACACCGAGTACAAGGAAAAGGAAACCAGTTGACACGCGGAGAACAAGAACGCAAGAACACGTCGTAACAAACGATAGCCAGTGAAGTTCTGGGTAGGCGTCACCGACAAAGACTGGTTCGACTTCCTTTCCATACGGGGACCGGACGAAGTCAACTTCTGGCAGCCGAGCGCCAAAGCGCTGACCCACGCGCTCGTTCCGGGGACGCCTTTCCTCTTCAAGCTGCACAGCCCCCACAACTACGTCGTGGGCGGCGGATTTTTCGTCCGCTTCACCGTGCTCCCGGTCTCCGTCGCCTGGGCGGCGTTCGGCGAGCGCAACGGGGCGGCCGGCCAAGGGCAGCTCCTAGCCCGCCTGCAGCGCCTGGCGCGAACCGCTGTCACCCCCGGCGCTGCGATCGGCTGCAATATCCTGACCGAGCCTTTCTTCTTCGACGAGTCCGACTGGATTCCGATCCCGGAGAATTGGTCAGCCAACATCGTCAGAGGCAAGACCTATGACACGGAGGAAGTCCATGGCGCGGCGTTGTGGGCTGAGGTCGATCGACGACTCGTCGCCATCCGGGCGCGCCACGCGGCGTGGCAGGCCGAGGAGCACCCTCGCTACGGGGCGGATTACCTCGCGCACGCTCGCCTTGGGCAGGGCGCTTTCCGTATCCTGGTGACCGACGCCTATCGGCGCCGCTGCGCCATCACGCAGGAGCGTACCCTCCCGGCTCTCGAGGCCGCCCACATCAAGGCGTACAGCGAGTCGGGCCCGAACCGCGTGTGCAATGGCCTGCTCCTGCGATCCGATCTGCACAGGCTATTCGACGTCGGCTACGTAACCGTCACCTCGGATCTGAAGGTAGAGGTGAGCAAGCGCATCAAGGAGGAATTTGAGAACGGCCGTGAATATTACCGCTACCACGGGGGATCGTTGGAGAACTTGCCGAATGCTCCTGGCGAGCGGCCGTCCCCCGACTTCATCGAATGGCATAACCAAAAGATTTTCGCGGGTTAGGGCGTGGATTGATGCGCTACTGGTGGGTCAACCAGAACCAGACCTACCGCCAGGAGTGGCACGGCGGTTATCTCTGGTCGCCCAAGCGCCGCGCGAACCAGACCCGCAACCCCTACTACGAGTTCATGCGCGAGGTCGCGCCGGGGGATCTGGTGCTCGCCTTTCAGGGCACCCGCATTCGAAAGATCGGCATCGTCCAGTCCTATTGCTACGAGGCGCCCAAGCCCCTGGAGTTCGGCAATGTGGGCGCGTACTGGGGCCAAATCGGGTGGCGAATCGACGTGCGCTACTTGGACCTCATCCACCAGGTGCGCCCCGCCGACCATATGGAGCGCCTGCGTCCGCTTCTGCCGGGCCAATACTCGCCCTTGCTGTCCGATGGCCGCGGATCGCAAAGCATCTATTTGACCGAAGTTCCGCCCGCCCTCATGTATGCGCTCGTCGAACTCATCGGCCACGAGGCGCGGACCTTACTCCAGGCCAACCGACTGGCCGAGGACGCCGAAGGCTACGGAAAAGGGCTCATCGAGTGGGAGGAGCACCTGCGCCGGGACATCGAAGCGGACGCCGATCTGAAAGATACGGTCAAGGAACAGATCATCCTGGCTCGACGCGGCCAGGGCCAGTTCAAGGATCACGTGCGCCGGCTCGAGAGCCGGTGCCGCGTGACCCGAGTGGACCGGCTTGAGCACCTGCGGGCGAGTCACATCAAACCCTGGCGTGACGCCACCCACGAGGAGCGTCTGGACGGAGAGAACGGTTTCCTGCTGACGCCCAACGTGGACCACCTGTTCGATCGCGGCTTCGTCAGTTTCGAGGATAACGGTCGATTACTGGTCTCCCCGGTGGCACACGAGGAGTCACTGTTGCGCATGGGAGTGCCGGTGGACGAGATCCTCAACGTCGGGAACTTCACAGAAAGCCAGCGTCGTTACCTGGACTACCACCGCAACGAGGTGTTCCTTGAATCCAGAATCCATCGCTGAAACGAAGCGCGGGGAACAATCACCGTAACCGCAAGAGCGTCGCAAGTCTTCGCAGAGAAATTCAGCGGAGCGTGATCCGGAGGTGTTTATGGCAGAAACCGGCCGGATCCTGGTTGATCCGAAAATCATGCTCGGCAAGCCCGTGATCAGAGGAACTCGTATCACGGTTGAGCTGATTCTTCGTAAGCTGGGAGAGGGAGCGACCTCCGAGGAACTGCTGGATGCGTATCCTCAGTTGAAGAGAGAGGATATTCACGCAGCCATGAAATACGCTGCGGATGTGCTCGCGCATGAAGAAGTAGTATCGTCAGAACAAGAATAAATGCGTTTCCTCGCCGATGAGAGCTGTGACTCTGCGGTCGTACAAGCGCTGCGAAGCAACGGGTACGACGTGGTGGCCGTCTCGTAATGCGGGGTCATGGGGCACGGCGTGGACGTCAGGTACCCGAGCGAGCTGCCGGAACCCACAATGGAGCAGGCGCGGGAGGCGGTGCGGTTGGCGGAGGGCGTCCGTGAAGCCGTGCTTCGGCATCTGCCCGGGGAGTTCGACAACAACTAAACGGATTGACGTGGAGACGCGCCCCCCCACTCGCCTGAACGGCGGGCACGCCCCCACACACGCAACGCCAGTCCCCGCACCCGCATGAGAGGCTACCTGCGCTTTCTGCGGGCGAGCCCGCGGCTGCTCGCCTTCGGGTTCGTGCTGGCGTTCTTCTCGAGCTTCGGGCAGACCTTCTTCATCGGGCTCTTCAACGCGGACATCCGCGAGGCCTTCGCGCTCTCCCACGGCGGGTTCGGATCGATCTACTCGGCGGCGACGCTGGTGAGCGGGCTGAGCCTGCCGTGGCTCGGGCGCCTCGTGGACGAGTTTGATCTGCGCGTCTACAGCTACGCGGTGGCGGTGCTGCTCGCCGCGGCCTGCTTCGGGCTCGCGGCGGCGCAGTCGGCGCTCGTGCTGGGGCTGGCGATATTCGGGCTGCGCCTCGGCGGGCAGGGCCTCATGAGCCACGTCTCGGTGACGAGCATGGCCCGCTACTTCGAGGGCGATCGCGGCAAGGCGGTGAGCGTCGCCTCCGCTGGGCACCCGCTGGGCGAGGCGGTGCTGCCGCTGACGGCGGTGGCGGTCGCTGGTGCCCTCGGCTGGCGCGGGGCCTGGACGGTCTTCGGTGCCGCGGTGATCCTGGTGCTGGTGCCGCTCATCGCCTGGACCTTGCGCGGGCACGGGGAGCGCCACCGCCACCACTTGGCGCGCATCGGCGCGATGGGCACGGACCTGCGAGGGCACTGGTCGCGGGGCGAGGTGGTGCGCGACCGGCGTTTCCGGCTGATCCTGCCCGCGATGCTGGCGTCGTCGTTCATCGTCACCGGCCTGTTCTTCCACGGCCCGCACCTGGCCGAGACCAAGGGCTGGACCTTGAGCTGGTTCGCGGGCTCCTTCGCCGCCTACGCAGTAGCCACGGTGGCCTCGGCGCTGGCAGCGGGGCCGCTCATCGATCGCGTCGGGGCGCGGCGCGTGGTGCCTTTCTACCTGATCCCCCTGGGCGTGGCGCTGGCGCTGCTGAGCGCGCTGGATCATCCGCTGGTGGCGTTCGCGTTCATGGTGACGGCGGGGATCAGCACCGGAGCCAACATCATCATGGCGGCGGCGCTGTGGGCGGAGCTGTACGGCACGGCGCACATCGGCGCCATCCGCGCCATGGTGCAGGCGCTGATGGTGCTCTCCACGGCCGCGTCGCCCGTGGCCATGGGCTGGCTCCTGGACCTGGGTGCGAGCATGGAGGCCATCGCCCTCGGGTGCCTCGCGTGGGTCCTGGCCGCCATGCCGCTGGCGGGGGCGGCGATGCGGCTGCCCGCCCGCGCATGAGCTTTCAGCGCCTCTTGCCCCGTCGGCCGGCCGAGGGCGCCGTTGACGGCCGCTGCACATTGCGCCAACAATGTGCTGGTCTTTCTATCCTTGATACCCCCGAGAACAAGCGACAACACCGCGCTTCGGCAAGCGAAGCGCAGAGGAGGCGGGAGATGACCAGCAGCAACGGCGGAAGCAGGATATCGCGGCGCAGGTTCGTGCAGGCGAGCGGCGCGGCGGCGGGTGCGCTCGCCCTCGGCGCCTACGTGCGCCCGGCGCGCAGCCAGGAGCGCGTGCTCAACTGGCTGACCTACCCGGGCCACGGCGCGGCGGAGGTGGTGGGGCCCTTCGAGGAGAAATTCGGCGTCAAGATCCGCGCCAAGGAGTACAGCGGCGGCGAGCAGATGCTGGCCCTCATCCACGGCTCGCCGCCGGGATCCTTCGACCTGGTGACCAGCGACGCCCCCTACGTGGAGAAGCTGCGCCAGGCCGGATTCATCGACCCCATGGATCCGTCGCAGTACGCGCTCGAGGAGTTCTGGCCGGAGTTTCAGAAGTGGTCGCAGCACTGGCTCGGAGGCGAGTTCTACGCCGTGATGACGAGCTGGGGCTTCAACGGGCTCGCGTACAACGCCAACGTGCTGAGCGAGAACGACGTGAGCTCGTACGCGGTGATGTGGCGCGAGGATCTCAAGGGCAAGGTGGGCATGCGCCAGTGGTACCTGCCGGTGATGGGGTGCTTCAGCCTGCACCTCGGGCACAAGGAGCCCTACAACATCACCGACGCGCAGTTCGCCAAGCTCAAGGAGAGCATGTTCTCGGTGAAGCCGCAGGTGAAGGGTTTCTGGGACTTCGCGGGCGTCTTCGATTCGCTGGCCAACGAGGTGGCCTACGTGGTGCCCGGCACCGGCGACTGGATGACGGGGCTGCTCCAGCGCGACGGCCACCCCATCCGCAGCGCGACCACGGACGAGGGCGCTGTCATGTGGACGGAGTCGGCCTCCATCGTGAGCGGCACGCAGAAGAAAGACCTCTGCCAGGAGTTCATCCGCTATCTGACCTCGCCCGAGGGGCAGATCCGGCTCATGACCAAGTCCTCGTACATGGCCTCGGGCCCGAGCCAGAAGGCGTGGGAGGAGCTGAACGCCAGGCAGCCTAAGGTCGCCGCCATGATCAACATGGATCTCGACAGCAACAATCTCATGGACATGCTGCGCAAGGGGCAGATCGTCCCGCGCAAGCTGCCGGCGCAGCAGCCCATCGAGGCGTGGCAGCAGGCGTACACGGAGTTCCAGAACCTGTAGCCGGCGGCGCACGCCCGCTCGAGCGATGAGGCAAGGCGGTCGCAAGAGCGCCGGGGGCGGGCTGCGCGCCCTCGGCGAGCGGGTGTTCCCCGTGCTGTGGGGCGCGCCGCTCGTGGTGTGGCAGGGGGTGTTCTATCTCGCCCCCTTCGTGTTCATGGTGGTGCTCACGTTCTGGGTGGTCCAGAACTTCCGCCTGACCCCGGACGCGACCCTCGAGAACTGGGTCCGGATCCTCACCACCGGCTACTTCTGGGACGCCTACGGGCGCTCGCTCCTGGGCGCGGGCATCGCGGCCCTGGCCGGCAGCGCCATCGCTTTCCCCTGCGCCTACGTGCTGGCGCTCAAGGTCTCGCCCCGGGCGCGGCTGCTCGGGGCGTGCCTGCTGATCACGCCGTTCTTCACGAGCTATCTGGTGCGTACTTTCACCTGGCGCACCATGCTCGGGGACAACGGGGTCATCAACGTGGCGCTCGGGTACGTGGGGCTCGGGCCCTTGCGCATGATCGACAACCTGTTCGGCACCGTGGTCGGGTACCTCACCCTGGTGTTCCCGCTGGTGCTGGTGCTGCAGCTCCTCAGTCTCGCCTTCGTGGACCGGCGCCTCATCGAGGCGGCGCACAACCTCGGGTGCGGCGCCCTGCGCGTGGTGTTCGCGGTGGTGATCCCCGCGGCACGCGTGGGCCTCGTGTTGGCCGCGGCCTTCGCCTTCGTGCTGAGCTTCGGCGACTTCGTGAGCCCGCAGACCCTGGGTGGGAGCAACCCGCCCACCCTGAGCCTGCTGGTGGTGGAGCAGATCCGAGGGGCGTTCCACTGGCCGCGCGCCTCGGTCATCGCCGTGGTCATGGTGGCCACCCTGCTCGCCGTGGTCGCCGCGGGCGTGACCTTTGCCTACCGCAGCGGGGGAGGCCGGCGGTGAGGGGCGGCGGGCGCCTCGCCTTCGTCGCGGCGCGCGCTTACGTGGTGCTGGTCTTCGCGTTCATCTTCGCGCCCATCGTCATGAGCTTCGTGTTCTCGTTCAGCGTGCCGCGCTTCCCGTCGCTGCCCCTCGAGCTCGGGAGCACCGAGTGGTACGCGCAGGCGTGGGCGTCGCCGGACATCCGCGCCGCGTTCTGGCGCAGCCTCGTGACCGCGGCCGCGGTGGGCCTCATCGCCACCTTCATCGGCTTCACCGCGGCCTACACCGACTACCGCTACCGCTTCCTCGGCAAGAAGGTGTATCTGGCCATGGGGCTCACGCCGCCCATGATCCCGGTGCTGATTCTCGGCATCGCCATGCTCTTCTATCTCACCCGCCTCGGGCTCTCGGGCGCGCTGCACTCGGTGGTGATCAGCCACGTGGTGCTGTGCACCCCCTTCGCCATGGCGGTGACCCGCATCCGGCTCGCGCAGATGGATCAGAACCTGGAGGCCGCGGCGTGGAACCTCGGCGCCTCGCAGTGGGCGGCCATCCGCACCGTGATACTGCCCTTCTGCCTCCCGGCGATCCTGGCCGCGGTGTTCGTGTGCGCCGCGATATCCTTCGACGAGTTCGCCATCGCCTGGTTCGTGTCGGGCTTCGAGGAGACGCTGCCGGTGCGTATCCTGGCCCTGGTGAACCGCAAGTTCAGCCCCACGGTGAACGCCATCGGCAGCATCACCTTCAGCATCTCCATGAGCCTGGTGATCGTGGCCCAGATCCTGATGCTCGCGCGCCGCCCGCGGCGGCGGAGAGTGGGCGATGCCTGAGGCGCCTGAGCGCGGGCAGGAAGCGGGAGGCGCGCCGCTCATCGCCCTCGCCGGCGTGGAGAAGCGCTTCGGCGAGGTGGTGGCGGTGCGCGAGGTGAGCCTCGACATCGAGGCCGGTGCGTTCGTGGCCATCATGGGGCCGTCGGGGTGCGGCAAGACCACCACCCTGCGCATGCTGGCCGGGCTCGAGCGCCCCACGCGCGGGCGCATATACTACCGGGGGCGGGACGTCACGGAGGAGAAGCCCTGGCACCGCGGCATGCCCATGGTGTGGCAGAGCCTGGCGCTGTTCCCGTTCCTGGACGTCGCGGGGAACGTGGCCTTCGGGCTCAAGATGGCCGGGGTGCCGCGCCGCGAGCGCCGGGCCCGGGCGCTCGAATGGCTGCAGCGGCTGGGCATCGGCGAGCTGGGAGACCGCGACATCTCGGTGCTCTCGGGCGGGCAGCTCCAGCGCGTGGCGCTGGCACGGGCGCTGGTGACCGAGCCCGACGTGCTGCTTCTCGACGAGCCGCTCTCGGCCCTCGACGCGCACCTGGTGGTGCGCATGCAGGAGGAGCTCACGCGCCTTCAGCGCGATCTCGGGATCACCTTCGTGTACGTGACCCACAACCAGTCCGAGGCCTTCGCCATGGCGGACAGGGTAGTGATCATGAACGACGGCGCCATCCAGCAGATCGGCGACCCGCGCGAGGTCTACCGCCGCCCGGGCAACCGCTTCGTGGCCGAGTTCGTGGGCACCAACAACATCCTGCCCGGGCGCGTGGAGCACGCCGACGGCCCGCGCCTGCGGGTGCGCACCGCGGCCGGCGCCTTCGAGAGCGAGGCCGCCGGCAACCGCGCGTTCTCCGGGGGCGACAGTATCCATCTCGTGGTCGGCGCGGATCGGGTGGAGCTCGCGGGCGACGCGCAGGCGAACCGCATCGAGGGCCGGCTGGTGAGCGAGCAGTTCGTGGGCACGGTGGTGACCGTGTACCTGGACGCGGGCGAGCTCGGGGACTTCCGCGTGCAGCTCCAGCAGCGCGAGTGGGATCGGCTGCGCGTGCGCACGGGGGAGGTGCTCTCCGCCTCGTGGCGCCCCGAGGACTGCTTCGCGGTGGGTGACTGAGGTTTTTGCGGCGCGCGCAGAGGAGGTGACGGACATGCAATCCATCGTGCGAATCGATCAGCTTGACTGGATGGAGTACGAGCGCCGCGTGCGCGAGGAGTCTCCGGTGGTGCTCTTTCCCGTGGGCGCGCTCGAGCAGCACGGCCCGCACCTGCCCATGAACTGCGACGAGCTCATCCCGCGCGCCATCTCAGAGCAGGTCGCGCGCCGGGTGCCGGCGCTGGTCGCGCCCTCCATGTGCTACGGCTACAAGTCGCAGCCGCGCTCCGGGGGCGGCAACCATTTCCCGGGCACCACCAGCCTCGACGGCGACACCGTCGTCCACCACGTGCGCGACGTGCTCGCGGAGCTCGCGCGCCACGGGGTGCGCCGCATCGCGGTCATGGACGGCCACTACGAGAACACCATGTTCATCACCGAGGGGATCGATCTGGCGCTCCGGCGCCTGCGCGCGGACGGCGTCCGGGACATGAAGGTGCTGCGCATCGGCTACTACGAGTTCACCTCCAGGGAGGCGGAGGCGAAGGTGTGGCCCGACGGCTTCCCGAGCTGGCCGCTCGAGCACGCCGGGGTGATGGAGACCTCGATCATGCTGCACCTGCATCCCGAGCTCGTGCACATGGAGCGGGTGCCTGACCACGGCCCCGCGCAGTTCCGGCCCTACGACATCTTCCCGGTGACCCAGGACAGTATCCCGGGACTGCCGAGCT
>CAZPFD010000057.1:0-17175 GCA_964585725.1 uncultured Ectothiorhodospiraceae bacterium | reverse complement strand
GGGCTGCATCCCGAGGTGATGCGACGCAGCCGACTCGACTGTGTGCGCGGGTGAGTGGAGCCCGGACGAAGGAAGAGACCGGGGGCGGATGTAACCGCCCCCGGCCGGGGAACGGGCGTGCTGGGACACAGCTAAACGGAGGGGATACCCGCCCCCCGCGCATGTGTCGGCATGACCGCGGGCACTCTTGCGGGAAAACTTCTCGTGGGAAACGCTATCTTGGGAGCCGGGGTCGCAGCGGGGTCTCGCTTCGACAAAAGGGGAGAGGTCTGTTTCTCGTCCCCGGATGTACGGGCCGACACGATTCAACGAAAAATAGATCCGTCCCCTTTTGCACGGGCGGATCGAATGGCAATCCGCCCGCGAGCTCCGTGAACGGGCTCAGGTGCCCGAAAACTTCTGGTCCGCGCGCGCGGAGAGTGCGGTCTGACCCGGGTCCGGGGCGGCGGCCGCGGGCATGGAGGGCTTGAGCTCCGAGACCTTCCCTTTGCCGGTCCCCGGAGCGGCTGCCGAGCCCGCTTCCATGTCGATTCTACCCCGGTACTTGCAGCCGTCCTCGAGGGACACGCGCGGCGCGGTGATGTCGCCGATGACGTGGGCCGAGCGCCGGATCACGACCTGCTCGTCGCCGTGCAGGTCGCCCTCCACGCGGCCCTGCACCTCCACCACCTTGGCATGAATGTTGGCCTTGATGCGGCCCTCTCTGCCGACGGTGACGCTGTTGTTCTTGAGCTCCACGGCGCCCTCTACGCGGCCGTCGATGACCAGATCCTCTTCACCCGTCACGTCGCCCCGGATGGAGATGGACGGGCCGATGACCGCCCGCTCGCGCGGGGCCTTGGGCATGGGTGAAGGGCGCTCGGTCTCGACCAGGGGCGTGGCCGTTTTCGACTGGGGCACCGGCTCCTTCGGGGGCTCGGATTCGTATTTCTTGAACATGCTCATGCTCCTCGAGTTGGGCACGGTACCGGACCGTACCGGAACATCTCACGCAGCGCTCGCTCCGGGGGTACCGGAGAACCGCGGCGATGTCTCGGAGAACGCCTGTTGATAGCCTTTCGCCATCGCGTGGAACAGGCCCGCCGCGCTGCTGTAACCCTGAGCGTCGTAGAAATCCCGCAGACCGACGCACCACAGGATGGCCTTGCGTGACTGCACCCCCGTGAACGAGGGCAGCTCGATGCTCACCGCGCCGCGGGCCGTGTCCGCCGGCGCCTGATCACGGCGCTCCTTCTCCTGCGCGAGGATCCCATCGACGGCTCCGAAGAACTCCGGAAACTCGTTCCATCGCTTGCGAAAGAGCTCCGAGATGCGGTTGATGACCGGGATGGTGAGGCGCTCGAGATCGAAGTCAACATGCATAACGTTTGCACCCATGCCGTGTCGGACCCGCGTCGTGCGCGACGATCCGTTCGTCTTCGCCGCGGGCGCACCACCCTCCGGATCCGCTCGCCGCGCCCGCCTCCTGCGGGCGTGGGACGAAGCCGCGCGTCGTTTGAGGATCGTCCGATATCGCGATTACTTGAGCCCGGGAATCATTCGGCGGCGGGCTGCTCCGCGGCGGGCCGGCGCCGTCCCCGCGCGGCCGGCAACACCAGCAGAGCGACGCCCGCAACGAGCGCGAGCAGCCCCGCCGCCACCAGCGCCGGGTGGGTTTGTCCCACGTTGCCGCGCAGAATGACGTTCGCGCCCGAGCGCAGGGTCGCGGCGCCGCCCTCCTCCGGCTGGAGGAGAAGAACATAGCGCCCGGCGCCTTCGACCTCGAACGGTTCGAGCGAAACGGAGAGGCTGGAGCCCGTCGGGCCGCTGCCCTCGCCCCCGACGCGGTGAACGCCCGACCCCGTCCACACCGTGGCCCCGCGCTCGTCGAGCAACCTCGCGCGGTAGCTCGCCGCCGCGGTGCCGTCGCGGCGCACCTCGAGCACCGCGCGCACCGGGTTCATGCTGGGATCCAGGGTGAAGGGTCCGGCGTGGTGCGCCGCCTCGGGCTCCGCCGTGCCCACGAAGCCGTCCCCAGGCTCCGCCCAGGCGCCGGGTCCGCTCATGACCCGGTACCGGGCGATCTCGGTGCCGGCGAGAAAATGAACCTGGAAGAGCTGAACGGCGAGGGTGAGCGCCCCCGCCACCGACAGCGAGATGCCGGTTGCCTTCATGCGCTCGCCTCGAAGGCCGCCCAAGCCCGCCGGATCAGTTGACCAGGATGCGCTCCAGACGATCCATGTCGTTGATCACGTTCCAAGTGCCGCCGCCTTCCTCGACCCGCGTCTGCCACTCCTCGAGACGAGTGAGATACTCGCGGGGATCGACGTTGTCGCTGCGCAGCTTGGTCACGTTCAGCGCCGTGACGTCGAAGCCCTCGAGCTGAAGCGGAATATCCCGCACGTAGCCCTTGGGCAGGTCCTCCTTGAGATCCGAATACACGAGAATGTCCTTCTTCCCGGTGCCCTTCTCGTTGAGGTACTCGATCGCCTGCAGCACGCCGCCCGTGATGTCGGTATGCTGCGCGGACTTCACGGTGCTCACGAACTGATTGATGGTGTCGCGGAACTGGCGCTTCTGCTTGTTCGCCACGCTCGGGCGATCGTCGAACGTCATCTTGGCCACGATGTCCTTCTCGCTGAAGCTTCCCGTGTCGATGCGCGCCACCGCGAAGGAGTCGCCGGGCTCGAGTCTAACCAGAATGACGTTGATGAGCTGCTGCGCCTTCTCGAGCTCCTGGGCGTATGTCCCCGAGGTGTCCATCAGCAGATACACGCCCCGCGTGTTGGGTTTCGCCTCGCCCCCGCAGCCGACGAGCACGCCGGCGAGAACGAGTGAGGTCGCAAGTGCGGTCAGTGGTTTCATCACAGAGACTCTCTATCGTGCAGCTATTTCGCCGGATTCGTCATCCGCCATGAGATCGATCGCTCCGCCCTTTTTCTTCTTCCTGCCGTTGGCCTTGGTCATACGCTCGATCCACAGCGGGACGAATATAACCAGGTCGTAGACGTCGCGCAGAACGCTGCCTACGTGCCGCGCCACGTTGCCCATGAGTCTCAGCAGATACGCCAGCGCGCGCAGGAAGATGACGCCCAGCATTCCGAGCACGGTGCGGGTGGAGTGTACGAAGGACTCGAGCGGTATCGCGACGAAGACCAGCGCGAAGGGCAGGATGAAGCCCATGCACATCTGCGCCGCAGTGGTGATCCAGGTGAAGTCGCTGATGGTTGCCGCCACCTGGTCGCCCCTGAGCAGCGCGCTCGTGGCCAGCTCATCCTCGAGCAGCATCTCGCGCATGAAAGCGAGACCGGCCTCCACGCTGGCCAGGATGAACAGAATGCTGAACGTAATCCACACCATGCGGTAACGCACGACGTCTTTGAGGGCCGCGATAACGGGAAACAGGCGCGTGATGCGCAAGGACTCCATGAGGAACAACCCCATGGAGATCTCCACCAGGATGATCACGAGAGCGGCCACGTCGGCCATCGCGTAGCCGGCCACCAGGTTCTGGCCGCCGACCATCTCCGCCATGGGTCGGGCGATGAGGCTGAAGTTGATCATGGCGCCGCCCACCGCAACCGCCAGCACGAAGGCGGAGATGAAGAACTGGTTGAGCGCCGACGAGGACAGTATCCGAATGGCCCGATCCGTCTTCCCCAGGATCTCCTTGTAGTCGTCGATATGGCGGCCGATGATCTGCGAGCGTTCGAGAAGGCTGTTGACGTGCTTGTCGACTTCGTCGAGACGCTTCTGGATGCCGCGCCAGTAGGGGACGATGTTCTTCAGCAGATTGTGACGGTTGGCGCTGGCCTTGCGGTACTCGACCAGCGCCTTGTCGTGCGCCTTGACCAGTGACTTGTGGATGTCCTCGAGGATCTCCACCACCATCGGGTCGGCCTTGGAGGGGATCTTGGCGACCGCTTCCACCGCCTGCGTCCAGGCGAGGGGCGACGGGGGGATCTCGCTGCTCTGCTTGTAGTCCTCTTCGATCTTTGCGAGCGCCTCGCTGATCTTGCGATGCAAGGAAGGATACTCCGCCAGATCGCGGCGTATGGTTGCGTCCATGCGCTCGATCTCGCGCTCGATGATGCGCTCGGCGGCCTCGCGCCCGGCGCTGAGCAGAACTTCGCGGTTGCGCTGGTCGAGCTTGCGCTCGGCGTGCAGCACCGAGCTCGCCGTGATGCGAAAGGCGTTGTGCAGCACGCGCGTCGACGACTTGATGGCCTGGTGCATCGGCGTGCGCGCGAGGTACAGCCCCACGGTCAGCAGGACGAACCAGATCAGCCCGGAGACGACCGGGTCCGGCGCGATCATGAAAACGTCATGGAATGACATTGATACCCCCGTCTTGCGCCTGCCGGCTCATGCCGGTGACGCCGGCGCGCGGCCCAATCCCTGTCCGCGGCCCGTCATGAAAGACCCCGCACGGACGACAACCGGTCCGTGTCCGATCGAGCTCCGGCACGCCGTCTGCGCCCACATCAGCTTCGCAGCCCCGGCGGCAGCTCGCGTCGCGATGCCGGGCGCCACCCGCCGGCGAGGCTCTCGCTCGTCTCCCACTGTCCGCCCACCCGCCGATAGAAGCTGCCCTTGTGAAAGTAATGACCCGGCCTTCCGTGGATCACGTAGACCTCGCGCGCGGGGTCGTAGCGCAGCTCGATGCCCTGCACGTACGTCCGCCGGGAGCCTTCGAAGCCGTCCGGCGTGTGCACCGACGACCCCTGTTCGCGTTTGGCGTCGGACGTTTCGTAGACATAGAGCGCGGAGCAGGACGTACAACCGAGAAACAGGACCAGAGCCGCCGCCAAGCCGTGCTTCACGTTTGCAACCTCTATGGCCGTTTGTTCGAAGCCGGTGCGCGCCGCCCTGACGCGGCGTCGAGTTGCCCGTTGTCACGACGGTCGCGACCTGCGTCCCTTAGCGGCTAAGGACGGAAAAAACTTAACGCCGGGCGCGAGCGCCCGCGGGCGGGTTTACCGGGGAAAGGCGATGCCCTCCGGCGGCGGGCGAAGGGCGCGCGCTGCGCGCGCTGGGAACTCCGTTCCCGTCGCGGACCGGTGGACGATGCGCGTTCAGTGGAGGATGAGAGCAGGGAACCTGCTCACCGGACACTCACTCGCCGGTGGGCCCCGTGCGCCGTCCGGTCAGGGCTTGGTGATGATCTCGAGGCGCACCAGCTCGAATCCGCGGAACGTGAGCACGCGCGGAAACTGGCGCGAGCCCCGCTCGTAGTACCACTGCTCCACCTTCGGCTCGTCGGCGCCGGAGACGACCTCGCGCAGGTCGGGCTCGCCGCAGTGACGCAGGACCTCGAGCTTGGTGTCGCCGGCTAGCACCAGGTGCGTGCCGCAGCGCATGCTGTCCGCGCCTGCCGCCGACGGCAGAGCCCCGCAAAGCAGCCACGCGAGCGCACACGCTGCCGTCTTCGGATTCATCCCGGAAAACGCCTCCTCCGGTCCGGCCGCAGACCTTATATATGTACGTTCAGCTACGGCAGAACGGCCAGAATTGGTACCAGTGGCGGCACTTGAACCGGTCCTCGCAGCGCCGCAGCTGGGCGCCGTAAACGTGCGCCTGGCGCTCGACCTGCTCCGCGAAGCGCACCAGCGTGGGCTTCGCGCGCCAGCCGCCGCGCCGATACCCAGTGTGCCCCTCGTGGTAGGCGAGGTACAGGTGCTTCGCTTCCCATTTGGAGAGCCCGAGCCGGCGCGCGCTCGCATCGTTGTACCAGCCGATGAAGTCCAGCACGTCCTCCATGTCGCTGCGGCTCTTGAACCAGCCGCCGTTGGCGTCGGTGTAGTCGGACCACGCCGGGTCCTGGATCTGGCCGTACCCGTACGCGGAGGAGGCGCGCGGCAGCGGGATGACGCCGAGGAACCAGGGGCGCGGCGGGCGCGCGTGCTGGCGAAACGCCGACTCGTGGCGCACGAACGCCATCAGAACAGGCGCCGGCGTGCCCCATTTCTCCTCGGACGCCTTGGCATGGTCGTACCACTCGGGGTGCTCGTCGAAGATGGCGCACAGATTGGCCGTGTTTCGCGGCGGCGTGGTTGCGCAGGCGAGGAGCAGCACGCCGGCGAGCGCAGCGCACGACAGCCCGCGCAGCATCGGCACCGCCCGGTGACCATATCTCGAGCCGTTCACCGTCCGCCCGTTACGTCGATGAACGCCCCCGTGGTATAGGACGCTTCATCGGAGAGCAGCCACATGATCGCGCTTGCCACCTCCTCGGGCTGCCCGCCGCGCTGCATGGGCAGGCTCTTCGCAACCCGATCGACGCGTGCGGGCTCCCCGCCGCTCGCGTGGATGTCCGTGTAGATGACGCCGGGGCGCACCGCGTTCACGCGAATCCCCTCCCCGGCCACCTCGCGCGCGAGGCCGACGGTCAGCGAGTCGACGGCCCCTTTGGACGCGGCATAGTCCACGTATTCCCCCGCCGCCCCCAGGCGCGACGCTGATGATGATACGTTGACGATGGCGCCGCCGCCGCCTCCGTACCGGGTCGACATGCGCCGCACCGCTTCCTTCGCGCACAGGAAGCAACCGATGACGTTCGTCGCAAATACCCTGCTGAGGCGGGCGGCGTCCATCTCGTCCACGCGCATCTGCGTCTCCAGAACGCCCGCGTTGTTGACCAGCGCATGGAGCGCGCCGAATTCCCTGTCCACCGCTCGAAACAGATGCGCCACATCCGACTCCGCCGCCACGTCGGCGGCGACCGCCATGGCGCGGCCTCCGTTCGCTTCGATCTCCTCGACGAGGGCGGCGGCCGCGTCCCGACTCTTCAGGTAGTTCACGCACACCGCGTAGCCGCGCCTGGCCGCGAGCCGCGCGGTGGCGGCGCCGATGCCGCGCCCGCCGCCGGTGATGACTATCGTCTTGTCCATGTGTGGATGGCCGCTCTGCCCGAGGGAACCTCGGCCACATGGTAGCGCCGAACGCCGCCGAGCGCTCCCCCGTGCGCGCGGGCGCCGGGAGGGCGGTGTCGGGTGGGTGAACGGCTTCGCGTGGAAGCGCGGCCACGGGGCTCGTCCCCGAAGGGGCGCAGCCCCGGAGCATTGGTGAGAAATGCGGGCTAGGCGAGGGCCTGTCGCGCGCGCTCCAAGATCTGACGCGGAGTCGAATCGCCCGGCTCCAGCTCGGCGGCGCCTACGGAGAGGTTGATCGCCACCGGGTCGCCCCGGTAGTGAAACGCCCTGCGGGCGATGAGCCCCCGCAGGCGCTCGGCTGCCGCCGGCGTGTCCTGGAGACGGGTTTCGGGCATCAAGACGGCGAAAGTCGCATGGGCGTGGCGCGCGATGAAATCCGCCTCGCGCAGATTCCCTCGCAGGATGCCCGCGATGAGCTGAAGCGCCTTCTCCGCGGCACGCGGTCCGTAGCCCTCGGCGAGCCCCTGGACGTCGTCGACCTCCAGCAGCAAGAGCGCCAGCGGCGAGCCATAGCGCTTCCAGCGCGCGTATTCCTGCTGCATGCGCTGCTCGTAGGCGAGGCGGTTGGCGATGCCGGTGAGCGGATCCCGCAGAGCCTGCACCTGCTCCTCGGCGATCCGGGTGCGGAGCTGGCCCAGATCCTCGGTCATGGCCTGGATCGCCTCCGCCAGCACGTTGAGCTGGCGCTGGAACAGCGCGTAGTGCAGCGTCTCCTTGCTCTTACGGTCATCCATGCGATTGCGCATCATCGCCATCTGATCGCGGACGATGGAGCGCATCTGCTCGGCGCTGCCGGCCGCGGTGAGCCGCCAGCGCATCTCATCCACGTGCCGCTCCAGCGTGCTCTCGATGCTGCGCTCCATCTCGTGGGCGGCGCTGAAGCGCTGCACCGTGCCTTTGACCTGCTCGTGCAGCGATTCGAGCCGCTCGGCGAAGCGCTCGAGCAGCGCGTCCCAGGACTGGCGTTCCTCCTCAGCGTGGCAGCGGACCTGCACGATGAGATCCGCCAGATCGTCGACCGCGCGCTGCGGCGGCGCCGCCGGCGCCCTCTCCGCGAGCCGCGCGCGTATGGAGCCGGCTTGGGGCGCCAGCTCGGCAGGGGGTTGAAGCGCATCGAGCAGCACGCTCAGCGCATTTTGATAGGACACATCCGCGTGCACGGGCGGGGAGCCTCCCTCTCGTGTTGGGTCCGTCTCAGATTCTTGACGCGAGGCTGTTCATAGATTGTTCACCGGAACCTCGGAAGCGATTCCGGCGGCAAACCTCGCACACATCATCCGGTGCCAACAGCGACGGAGGACCGAAAAACTTTACAGGGGGCTGCCGTCAGTCGGTCAAGGGCGTGCGCCCCGGCATCAGGCTCTGGAGGTAGTCGCGGGTGAAGTCCACCTTCAGCTCGACCCACATGGGAAGGTGATCGGAGATCTGCCAGGTGCGCCACTCGTCGCCATAGTACTCGCGCTGCTCGGGCTCCGTACGCGGCTGCCCGCGCTTTGAGCCGCGATAGTGACGGTCGCGCTTGCCCGCGGGCATGTGATCGAAGTAGGCGGCGAAATCGTCCTCGCGAAACACCGACTCGTCGAACTGGAACACGCCGGAGGCGCCCACCTCCAGCCGCTTCTCGCGCACCTTGAGCGCGATCTGATCGTAGTGCTTGTCGCCTTTGAGGTTGGTCTTCTCCTTCTTGAGATACTCGGGGATCAGGAAACCTTCGCTCTCGAGCGAGTGCATGGTCTCGTGCTCCGGGCTCACGATGTTGAAGTCACCGAGCAGTACGTAGTCCTCCTTCTCCTTGCTCTGCCGCCGCGAGAAGAACTCCGCAAGCTCCCTGATCTCGGAGACGCGCCGCTCCAACCGATCACCATAGTCGGCGCCGTAGTAGATATGAACCGTGCACAGATTGAACTTGAACCAGCCGGCCTGGAACGCCACGACGAAGGGCGTGCGGGCGAACTGGAGCTCGTCGCTGTCCGCCCCGACGTCGGCGCCGCTGCTCGGCACCACGACCTTGTGCGGGCGCGGCAGAACGACCTCGCCGGCCAGATTGCGAAACAGCACCTTGCGCCGGTCGTAGACGAAGGCCATGCGCTCCTCGTTGCCGCCCCGCCCCTCCGTCGTGTCGGTCACGATGTAGGCCCACGCGCCACCGAGCAGCGCCATGACCTTTTGCAGCCCGCTCAGGTCGCGGTTCACTTCCTGGATCGCGACCAGGTCGAACGCCGAAATGATCTCCGCGATGTAGTGCAGGGATTCGGGCAGACGCCTGCCGTGGCCGAACTTGTTCACGTCGAAGTCGCGGATGTTCCAGGTGGCGAGAAGAAGCGAGCCCTCGGAGCTGTGGCGCGTCACCTCGGCGTGCAGCTGCTCTCGCAACGCCAGCAATCGGTCCAGAACGCGCACGCGCGCACTCTCGTCTCTCCACCGCCGGATGGCGTGATAGTGCGGCATGGTCGACTCCCCCTGCTCTGACTGGCATCCGCAACGATACCACCACCCTCGCGGCGTCCGCAGCGGCGTTGTGAAAACGCCGCAGCTCGTTTAGGCTAAGCACTGCCCGCCAGCGGCCGGCGGTGAAAGAACCGCGGCGGCAGCCGAAAGCACCCGCGCCGTTCCTGCGGCCCACGCCACGGGCACGGATGCTGTCCGAACCACAATGGAAAACAAAGACTTTGGCGCGCCGTCCCGGGCGCGACCGGAGGAGGGTGAGAGAATGTCCGTCCGACGCACCGCATCCCTCGGATTCGTGCTGCTCTGCTCGTGCTTCGCGCTCGCGCGCGCCGACACTTCCGACGTCAAGGGGCCCCCGCCGGTCGTCGTCGCCAAGGCGGGCGCTCACTGCATCGACGACCCGCACTGCTTCAACCGCTATCACCCCGACATCCAGCCCGTGGCCCGCGCGCGGGCCGGCGACATCGTCGTCTTCGAGACGCGCGACGCCCTCGACAGCGACCTGCGCTTCGAATCCATCCCCCAGGACGTACTGGCGGTGGACCTCAACCTGGTGCACCCCATGACCGGGCCGGTGTACGTCGAAGGCGCCGGGCGCGGAGACGTGCTCGCCGTGACGCTCGTGGACATCGCGCCCGACGAGTACGGCTACACGGTGATCGTCCCGGGCTTCGGCTTTCTCCGCGACCGCTACACCGAGCCCTTCATCGCCAACTGGCGGCTGACGCGGCTGCATGCGACCTCGCGCGAGATCCCCGGCGTGCGCATACCGTTCAACGGGTTCATGGGGTCGGTGGGGGTGCTGCCCGGGCATCCGGAAGTGGACACCATCCTGGCGCGCGAGGCCCAGCTCGCCGAGGCCGGCGGCGTCGTGCTCACCCCCCAGCCCACGGGCGCGCTGCCGGCCGCGATCTGCGGCCCCCGGGGCAGCGACAACGACCGCTGCCTGCGCACCATTCCCCCGCGCGAGAACGGGGGCAACATGGACGTGAAGCAGATGCAGGTGGGGACCACGCTGCTCCTGCCCTGCTTCGTGGACGGCTGCGGACTGTTCGTCGGCGACGTGCACTACGCGCAGGGCGACGGCGAGGTTTCGGGGACGGCCATCGAGATGGGCGCGCGGGTCACCGTGCGCGTGGACGTGCGCAAGGGGCTCGGGCGGCAGGTGAAGGTGCCCCACTACGAGGGCGGCGACCAGCTCAAGGGGCTCGAGCCGACGCAGTTCTACGCCACCACCGGGTTTCCGCTCAAGGACAGCGGAGAGGTGCCCGTCTACACCTCCTACCTGGACGGAGAGCGGATCGGGCCGCTCACGAACATGTCGGAGGATCTCACGCTCGCCGCCCGCAACGCGCTCCTCGAGATCATCGACTACATGGTGCAGGAGAAGGGCTTGACCCCCGAGCAGGCGTACGTGGTCTCGAGCGTCGCCGTCGATCTGCGCATCGGGCAGCTCGTCGACGTGCCCAACTACACCGTGTCGGCCATACTGCCGCTCGATATCTTCGTGGAGCCTGATTGACCATGAAACGCAGCCATGCTCTCGCGGGGGGCGGCGAGCCCTTGCTCAGGGTTCCGGGGCTGCGCGTCTCTCGGCGCGCGAGTCGGTCCCGACAAGGCTCGGCTTCGTGGTTAATCGGGTCGAAAAGTGACGGGGACGCCGGTGTGGGCCGGTGAGAAGCGCGGGCGGGGGCCGGCCCTCACCACGCGGCGCAAGCTCCTGAAGGCGGGGCTGGGCGCCGCGGCACTGGTGTTCGCCACGGGCCACTCCCCTTACCGGCAATGGGTGGTGTATCGCAGGCGCCACCTCGTCATCGCCACCAACCGCGCGGATCCGCCCTCGCATCCCCTGGGCGTGCACATGGCGGCGGTTCTCGCCGCCGAGCTTCCAGCGAGCCGGGCGCGCGTGGCGCGCGCACCCGACGCGGCGCGCATCGCGAGCCTCATCGACACCGAGCAGCTCGACGTGGCCCTGCTACGCCGCAGCGAGGCGTTCGCCCTGCTCCAGGGTCACGCGCCGTTCGCCGCGCAAGGGCCCGTGGCCCTGCGCGCGCTGTTCGTCTCGGGGGATCACGTGCTCGTGTGCCGGGACGACTTCCCGGCACGACATGCGTACCTGGTGGCGCGCACGCTCGCCGCCGGGAAGCCGGAGGCGGGGACCCGGGGGCCCGAGGGCGCGGACCCGCATCTCACCGTGCCGCTGCACCCCGGCGCCCGCGCCTACTTCGAAGGACGCCCGATGCCGGCGGAGTGAGTCCACTCCCGGCGTCAGCGGGCACCCGCGTCCAGGGTGGGCTCCGAGCCCGCGATCTCGGGGCCGCTGAAGGGTCGATCGTGTACGAGCGCCGGGATCATGCGGCGCGCCTCGTCCACCTTGGCAGGGTCCACCTCGGCCATCACGAACCCGGGCCCCTCGCCCCCGTCGGCGAGCACCCGGCCCCAGGGGTCGACCACCAGCGAATGGCCGTAGGTCTCGCCCGTGCCGTGGCGGCCGTACTGGCTGGGTGCGAACACGTAGGAGCCCGTCTCGATGGCCCGGCTGCGCACCAGCACGTGCCAGTGCGCCTTGCCCGTGGTCTTGGTGAATGCTGCGGGCACGGTGAGGAACCTGGCGCCGGCCTGGGCGAGGGCCCGGTACAGATAGGCGAAGCGCAGGTCGTAGCACACGGAAAGCCCCAGCGGGCCCCAGGGCGTGGCGGCGAGCACCGCCTCGCCGCCGGGCTCGAAGGCGTCCGATTCCCGGTAGCGCTCGCCCCCGGCCAGGTCCACGTCGAACAGATGCAGCTTGTCGTAGCGCGCCACCACCCGACCCGACGCATCGAGCAGAATGGAGCGGTTGCGCTGCTTGCCGCCGTCGGTGCGCACCGCGAGCGACCCCAGCAGGATCCACGCGCCCAGCTCCTTGGCGAGACCGCGAAAGCGCGGCAGCACCGGGTGATGCGCCTCCGGCGCGGCGCCGACCTCCATCCCGCTCTCGCTCAGGTGCAGGCAGCTGAAGAACTCGGGCAGGCACACGAAGTGTGCGCCCTTGCGCCGCGCCGCGCGCACCAGCTTGGCGGTCTCCGCGACGTTGGCCTCCACGTCGGCCCCGGCGCAGCTCTGAATGCAGGCGACGGCGAAGGTATCGGTCATGTCTCAAGGTCTCCGGGGATCGGCGTGTGGAATTCCAGCACCTGATTACCCATGAGACTCAGCCATGCTCTGCCGGGCCGCGGAGCCCCTTGCTCAGGGTTCCGAGGCTCCGCGTTTTTCGGCGCTGAGATCGTGGCTAACCGGGTTCCAGTATACCCGCCCGGGCCACCGGCGCGGCCAGGGCCGCCGCGCCGGGTGAGGACCATCACCGAAGGAGAGGCATCATGGCGCATTCGTCCCTTTCCCCCGAAGGCCGGGTCATCCTGATATCCGGCGCCAACCGCGGCATCGGCCGCGCCCTCGCGCAGCGACTGCACGCGGAGGGCTACGTCCAGCGGCTCACATCCCGCCCACGCCCGGCGCGACTTCTCGCAGGCCTGCAAAGCGGGGACGCGCAGAGCTCGGCGCCGTGTCCGTCCGGCGCTCAGGCGCCCGAGATGCGCACGGTGCGAATCCAGTTGCGCTTTCGGCGCTCGAGGCGCTTCGGGCTGTCTTCGCCCTCGAAGTCGGCCGCCCTCCGCTTCAACGAGGACGCATCGATGCCCTGCAATGTGTTCACGTTGACGACAGCGTACAGGCGATCGTCGATCGCGCTGGTCACGAAAGGGACCGCGCCGCAGCGCGCACACACGTAGAAATCGGCGGTGCCCGTCCCGAACCTGTACTTCGAAACGAGGGACGCGTCACGAACCTCCGCAGCCAGCTCCGAGTCGGGGTGAGAGGTCCAGCTGCCGCCGTGCTTGGTGCAGAACGTGCACCCGCAGGCCCTGGCCTGGATATCGGTGCCATCACCCGGCCAATCCAGCACGTAGCGGATGTTTCCACAGTGGCACTTGCCTTCGATTCTCATGCTTGCCTCCCGGCGCCGGATCCCGGCTCAGGGGACCAGGAAGTTCGCGAATTGCCAGGGATCGTCGCGGTCGATCCGCGGCGCGTGCAGCAGGTTGCGGAGCCCGCGCACCGGGTTCCAGTCCGTCGCCTCGCTCACCATGGGGCCCAGGTAGGGGCGCGCCAGACTCAGGATCTCGTGGTGCGGGAGATCCTCGGGCTCACAGTAGCCGCGCCCGGGGTTCGCCACCGCCCAGGCGGCGGCGGCCAAGGCTCCGGCCGCCACCTGGACGGCGGTGGGGTTGTTGCCCGGCACCAGGCGCCGCGCCTCGTGGACGTCGAGCTGTGAGCCGTACCACCATCCGTTCAACGCGTGCCCGAGCAGGAGCACGCCGAGCTCGTCCCGTCCGTCGACGATGTCCTCGTTCATCACGCGCTGGCGGCTCGGTATGTCCCAGTCCCGCATGAGCGTCTCGTGCAGACTGACCATGGCGTTGTCGCAGGCGAGATAGACGAAGGCCACGGTGGGGCGATAGAGGGCTCTGTCCGTATCGCGCACCGTGAGGTAGTCGCTGACGGTGATGGACTCGCTGTGCGGAAGGGCGAGACCGGCGATCTGACCGCCCAGGGGTACCCACGAGCGCAGCAGGACGCTGCCCGCCGGCTTCAGCACGTAGATGGCGTTGCCGGGCCCTTCCGCGTGGCGGTGCCCCGCCGGCGGGAGCGCCTTCTCGTGCGTGCCCCACCCGAACTCCGCCGGCATCGAAGCTTCCTCCACGAAGCCGGGGATGCTCCAGGTGTTGACGAACTCGCCCACCGCGCGGGGATCGGCGGAGCGCTGCGTGTCACGCTCGCTGATGTGGATGACGCGTACGCCCAGATCCGACGCGAGGCGCGCCCAGTCCTCGCGCGTCGCCGGCGCATCGCGCTCATGCCCGAGCGCCGCGCAGATGTCCAGCAGCGCGGCTTTGACGAAGTGACTGACCAGGCCCGGGTTCGCGCCATGGGTGAACACGGCGGTGGGGCCCGTAGGCGACCATCGCTGCGCGGCCTGGCGGCGCGCGTTCTGATGATACGTGTACTCGGTGCGCTTGTCGGGCGGGAGCTCGAAGTCCCACGCCACGTCCTCCCAGGGCTCGATGGAGGTGTCGACGTAGAGCGCGCCGTTCCGGTGACACCAGTCGGCCAGGGCGATGGAGTCGACACCCATGGTGAGGTTGAGCACGAGGTCGCCGGCTCGGGCCACGCTCTGCATGCGCTCCGCAAGGTTGTCCGGCGTGAGGGGCCACAGGTGATACGCCATGCCCGCCTGCCGATACGGCGCAAAGCGCTCCCCGTGGTCGTCGGCCTCGATGACGACGTAGCGCGCGGGCGCGACGTCCAGCGTCTCGAGCAGCATGGGCAGGATGCACTGGCCGATGGTGCCGTAGCCCAGCACGATCACGCGACCCTTGAATGCCACGCGGGTCCCCATCAGGCACGCCTCCCCTCGGACCGAAGCCGGGCCATTCTACCCGAGGACACGGATGGGAACGCGCCGGGGCCGGGAACAATCGGAGGGCTGCGGGCCCCGGCCCGCGTCTGCGGGGGCTCCCGCAGCACCTGCGAGCGGTGTTACATTTCAACCATGCATGTGAACGGCGCCAAGATTCTCATCATCGCACAGACCGGGACCGGGACGCCCGGACGGCTGGGCGAGAAGCTGCGCGAGCGCGGCTACACCATCGAGGTGCGCCGCCCCCTCGAAGGCGAGCCGCTGCCGCCGAAGGGCGCCGGCTACGCCGGGGTCGTGGTCCTGGGCGGCCCGATGAGCGCCAACGACGACCATCTGCCCGGGATCCGATCCGAGCTCGAATGGATTCCGCAGGTGGTGGAAGCGGGTACGCCGTTCCTGGGGATCTGCCTCGGCGCCCAGCTTCTCGCGCGCACGCTGGGGGCGCGGGTGGCCCCCCATCCCGAGGGCCGGGCCGAGATCGGCTACTTCGAGATCCACCCCACGAGCGCCGGCGGCGGCGTCTTCGAAGCGCCCATGCACGTCTACCACTGGCATCAGGAAGGCTTCGATCTGCCGGGGGAGAGCGTGCTCCTCGCCGAAGGCGCGCACTTTCCCCACCAGGCCTACCGCTACGATCACAACGCCTACGGGCTCCAGTTCCACCCCGAGGTCACCCGCAGCATGATGAACGAGTGGATGGCGGAGGCCGCCGATCGCCTGGCATTGCCGGGCGCGCAGTCCCCCGAGGCCCAGCGCGCCGGGCACGAACGCCACGACGACGCGCTCGATCGCTGGGTGGAGCGGTTTCTGGATCAGTGGCTCGCCGATTGAAAGATCTCACCACAGAGGACACAGAGGTAAGCACGGAGAACACAGAGAAAAATAGATAACGGGAAATTGCAGAAGCGGCCCCCTGCTTTGTATAGGGGTGGAAGGGAAGTTGCCTTTTGTTCTCTGTGGCCTCTGTGTGTTCCTCTGTGTGCTCTGTGGTAAGACGACCTCTGCGGTGCAGTGAAACGGCGTCACTCGCTGCGGCGCAGGCGAAACAGCGCGTGCATGCCGGCGTCGCTGGTGAAGTAGAGCGCACCGTCGGGGCCGATGGCGACGCCCACGGGCCGGGCCCAGCGCTCCCCGTCCTCGAGCTGGAAACCACTCACCAGATCATCCACGCCGCGCGCCTCCCCGCCCTCGAATCGCACCACGACCAGCCGGGGCGGGCGGCGCGTGCCCGCGTCGCCGAAATAGCTCCCGAAGGGCTGCGTCGCCCACGAGCCGTGCAGCGCGACGATGGCGTCGCCCGCCAGCGTCGGATCCATGGCCCCTTCCGGCACGAAGGTCACCCCCATGGGGGCGCTGCGCGGCGGGAACGTGGCCACCGGGAGCACCACGTCCTCGCGCGGGCGCGGCGGCTCGCTCTTGATGCACGGGTCGCGGATGACGCCCTCGCCGTCGAACTGAAACCAGGGCATGCCGTGAAACGATCCCGGCTCGATGCGGCTGAAGTACTCGGGCGGCTGGTCGTAGCCCAGGTGATCGGGCCCGTTGTTGCTCGCGTACAGCACCCCGGTCTCGGGATGCCAGGCGAAGCCCACCGGGTTGCGCAGCCCCGAGGCGTAAGTCTCCCAGCGCGGCTCACCGCCGCCTTCCTCCCGCAGCACCAGGATGCCGCCCCGCCGCTCGTCGAACGGATAGCCGGCGCCCAGGAACTGATCGCTGCAGTTGCCGCTGATGCCCAGGCTCAGGTACACGCCGCCGTCGGGACCGATGTGCACGGTGCGGCTGTTGTGGCCGCGCCCGCCCGGCAGGGGCGCGAACAGGTCGAACGCGGCCTCGGGGACGGTGCGCTCTCCCGGCGTGTAGGGCGCGCGGTAGAGGCCGTCGGTCTGCGCCACCAGGATCTCCTCATCGCGAACCGCCACGCTGTGCGGATAGTCGGGAAGCTCGACCACGATGGTCGGGCGGCGGTAGGGAGGCTCCAGGCGGTATACCCGACCCGAGCGCGAACCGATGAACAGATCGCCGCTCTCCGCGAAGGAGAGGATGCGCGGCTCCTCGAGCCCGCGGGTCAGGATCTCGAGCGTGTAGCCCCGCGGGACCGTCACCGTGTGGGTGGTGCCCCGGAACGTGAGGTCCTGCTCCTGATACCACAGATCCTGGGCAGGAGGCGCGCCCACGGGCGCTCCCGCCAGCGCGCCGATCAAGAGCACGGGCAGGATGCGGGCGGTATGTGAATGCCGTGGTCGCCTCATCGCGTCGAGAGCCGGCCCGGCCGCGCGCGCACGCCGGCGTCGGGTTCGAAGCCGGGACTAGACGTCGGGGTCCGCTGCGGCGCCGGGCCGGACATGCAGGATCACCGGTCCC
>CAZPFD010000056.1:0-17294 GCA_964585725.1 uncultured Ectothiorhodospiraceae bacterium | reverse complement strand
AAGGACCCGTGAACGGCTCGCTTACGCCCGGCACCCAAACGGCGATCAAGGCGTATCAGGAACGCCACGGCCTGAACGTCGACGGCGTTCCGTCCGAGGCACTGCGCCGCCACCTGCGCGCGCAGACGGCCGAATAGGCCTGATACGCACCGTAGGGCTTCAAGGCTCGATGAAATTCCCGCCACGTTGCGGTGTCGGAAATGCGAAGTGCAACGGACGCGATGCAGCTTTTTCGGAGAACTCGGAGAGGAGAATGCGAGGTGCGAGAAGAGAAGTCGTAGCGCCCGATACAGTGTCCCGGCCCCGTCTTCCCACGAGAAGTTTTCCCGCAAGAGATGACACCATCGGCCGACACATGTGACGGGAACGGGACATTCCGTCCGTCCAACCAGCGCTCCTCAAAAACCCGTTCCCTGTTTGCCGAGGGCGGTGGCAACACCGCCCTCGGCCCCTTTCAGGCAAAAGTACGATTCCGTCCGTCGCGTATTGTACCCCCACCACCGCTCGAAGTCAGCGATGAGCGCGCATAATTTAACCGCTTGATCGCAACACGAAGGACAGGACTAGGAACGGAAAGTTGGCCGTATCTGGAGCTGGCGGATGGATTGGGCAGAAGGGGCCACGACGAGCGCCGCCGTCGCTCAAAAACGCACCATGACGCCCGCATACGGTCCGGCGAAGGTACTGTCCAACACGACCCCCGACTCGTCCACGTCTATATTCATGTACCGGTAACCGGCGAAGACACCCACGAGGGGGACCGGGGAGAATTCGACCTGCACATCGGCGTCGAGAAAGCTGTTGCCCCTCACTTCCAGGTAGCCGGCGCGGCCGACAACGCCGAAGTAGTCGCCGAAGGCTACCCGGCCCCGGGCTCCGATGGTCGGCACCGGGACAGTGACGTCGATGCGTTCGCTCAAGGCGCCCGTGGTTTCCCTCACGGACATGTCGATATCGGCGATCTTGACCGCCAGCTCGGGACCGAGCTGGAGGCGCACGGGGCCGTCGTCGACGTTGAGCAGGTGGAACGCGAAGCCCAGATCGTAGATGTTCATCTCGACGTCGCTCGTGACATCGGTGCCCGCCGTGAAGGTCTCCCCTTCGAAGGTGATGTCCTCGCTGAGGGTTCCCTCACCCGAGAAGTCGAGAGGCAGATATCCGGCCGACAGGCGGAACGGCCCGAGCTGTACGGCGCCTTCGGCGATGACGCCGTCGCTGCTGTCGAAATCCAGGTCGTCGTCGAAGTCGATCTCGGTGGAGACACCGCCGTTCTCGCCGGCGAATTTCCCGTCCGGATCGAGCGTCGCATATCCGACCTTGAGGGAGAAGGTTTCGTCGGCAAAGCATGGCGAGGCGGTGACGAGGGCTGTCAGCGCGATGGGTATCAGTCTTCGCATGGCATCAAAGCTCCGTCAGGTTGCGTGATCGGCGGCCGGCTGAGGAACATCGAGCATCCCCTCGAGCACCTGGTCCGCCATGTCACACCAGCGCAAAGGGTGCGGACATGCCTGCAGACACGGGGCCCGCAGGCCAAGGCAGTCTCAGCGTCTCACCCGAACAGGAAGTAGATGAGCGCCAGCGCCAGGACGATCAGGACGATGCCGATCCATGGCCGTTTCCGTCGGGCCTCCTGTTGGCGGGCCCTCTGTCTCTCTTGCAGCGCCACCGTGTCGATGGGCACCGTCTTGGGGATGTCGTCGACCTGCATCCCTTGCTTGCCCTTGCTCTTCGATGAGCCAGCGGCGGTGGCCTTGGCGGCATCGTTGTTCATCTCGGAGAACTCTCCCTGGCTGACGCCCCTCTCGGGCTGACGCGGGCCTGAGCTCCGCGCACCATCGGCTCGGGAACGAATGGATGCACGGTCGCGCTCGCTACGGCTGGTCGTTCGGCCGCGAAGGGGCAACCTTTAGCCCGTGGCCGCGAACCGGCGGGCCAGGAAGGCGCGGGGCAGTGCACGCCAGCATGAGCCGGCGCGAAGGGCGAGTGGCGGAGCGCCGCGCGCGCGGCGACGACGGCGGGTCTATCCGGTCAGCGGGTGACAGGAAGCAGCGTCAGCTCCACGCGGCGGTTCTCCTGCCTGCCTTCCGGGGTCGCATTGGATGCAATGGGCCGCGATTCGCCGTGGCCGTAGGCGGCGATCCGAACCGGCTGAACGCCTTTGCTCACGAGGTACCGGGAAACGGCCTGGGCACGCTGCTCCGAAAGCGCCTGATTGTAGCTGGCGTCACCGGTGCTGTCGGTGTGGCCAGCGGCTTCGATCACCGTCTTCTCGTACTCGTCCAGCACCAGCGCCACCGAGTCCAGCACTTCGTGAAAGGCCGGATTGAGGGTCGAGCTGTTGGTGGCGAAGGTGATGTTCCCCGGCATGTTCAGGACGATGTTGTCGCCGACTCGGGTCACGCTGACCCCGCTCCCCTCGAGCTGGCGCCTGAGCTCGGCTTCTTGCCGATCCATGTACGCGCCCACGGCGCCGCCCGCCAGGGCTCCGATGCCGGCGCCGATGGCCGCGCTCTTGAGATCGCCTCCCGCGATGGCGCCGCCTGCGGCGCCCACGGCCGCTCCGACGGCGGCCCCCTTGGTCGTGTTGGACGTCTTCTCCTCGCGCGTGAAGGGGTCGATGGTCGTGCACGAGGCCGTCAGCAAAGCCGATAGAAGCAGTGTCGTAATGAAACGCGTACGGGACGGCATGGCCGACTCCTGTCCGAATCTGAGATGTCTCACGAACCCAATGAAGCGCGAGCAGGGGCGTCGGGCGCTTTGGACTTCCCGGGTTCCGCGGTGCCGGCACCCCCTTGTCCGGCCGGCCCCCGCCGCGGGCGCCGTCGCGAAGCCCGAGCCGCTAGACTGCTATCGGAAGGGCCCGCGTTTCCTTGAGCCGCAGCCGTTGCGCCCGCGCTAGGAGCGTGTAGGGCATTGACGGCCGTAGCGAGGGAGTGGGAGAGCGTTCAATGCCCTACACGCTCCTAGCGCCCGCGCGCGAAGAACGACTCGCCTTGCTCGTCGACGATGCGCCGGCCCTTGGTCATGGTCATGTCCACGGCGGTATCCCGATCCGCATAGGTATCCGCACGGATGAAGGTACGCGACTTGTGCTCACCGTCGACTTCCTTGGAGATGATCCCTCGGATCCGCCAGCCGGCGGGATCACGCTGCGGCGCCGCCTCGATGGTGAAACCTTCGTACTCCTCCGATCGCGCCACCTTCGCAGCCTCCTCGGCGGGTTGACCGGATGTCAGATTGCGCAGGAATCGCATGATCATGCTCGACGCTCCAGGCGCGCCGGTTCTCGGAGTTGCGCATCCGCGGCGCGTGCAGGGGGCCCTTCCACGGGGCCGTGTCGCGGGTCATCCGGGCCCGGCATCCGCTCCTGTACACCAGAGTGAACGTTGCCGTCCGGCGGCACGCATGCCCGTGCTCTCCATGCGTGTACCGAACAAGTGTATCGCATTCGGGCGCCGGCCCGCATTTCCGGCCGGCGCACGAGAGGCAGAGGCACGTGGAGGAGAAGCAGTGTCTGGCCCCGCTGTGCCCTCGAAGCGCAGTGCCGCCGCAGTCCGGCAGATTCGTGGCGCGTTCGGGATCCCTCAGGGAATGGTCAGGAAGCGACCGGCGAATCCCTCCACACCGACGCCCACGCGCCCGGGCAGGTGCTTCCGGGCGATGGCCGCCATCCGGTCGCGGTACGCGAGCGAGGTCGACTCGGGACTCACCTGCGCCATCGCCGCCGGCAGGCGGGTGCGCAGGGTCCGTGCCCCGTCCCGGGTCCCGTCACCGCCGATGTAGTGATCCAGAACCACTGCATCGGCGCTGGCCGCGATCTCGGCGAAGAATCGTTCCGGCTCGGCGACGGGCAGCAACGGCGAGACGGTGACGAACACCGTGATGCCACCCTCCTTGAGGCGCTGGGCGGCCTCCAGGCGCCGGCGCACCGGGCTCGCGGGCGGCGGTAAGCCCGGCAGACGATCCCGATCGCTCTCGATGGAGATATGCACTCGCAGCGCCGTGCGTGCGCGCAACATACGGTAGAGCGGCAGATAACGCACGACCAGATGGGTGTGGGTCTGGAGGATGAGCGCGTCCGGTGGATCGCGGAGCATCGCTTCGAGAACGCGCTCGGTTACGCGGAAGCGTCGCTCGTGCGGCACGAATGGATCCGTGGAGCTCGACATGAAGATGCTGAACGGCAGCTTCTTGCGGTGCGCCCACGCGCGCTCCTTGTCCTGCTGCGCGGTGTAGAGCTCGGCGGCGTTGATGCGCGCTTCCAGAAAACTGCCCCAAGCTTTCCCTCGGGTCAGAAACGCATTGTGCCGCACGTAGCAGCCCACCCCGCAAAGGGCGTTGCCGAAGGTGCAGCCGCGATACGGTTGCAGGGAGTGACTGACCACCCCGTCGAGGTAACCGGACGCGCGCGTCAGAATGCTGCGCGCCAGCGCAGTCGTGACGTGTACCGCCATGTTCGGCCCCGTGCTCCAGCAACGGCCGCCGGATCAAACGGATGCGCACGTCTGCACGGTCGGACCTGCCGCCCGCGCGCGGAAGCTCATGCGCTGCCTCCGTGGGACTTCCGGCAGCGGCATCGACGCATTGTCGATACCCCAGTATTATAAGTTCAATCGGCGGCGCAGCCGCGGGAGGGGGAACCATGCCGTACCCTTGTCTGCGGCGTCGCCGTGACCTGATAGGATCGAGAAGATCAGATTTGCTCTGGCCCGATGAAGATCCTCGTTGCCCTGCTCGTGCTGGTCGTCGCCGCCGGCGCGTATCTTTACTTTGAGACCGATGTGTTCGATCCGATGTTCGGAGGCACTCCTCTCGAGCGCCGGCCCGCTGCGACCCATCTCTACAAGTGGCGCGACGCCCAGGGTGAATGGCACGTCAGCGACGAGCCGCCGCCCGCGGGCACGCCCTACGAGACGCTCGAGTATCGGGAGGACGTCAATGTGCTGCCAAGACCCGAATCGTTGCGGGAGGAGTAGAGGACCCGACCGGGACGAACTTGCAGCACGCCAATGCGTGTAAGGAGGAGGAGCCATGAAACACGGCAAGAATCCTCGCTTCATCAGTCGCCTCACCCGCGAGACGATCGCCCTGATTCTGGCCGGGGGCCGCGGCTCACGCCTGCACGAGCTCACCCAGTGGCGCGCGAAGCCGGCTGTCTATTTCGGCGGCAAGTTCCGCATCATCGATTTTCCGCTCTCCAACTGCGTGAACTCCAACATTCGCCGCATCGGCGTGTTGACGCAGTACAAGGCGCACTCCCTGATCAGGCATCTGGTGCATGGCTGGGGTTCCTTTCACCGCGATCTCGGCGAGTTCGTCGAGATCCTGCCCGCCTCCCAGCGAACTTCGGACAGCTGGTACGCGGGCACGGCCGATGCCGTGTATCAGAATCTGGACATCATCCGCAACTACCGGCCCCGCTTCGTGCTCATGCTGGCGGGGGATCACATCTACAAGATGGACTACGGGCCCATGCTCGCCTACCACATGGAGAAGAAAGCGGACATGACCGTGGGCTGCATCGAGGTGCCGTTGGAAGAGGCACGCGGCTTCGGCGTGATGACCGTGCACGAGAACGGCCGCGTGGCACGTTTCGACGAAAAACCGGCGGAGCCGCAGCCGATGCCGAGAAGTGAGACTCAGGCGTTGGCCTCCATGGGGATCTACGTATTCAACACCAGGTTTCTCTCCGAGGTGCTGGAGGAGGACGCCGTACAAGCCGAATCGACCCACGACTTCGGCAGGGACATCATCCCTTCGCTCATAGAGAAAAAAAAGGTCTTCGCCTACGCGTTCCGCGACCCGGTCACCGGAGAGAAGGCGTACTGGCGGGACGTGGGCACCATCGATGCATTCTGGCAGGCCAACATGGAGCTCGTGTCGGTGTCGCCCGAGCTCAATCTCTACGACGATCAGTGGCCCATACTGACCTACCAGCTGCAGCTGCCGCCGGCCAAGTTCGTTTTCAACGACGAGGACCGGCGCGGGATGGCCACTGACTCCATGGTGTCCGGAGGCTGCATCATATCCGGAGGGCGCTTGAACCGATCCCTGCTGTTCTCGAACGTGCGCGTACACTCGTACGCGTACGTCGAGGATTCCGTCCTGTTGCCCGAGGTCCGGGTCGGGCGCCGGTGCCGCATCAAGAACGCCGTCATCGACCGCGGCGCACGGATTCCGGAGGGCATGGTGATCGGCGAGGATCCGGAAGAGGACGGCAAGCGTTTCCGGGTGACGCCGAAGGGGATCGTGCTGGTCACCGCGGAGATGCTGGGCCAGCCCGTGCACGCGGGACCGATGGAGAGGCGTGCGAGCGGCATATGAGCATCAGAACCGTCGACACCCGCCCTATCGATGGGCAGAAACCGGGCACGTCCGGCCTGCGCAAACGCGTGCGCACGTTCCAGCAGGAGCACTATCTCGAGAACTTCACCCAGTGCATTCTGGACGCGCTGGAGGAGCGCGAGGGAAGGACGCTGGTCGTCGGGGGGGACGGCCGTTACTTCAACCGCGAGGCTCTCCAGATCATTCTGAAGATAGCCGCAGCGAACGGTCTCGGCCGCGTGCAGGTGGGTCGAGGCGGCATCCTCTCCACGCCGGCGGCGTCCTGCGTCATCCGCAAGAACCGGGCGCTCGGCGGTATCGTCCTCTCGGCGAGCCACAACCCGGGAGGGCCGGACGCCGATTTCGGCATCAAGTACAACGCGGGCAACGGTGGACCGGCTCCGGAACGGATCACGGACGCCATCTACCAGCGCACCCAGCGCATCGAGCGCTATCGAATCCTCGATGCCCCGGACGTGGACCTGGATCGCATGGGCGAGGGGCGCCTGGGCGACATGGTGGTGGAGGTGATCGACCCGATAGCGGATTACGCGCGGCTCATGGAGACGCTCTTCGACTTCGAACGCATGCACGAGCTGCTCGCGGGCGGCCGCTTCCGCATGCACTTCGACGCCATGAACGCCGTCACCGGGCCGTACGCACGCGCCATTCTGGAGGAGCGTCTCGGGGCGCCGGCGGGGACGGTCATGCGCGGCGAGCCGCTGCCCGATTTCGGCGGCGCCCACCCCGACCCCAATCTGGTGCACGCACACGAGCTGGTGGGGACGTTGTTCGGCCCCGATGCGCCGGACTTCGGCGCCGCCTCCGACGGAGACGGCGACCGGAACATGATCATCGGCCGCCGCTTCTTCGTGACTCCGAGCGACAGTCTGGCGGTGCTGACCGCCAACGCAGATGCTGCGCCCGGATATGCGCGCGAGCTCGCCGGGGTGGCGCGCTCGATGCCCACCAGCCGGGCGGTGGACCGGGTGGCGGCGGCGCTGGACATCCCCTGTTTCGAGACGCCGACCGGGTGGAAGTTCTTCGGTAATCTGCTGGACGCCGGGCGCATCACGCTCTGCGGCGAGGAAAGCTTCGGCACGGGCTCCGATCACGTGCGCGAGAAGGACGGGCTGTGGGCCGTGCTCTTCTGGCTGAACCTGCTCGCCGTGCGCGGGGAGTCCGTGGGTGATATCGTGCGCGCACATTGGGCGCGTTACGGACGCGATTTCTACACCCGCCACGACTACGAGGGGCTCGAGGCGCAACCCGCCCAGGAGCTGATCGACGCGCTGCGCGGCCTGACGGGCGAGCTGCGCGGGCAACGTTTCAACGACTACGAGGTGGCGTTCTCGGACGACTTCAGCTACACGGATCCGGTGGACGGGAGCGAAGCGCACAAGCAGGGCGTGCGCATCGGCTTCAGCGACGGATCACGCATCGTGTACCGCCTGTCGGGCACGGGCACCGAAGGGGCGACTTTGCGCGTGTACATCGAGCGGCACGAGCCCGATCCCGCGTGTCACGAGGAGGATCCGCAGATCGCCCTTGGCGAGCTCATCGCCATCGCGGGCCGGATCGCGCAGATCCACGAGCTGACCGGTCGCCGCGCCCCCGACGTCGTCACCTGACGCGAAAAGGGGACATTCTGATTCCCGATTACCCATAAAGCTCAGCCATTCCCTGCCGGGACGGCGAGCCCCTTGCTTTTCTCCCTCAGGTTCTGCGACGACTCTTACCCGTGAACTTCGCGCTCTTCGTGGTTCGCTTGCTCGGCGCCCTGCCGGTGGCGGAGGCCGCGTGCAGGCGCGGCGGCGGCCGGTAGAGCTTCTGAATGTAGGCCTCGACGGTCTCGTCCCAGGAGAAGCGCGCGCTCGCCGCCGCCTTCCTGATCGCATCCCAGCGCGGCGCATCCGTGCGCCGCAGCTCGAGCGCCGCGCGCGCCGTCGCGACCAGAGCGTCCGCCTGGTCCACCAGTCGTTCGCCGTCGAACGCAAATCCGTTCACGCCGTGGCGCACCGTGTCGCTGAGCCCCCCCACGTCGTGCACCAGACACGGCTGCCCGGCGCGCATGGCCAGCATCTGGCTGATGCCGCACGGCTCGAACGAGCTCGGCATGATGAAGAGATCGCCCGCGGCGTAGAGCGCCCGGGAGACCGCGTCGGAGTAGCCGCGCAGAAAGACGAAGTTGTCAAAGCGGGCGCTTGCCTGCGAGAAGAATTGCTCGTAGAGGGCGTCTCCGGTGCCGAGAAACACGTAAACACCCTCGTCCCCCAGGGCCTCCAGCACCCCCTCCAGCGCCGGGCGCCCGCTGGCGTCCGGCTCGCGCAGCAGGCGCACTTTCTGCTCGGTGACCCGCCCGACGCTCGTCAACACCACGGCGGGGGCTCTGTCCGCCCACCGGGAGAGACGCTTGTCGGCGACGAAATGCGCACCCGGGAGCGCGCTCTCGGCGCCGGCCCAGTGCAGGAGCTGCCCCTGCACGAGCCGCACCAGCTCGGGCCACGCCGGCGGCGGGCACGGCGGCTCGTCCGGATACTCGCAGCCGTTCAGGATCCCGAACAGGCGCTGCGACGCGTGCGCCTGGCGCAGGTCCACCTCCAGCCCCTCACCCCCGTAGTAACCGCGCGCGCTCACCGCGCTGGGCTCGAGGATCTCACGCGCATACGTCGGGGAGACGGTGTGTACGGCGTCCGCGAGGCGGACGCCGACCGCCATGGGGTTCACGCAGTTCGGCCAGCGCGGATCCGCGATCGCGCTGCGATCGTAGACGAGATCCGGATACCAGTATTCGAGCGACGACGGATGACCCGCGAAGGGGCGAATGCCTTGCAGGGCCAGATTGTGAATGGTGAAAACCGTGTGCAGATCGCGCAGGCTCGCATATGCGGGGTGAAAGCGCCGAAGCACGAGCAGCAGAGCCGCATGCCAGTCGTGCAGGTGCGCCACCGTCGGTCGTGCAAGGACGCCGCGCACGAGCGCTTCGGCCGCCGCCCGGCAGAACAGAGCGAACTTGCTGGCATCGGTCGCGAAGGGTGTGGCCGGCGGATCGTGACAGTAGATGCGGCCGGCGCCGCAGGCGGCGAAAAGCGGATGATCGACGACGATGTGCCGCACCCCCGCGTGCGCGCGCCGGCCGGGAACCTCGTGGAAGCTGAGCTGTTCCCGACTCCCCCTGAAAGAGACCGTCGCCGAGCCGAGCGCACGCGCGCCGGACAAGCTCGCGAAGGCTCCGTAGGCGGGCGTGAGCACCGTGACCTCGCAGCCGCGGGCCGCCAGCGCGGGTGGCGCATCGCGCACCACGTCGCCGATACCGCCCACCTTGCCGCCGGGCAGCGCATCGTTCTCCGCCGCCAGCATGAGGACGTGCAGGTTTGCAACCATCGATCAATTCGTTACATTTTGATGCATGATAACATGTCTTTTTCCTGTCCATCAGGCGAGCGGCCATGAGCATTGCGACCGACAATGCGGACATCGAACGGATCGTGCAGGCGCGGCACCACGACCCGTTCGCGGTGCTTGGTAAGCATTCGGACGAATCCGGCGAGGAGGTCGTGCGTGCCTTCCTCCCCGGCGCACAAGCTGTCGACATTCCGGAAGCGGGCGTGCGCTTGGAGCGCATACCGAACACCGATCTGTTCGAATGGCGGGGCAGGCGGGGTACCGTTCCCGATCGCTATCGCCTGCGATGGCACGATGACGCGGGCGAGCACGTGAGGCACGACGCTTACGTGTTTCCGCCGCAAGTTTCGGACTTCGACCTGCACCTCTTCTCCCAGGGACGGCACTGGCACGCCTACCGCTTTCTGGGCGCGCATCCGCGCGTCGTGGACGGTATCGAGGGCGTGATGTTCGCGACCTGGGCGCCCAGCGCGGAGCGCGTAAGCGTGGTGGGCGAGTTCAACGATTGGGACGGGCGCCGGCACCCCATGCAGATCCGCGGCGGCAGCGGCGTGTGGGAGCTATTCGTGCCGGACATCAGACCCGGGCAGCTGTACAAGTTCGAGCTGCGTAACCGTGACACCGGCGCGGTCGTACTGAAGGTCGACCCGTACGCACAGCGCTTCGAGAAACGGCCCTCCACGGCCTGCCTGGTGGAGGCCGAGAGCAGTTACCGATGGGGGGACGAGGCGTGGATGGAAGCACGCAGGCGCAGCGACTGGCTGCACGCTCCGATGTCCACGTACGAAGTTCACCTCGGCTCCTGGCAGCGCGACGAGCACGGCGGCTTTCTCGGCTATCGCGAGATCGCCGATCGCCTCACTGATTACGTCAGCCGGCTGGGGTTTACGCACATCGAGCTGCTGCCGGTGACCGAGCATCCCCTGGACGCGTCATGGGGATATCAATGCCTCGGCTTCTATGCACCGACCAGCCGTTTCGGGACGCCGGACGACTTTCGGTACTTCGTCGACCAGCTCCACCGCCGCGGCATCGGGGTGATCCTCGACTGGGTGCCCGGACACTTCCCCAAGGACGCGCACGGGCTCGCACGCTACGACGGCAGCGCTCTGTACGAGCACGAGGACGTCCGCCGCGGGGAGCACCGCGAGTGGGGCACATTGATCTTCAACTACGGGCGCAGCGAAGTGAAAAACTTCCTGCTCTCGAGCGCCATCTACTGGCTGGAGGAGTTTCATCTCGACGGTCTGCGCGTCGATGCCGTAGCATCGATGCTTTATCTCGATTACTCGCGGGGGCCTAACGAGTGGCTCCCGAACATATACGGCGGGCGGGAGAATCTGGAGGCCATCGAGTTCCTGCAGGACATGAACCGCGTCACGCACGAACAGCATCCCGGAACGATGGTGATCGCAGAGGAGTCGACGGCGTGGCCGCAGGTGACGCGCCCGACCTATCTCGGCGGACTGGGCTTCTCGATGAAGTGGAACATGGGCTGGATGCACGACACGCTCGAGTATATGAGTCAGGATCCCATCCACCGGCAGTACCATCACGACCGGCTGACGTTCGGATTGCTGTACGCGGGCACCGAGAACTTCGTGCTTCCCCTCTCCCACGACGAAGTCGTCCACGGCAAGCGCTCGCTGCTGGAGAGGATGCCGGGCGATGATTGGAGGCGGTTCGCCAACCTGCGGGCGCTCTACACGTACATGTTCACTTATCCCGGAAAGAAGCTGCTCTTCATGGGCGGCGAGTTCGCGCAGCGCCGGGAGTGGAACTTTGATCAGGGGCTAGACTGGTGGCTGCTCGAGGGTGCCTCGCACCAGGGTGTTCAGAACCTCATCCGTGATTTGAATCACATCTATCGCGACAACCCGCCTCTTCACCGGTATGACTTCGACGTACATGAGGGATTCGACTGGATCGATTGTCACGACACGGCGCAGTCCGTCATCAGCTACCTGCGTAGCGACGGCTCGCAGATACTTGCGGTGGTGCTGAACTTCACACCTGTCCCGAGGCGCGATTACCGCATCGGCGTGCCTTCCGCCGGTCACTACCGGGAGGTGCTCAACTCGGACGCGGAGATCTACGGCGGCACCAACGTCGGCAATCTCGGCGCCGTGGAGGCGGAGCCGGTCGCGTGGATGGGACAGCCCTACTCCGTCTCGCTCAGCCTGCCGCCTCTCGGGGGCGTCATCCTGAAGCCGGAATAGCTTCTATCAGCGCCGCTTCCTAACACGAAGTGCACGATTGGCGCGATGGGCACAAAGGAACGCGACGATTGTTTATCTTTGTGACCTTCGTGGGATCTTCGTGTTCTTCGTGTTAGAGAACGGCGTCTCTACTCCCAGGCGCGCATGACGTCTTGATACAGACCTCGGTCGGCGGCGGTCGCGCCCCGCTGGGTGCAGATGCGGCTGGCAAAGCTCTGCGCGCGAAGCATGGTCGACGCGAGAGGCCATCCGCGGATCAGCCCGAGCAGCAGCACCGAGGCGAACGCGTCCCCGGCCCCCACCGTATCGACGATGTTCACGCCGCCCTGCGGCCTGACCTTCTCAACTCCGCCGGGCTTCTCGAACGCCACGGCGCCGTCGGCGCCCCGCGTGACCAGAAGCAGATCGATGTCGAATTGGTGCTGGAACCGGCGTGCGAGCTCTTCGAGGGTTGCGACGCTCTGGCCCAGACGGCTCGCGATCCGCACCAGCTCGTCTTCGTTGACCTTGATCCAGCGCGCCCTTTTCAGCACGTCCGGCAGGTCGTATTCGCGCCACCAGGGGTCGCGCAGATTGACGTCTACGAATACGGGTGCGCCCGTGCCGGAGTACAGCCGGTCCAAGGCCTCACGCGACGACCGGCTGCGCATGATGAGGGTGCCGTGGTAGATGAGGGCGGTCCTTATCCCGCTCGCGGCGCGCTCACCGAGATCTGCATCGATGCGATCGTAGGCCTGCTCCGGCAGGATGTCGAAGCTCGGTTGCCCGTCCTTGAGACTGACCTGCACCGCCCCCGTCGGGTATTGCGCGTCGACCTGTACGCCGGTGGTGTCCATGCCCCAGTCGCCCATGGCCTTGCGCACGCGCTGCCCCGGCCGGTCATCGCCGATGCGGCTGATGAACAGCGGCGCAACGCCGAACCCCTGCAGATGCCAGGCGACGTTGAACGGCGCTCCGCCCAGGATATCGGCGCCGTCGGGGAAGCGATCGAACAGCACCTCGCCGAAAATCACCGGCCGTCCCGAGATACCTTTACTCGTGGTCATGTTGCAACCCCCGGCGGTGGAGCATCGGCCTCCTGTTAGGCGCGGGCAGCCCGCCGCTCACAGGACGGCCGGCGGCGCTCTTCGGCTCCCGCGACCAAGGGCTCGTGGAAGCCTCATCTCGCGCCCAGCAACACCATGAACTGGTATGGCTCCAGGACGAGCTCACGGGTCGCGGTGATGGTTCGGCCCGCCACGATGTCCGTGAACGTCTTGCGCAGTCCGAGCACGCGCAGCCGGGCGGCTGCCAGACTCTGAAGGCGATCACTGAAGTTGGCGAGGCACATGACGCTTCGACCCTGGTGCTGCTTGAAGTAGGCCAGCACGTGAATATTGCCCGGGTCGACGATCTCCGTCTCGCTCCCGGCGAAGACCTGGTTCTGCTGGCGGATCTGCAACAACCTGAGCAGACCGTGATAGATGCGTCCCTCCACCGAGTCGGCATCGTGCCTGCGCTGCGCCTTGTGCCAGTCGAAGTGCGGGCGGTGTATCCACCGGCTGTCGCCCGCCTTTTCCGGATCGTTTTCGTAGCTGTAGTCGTTCAGCATCCCGAGCTCGTCGCCCAGGTACAGCAGCGGAATGCCGCCGATGGTGAAGATGACGCCGTGTAGCATCAGAATACGGCGCACCGCCAGATCGACCTCGCTCTCATCGTTCTCGGAGAAGCCCTTCTCGAGCCCGCAAAGCGACGCGGCCGTCCCCGAGACACGGGCGTCGCCGGTGGTCGGGTCCTCGCTGAAAGGAAGTCCGCGCGAGAATGTCCCGGGAAAACGGCCCACGTAGAAGCTGGTCAGGAACCGGCGGTGGTCCTTGGGGTTGATGTACAGCTCCTGGACGTCGTCGTCGGAGAAAGCCCAGCCGATATCGTCATGGCAGCGGATGTAGTTGACCCACGCGCAGCCGTGCGGGATGGTGATGCGCTTGACCATGGCGTGACGCAGAAGATCGACCTTGCGCGTGGCCAGAGCGTCCCACAGCAAGGCCATGAGTTGGGGATTGTAGGAAAGGGGGCACTCCTCCTCACCGATGTATTTCTTCACCTCGTCGGGGTGCACGATGGCCTCGGACTTGAACACCGTCGCAGGCGCCGCGATCTGAGTGAGCGCATTGAAGCCCTGAATGATCCTGTGCGCCTCGGGCAGATTCTGGCACCCCGTCCCCAAGCGCTTCCAGAGGAAGGCCACTGCGTCGAGGCGCAGTACCTCCACACCCTGGTTGGCCAGAAACAGCATCTCCTCCGCCATGTGGCGAAAGACCACCGGGTTCTCGTAGTTCAGATCCCACTGATACGTGTGAAACGTGGTCCAAACCCAGCGCCGAATCTCGGTGCGGTAAGTGAAGCACCCCGGATGGTCCTCGGGGAATACGGCCATGATGGACTTCTCGTACGCCTCCGGAAGCGACCGATCCGGAAACATCCGGTAATGCTCCTGGTAATCGGTTTCGCCGGCCAGGGCCCGCTGCGCCCATTCATGATCGTCGGCGGTGTGGTTGAACACGAAATCGAGGCACAAACTGATGCCGTGATGGCGCAGCTCCGAGGCGAGCTCGGCGAGCTCTTTCATGGTACCGAGCCCGGCGTCGACCTCGCGGTAGCTGCTGACCGCATAGCCCCCATCGTTGTCGCCCTGCGGGACCTTGAACAGCGGCATGAGATGCAGATACGTCACACCGAGCTCCGTCAGGTACGGGATCTTCTCGCGCAGGCCCACGATGTTGCCGGCGAAGAGATCCACATAACACATCGCCCCGACCATGCGGTGTGATTGAAACCAGTAGGGATCCGACTGGCGAACGGCGTCCAGCGCCTTGAGCTCGTCCGGGCGATCGAGCCACATCTCGGTGACCATCACCAGGATGTCTTCCAGATGATAGAAGAAGTCGTAGTAATGGCCGTAGAGCTGATGCAGCAGCTTGAACAGACGGGGGAAATGGCGGTATACGCGCTCCTTGTAGGCCTGCCATTCGGCGTCCTCCACCCGCTCCGCGAACCGCGCCTCGAGGCGGGGCATGAGGCGCGCGAGTGACGTGGCGCTGTGCCTTGCTACCCAGGCGCCGTCGGTTGCCTCCGTCCCGCTCAGACGCGCCCCCGCGACGTCATTCACGTTCGATGTCACCTCCTTGGCTCTCGCGCGTGCGCTCGGCCTTCATTTCCTGCGAGCTCTCTCCTGTTCGAGCTCGCTCAAACGCGCCTCGATACGCGATGACTCGTAGAAATCATCGCCGTTGCCGGGCGCCTGCATGGCCATCTTGAGCTGCTGTACGGCGCCGTCGAGCCGGCCCGTGAGGTAGTAGTGCTCCGCCTGGGCTGCATGCGCGCCGCGGCGGTTGCCCGTCTGCTGGTAGGCCTGTGCCGAGAGCAGGTACATGGCCGCATCGAGGGGCTGGTGGCGGGCGTAGCCGTCGATGACGCGCAGCGCCCGCTTCGCTTCGCCGGCCTGGAGCAGGGTTTGAACGTAGCCTCGGGTGAGCGTCTCGTCCCCCGGGTACAGCTCCAGGGCATCCGCGTAGATATCCAGCGCCTCCCGCATGCGCCCGGCAGCCACCTCCGTACGCGCGAGCAGCTCGATGTAGGGGACGCGGTCGGGATCCGAGGCGTTCAGCGACTGCGCGAGCTCGCGTGCGCGCGCGGGCTGGTTCGCCGCGAGCGAGGCGAGGGCCAGACCGTACTGCGTCGCCTCGCGGTTGGTGTGCTGGCCCCTCGCCAGACGCTCCTCGAAGCGGCGCACGGCCTCTTCCGCATCCATGCTCCGCACCTCCAGCTTGGCGCGCGCCAAGTGAAACTCGACCCGATCCGGGCGCTGGCGGTACTCATAGCTCTCGGCGCGATTGCGCGTATCCGCGATGCGTGAAGCGGTGACCGGGTGAGTCGACAGGAACTCCGGCGGGCGGCGGTAGTAGCGCGATGCGCGCTCGAGCCTCTCGAAGAAAGCCGGCATCGCACGCGGATCGAACCCCGCCCCGGCGAGCATCTGCATGCCTATCCTGTCGGCCTCCTGCTCCTGCGTCCTGGAGAAGTCCAGCATGAGCTGCACCTGCCCGGCGCTGACCGCCGCGGCCGCCGCCTGCCCCGCCTCGGGATTCTGCATTCCGATCAGGATGGCCGCGGCCAGCCCCGCCAGCGCCGGCAGGGTCAGCTTCTCTTGCTGCTCCATGCCGCGGGCGATATGACGTTGGGTCACGTGCGCGATTTCGTGGGCGACCACGGAGGCCAGCTCGCCCTCGGTTTCGGTTGCGGTGATCAGGCCGCTGTTGAGGCCGATGTAGCCCCCGGGCGCTGCGAACGCGTTGATGGCACCGTCGTCTACGACGAAGAACGTGAAGTCCGGCTTGGGACCCGCACTGTACGAGGCGAGCTCGTAGCCGAGGGAGTTGACGTACTGCGTAATCTCGGGATCCTCCACCAGCTCGACGTGGGCGCGCAGCTCGCGCATGAATGCGTCGCCGATCGCCTGCTCGGTCGCCGACGAGATGATGGATTCGGAAGGATCCCCTATGTCGGGCAGATTGATCTGTGCGTCGCCGACGCGCGCAAGCCCGAGACCCGCGACGACGCACGCGAGCGAGAGTGCTCCGGCCGCGGCGCGCAATCTGGCGCGGGCGCCACGTCGCGGCATTTCGATGCGGGCGGTCCTGCTTCGCATGGCGGAAAAACGGGGCCCTTCGGAATCGGATGCCGCTCGCCATGAGCGCAAGCGGCGCATTTATGATACAGGGCCTCCCTCACCGGCGGTACCGTGGCGCAGCCCTCCCTGCTGCCGGGCAGCCGGGCTCGCGGTTCCGGTAGGGCTCACTGGCGCGGCTGGCGCGGGCGATCCGGCGGTCGAAGACCTTCCTGCAACCCCGTTATACTGTTCGCAGGGGGGAACAGGCTGCACACCGGGCAACACGCGAGACGGAGCGAACATCATGGCGAAGAACGCTTGCTACGCCCAGTCGGGCGGCGTCACGGCGGTCATCAACGCCACGGCCGCGGGGGTGATCGAGACGGCCCGCAGGCACCCCGACCGCATCGGCAACGTGTACGCGGCGCGCGACGGCATCATCGGCGTGCTCACCGAAGATCTCATCGACACGAGCCGGGAATCCGATGCCGCGATTGCGGCGCTGCGCCGAACGCCCGGAGGTGCGTTCGGCTCGTGCCGCTACACGCTCAAGTCTCTCGAGGAGAGCGAAGCGGAGTACGCCCGCCTGATCGACGTCTTCAAGGCCCACGACATCGGGTACTTCTTCTACAACGGCGGGGGAGACTCGGCGGATACTTCTTACAAGATATCGCAGATCGGCGAGACGCTGGGGTATC
>CAZPFD010000055.1:0-17597 GCA_964585725.1 uncultured Ectothiorhodospiraceae bacterium | reverse complement strand
CCCGCTCCGTCGCAAGCCCCCGATTCGACCCGGCGATCTCCACAGCAAGCGGGGCTAGGCTCGATTGCGAGACATCGCGCAGAGGCCATGTTTCCGGCCCCGCCGCGCGGGTGGCTTGCGACTGCGCGGGACGCGCCCCGGGGCCTCTCGAACCCGTCTGGGCTCGGTCCCCTTCAGGCGTCTATCTGCGGGCCGCGCTCCGCATGTTCCCCATCGCCCGCTGCTGCATCAGCCGCGACACGGGCACGAGCTCGATGCCCCGCGCCGGCAGGGCGGGCAGCGCCGCTCGCAGCACCTCCAGGGTTTCCGGGTAGGGGTGGGCGATACCGAGCGCCGTGCCGTTGCGCCGCGCGAGATCGGTGAGGCGGTGCAGCTGCTCGAGGATGGATACGCTGTCGCGTTCGTGATCCAGGAACACATCGCGTTGAATGGCGGGAATCCGGTGTGCGCGGGCCGTCTGGTACGCGACGCTGAGCGCGGTGGTGCGGCTGTCCACGAAGAAAAGCCGGTGCCGATCGCTGATCGCGCGCATCAGCCGGTGCATGCTCTGCTGGCGGCGGGTGAGCAGGCTGCCCATGTGATTGCTGATGCCGCTCGCGTACGGTACCGCCGACAGGCCCGCGTCCACGGTGCGCACCAGCTCCGCCTCGGTCATGGCCGGCGTGAGGCCGCCGGGCCCGAGAGCGCGGCCGTCCTCGGACGCCATCGGCAGGTGCAGGAGGACCTCCTTGCCCAGGGTGTGCGCGAGGTGTGCGAGCCTCGCCGCGTGAGGGGTATGCGGCAGTATCGAGTAGGTCAGAGGCTGAGGCAGGCCCAGAGCGCGCAGCCCCCTCCCGTGGTCGTTGCCCAGATCGTCGATGATGATGCTGATCAGCGCGGGCCCCGGCCTCGCGAGGGCAGGTCCGGGCAGGCTCGACGCCGCCAGCAGGGCGGCTGCCAGGACCAAGACCGGCACCCGCGAGCGAACCCGCGCCCCCGGGGAACCGGCTGTCGGGGCGGAGCGCGCTTCTACGACGAGCGGGCCTCCTGCAGGATGGTCAGCCCCTTCAGCAGGTTGAGGGCCTCGTAGAGCGCGAAATCGTCCTGCGCGAGGGATTGCTGTCCCTGCTGGCCGTCTCCCGTCCCGGCTTCGTCCGACCCTTCCTGGCCGTTGGTGAGGTGCCGCGCGAGGTCGGCCTCCGTGACGCGCTCGCCGTCGCCCGACTCGACGCTGGCCACCTTGACGTTGTCCAGCAGGATGTCGGGCGTGATGCCCTTCGCCTGGATGGACGTCCCCTGCGGCGTGAAGTAGCGCGCCGTCGTGAGCTTGAGCGCGGATCCGTTCTCCATGGGCAGGATGGTCTGCACCGAACCCTTGCCGAACGTCTTGGCGCCCATGACGATGCCGCGCTTGTGGTCCTGGAGCGCGCCGGCGACGATCTCCGAGGCGGATGCGGAGCCGCCGTTGACGAGCACCACCAGGGGCGCACCGCCCAGAATGTCCTTGGGCTTGGCGTTGAACTTGAGCTTGGCGTCGTCCAGGCGGCCTTCCGTGTAGACGATGATCCCCTTGGTAAGGAAGGCGTCGGAGACGGCTACTGCTGCGCTCAGTACCCCGCCGGGGTTGTTGCGGAGGTCGAGCACCGCGCCCCGGAGCTGTCCTCCGTTCTCGCGCTTGAGCGCCTCCACCGCCTCCTCCAGATCCTCGCCGGTCCGCGACTGGAACTGTGTGATGCGGATGTAGCCGTAGCCGGGATCCAGGGTGCGGCTCTTGACGCTCGCCACCTTGATGACGTCTCGGGTGATGGTGATCTTGAGCGGCTTCTGTTCGCCCTCGCGGAGCACGGTCAGCGTGATCCGGGTGCCGGGCTTGCCGCGCATGATCTTCACGGCCTCACCCAGACTCATCCCTTTCACCGGCGTGTCGTTCAGCCGTACGATGAGGTCGCCGGCCTGTATGCCTGCGCGCTTCGCGGGCGTGTCGTCGATGGGAGCGATGACCTTCACGAACCCGTCTTCCATGCCCACCTCGATCCCGAGCCCGCCGAACTCGCCGCTGGTGCCGGCTTGCAGGTCCTTGTAGTCCTCGGGGACGAGATAGGCCGAGTGCGGGTCCAGGCCCGAGAGCATGCCGCGAATGGCGTTCTCGAGAAGCACCTTGTCTTCGATGGGCTCGACGTAATCCCGCTTGATCTTGGCGAAGATCTCGGTAAACGTTCGAAGCTCCTCGAGGGGCAGGCTCTCAGTAGTCTCGTTCCGGTCTGCAAGAACGCCCTGGCCGAATGCCAGGAACAGACCCAATACGAGCCCCAGCAGTACGAACGAGACGCTACGGGTCGTGGCTTTCATCGAAACCTCCGGGCAGGCAGTGTGCCCAAGATTAGCACACGTCTATAAGGAAAGTAGCATACAAGGCCCCGCTAGCGGGTTACAAGCGCCGGACCGCCGGCCGAGGTGCTGCACCACCGCATCGGATCCTCCGGGCGCCCATTGTGCCGTATCTCGAAGTACAAGCCGCTCTCCGAGTGGCCGCCGCTGGCCCCCACGCTCGCGATCACCTCGCCCTTATCGACCCAGTCACCGGGCTCCTTGTAGAGAGCCTGGTTGTGGCCATAGAGGCTCATGTAGCCCTCGCCGTGCTCTATGATCGTCAGCAGCCCGAAGCCGCGCAGCCAGTCCGCGTACGCCACCCGACCGTGGGAGATGGCGCGCACCTCCCGGCCCGGCTCGGCCGCGATCCACACGCCCTGCCATCTGAGATCCCCCGGGCCGCGCGAGGTTCCGAACCGAGCGCGCAGGGCCCCTCCCGTGGGCCATGGAAGCCGCCCTCGCAGGGTCCCGAACGGCGAGCGCTCGTCCAGCGTCTTCGGTATATCGGCGAGCGCGTCGCGCAGCTCGCGTACCAGCTGTTCCAGCTTCGCCTCGTCCCGGCGCAGGCGCTGCAGGCGCTCGCCGCCGTCGCTGATCTCGGCCTCGAGCTCCGGCAGCAGCCGCGCTCGCGCCTCGCGATGGACCTCGAGCTCGCTGCGCTGCTGCGCCTTCTCGCGCCTGAGAGCCGCCAGCTCCACGGTCTCGGCCTCGATGTCGCGCTCTATTTCGATGATGCGCTCGAGCTCGTGTTTGGTGCGTTCGATGCGCCGGGCGCGCGCGCGGGCCACGTACCCGTGGTAGGTGAGCGCACGCGCGAGCGCCGCCGGATTCTCCTGGTTGAACAGCAGCTTCAAGAAATCCTGCCGGCCCATCATGTAGGAGGCTCGGATCTGGCCGCGCAGCGCGCGGCGCTGTCCGGCCAGCGCTTCGCGGTGCTGCTCCTCGGCCGCGCGCAGCTGCTCGAGCCGCGCCGTCTTGCGTGCGAGCGCCGCTTCCAGCTCCCGCAGTCGGCTCGCCAGCGCGCCGATGCGACGCTCCACGTCGCGCAGCTGCGCGGCGAGCCGGTCCTTGGCCATCCGCGCTTCGTTGAGGCGCGCGTCCAGGGCCTCGATGCGGGCGCGGACCGCGGTCAGCTCCGCGGCGGGGTCGGATTCAGCGGCGCCCGATCCGGCGGGGCTTGCCGAGGCGAGCAGGACCAGAAGCATGCCCGGCGCGAGGTGCGCGATGCGCCGCCGTGCAGGTGCTGCTTGCCGGGGGCGCCGGCGGCGGTCGGCGGACGCAGGCTCGCGTATCATCATTGTATTATTTTTTTATATCGTGTTATAAAAGGCCGCGTCCCGGAGGCTGGGTGAGCGGCATCCGTCGGAGCGACAACCGGCGCGACGAGGTGGACAATGGAGCAGAGCAGTTTCGTACACTTCCTGTCCCGAGACGAGGAGATCGAGCGCGCCTCCCGTTCCATGAAAGCCATCGCCCATCCTCTGCGCCTCAAGATACTGTGCACGCTGGGTGAGCGAGAGGTCAGCGTGCAGGACATCGTGGAAGCAGTAGGGACTTCACAGAGCAACATATCGCAGCATCTCGCCATCTTGCGGGACAAGGGTATTCTAACCGCGCGCAAGGACGCCAATCGCGTCTACTATCGCATCGGGGACGCGCGAACGCTTCGCCTCATCGATATGATGCGAGACGTCTTCTGCTCCCGTTGAATTTCCGTGGGGCGCCCGCCGTGCACGTTCGCGCCGGCCGTCGCGGATGCAACGGGGGCACGGGCACATTGCCCGGCTGCGTCTCTTCGCGTTAGGCTTCCCGGGTTTCAGCAGTCACCGCTGGCAGGACGGCAATCAGGCCCCCGGGCATCATGGCGCAGCTCCTGGAGTTCTTGGCCAACCACTGGACGCTGACGGTCGCATTCGTGGTCATTGTCGGCGCGCTGGTATGGACCTTCGTTCCGGGGGGCATCGGAAGCGCCGGAGTCAGACAGATCGATCCCACCGAGGCGACGCGCCTCATCAACCACGAGGACGCCGTCGTGGTCGATATCCGCAGCGAAGCGGAGTTCAAGCAGGGGCATATCCTGAACGCCGTACATCTCCCCATGAGCCAGCTCAGCGAGAATCTCAAGAAGATGGAGCCGTACAAGGACCGGCCCATCATTACGCTCTGCCGCACCGGTCAGCGTGCGCCGGGCGCTGCGGGCACCCTGCGCAAGCAAGGCTTCGAGAAGGTCTACGCTTTGAAAGGCGGGTTGCTGGCCTGGCAGAATGCGAATCTACCCTTGGTGAAGAAATGACAGCAATTGCGCAAACGAGCTTCGAAGCGGCCCGGAGCACACGTCGCGTCGCGGCCGCCTGCGGAGCGTGGTGATGGCCCCGGATCAGCACACGGACGCCGGCGGGGACGGGGCGCGGACGGAGCAAGCGCACGGCGCTCGACTCACCATCGAACGGATCTATGTGAAGGATGTCTCCTTCGAGACGCCCAACTCGCCGGCGGTGTTCGGGGCGGAATGGCAGCCGAAGGTCGACCTGCAAGTGTTCAACGACGCGGCGCGTCTGGACGAGGGGCTCTACGAGGTGGTCCTGCGCGTCACCGCCACCGTCACCGTCCACGACAAGACGGCGTTCCTCGCCGAGGTCAATCAGGCGGGGTTGTTCGGTATCAGCGGGATCGAGGATGAGGCTCGCCTCAAGGCCGTTCTTGGCAGCCAGTGTCCGGGCATCCTGTTTCCATACGCCCGCGAGGCCGTCTCGGATCTCGTGACCCGCGGCGGATTTCCCCAGTTCGTGCTGGCACCGGTCAACTTCGAGGCCGTCTACGCGCGACATCTCGCCGAGCAGCAGAAGGAAGACGGCGGGACGGCTGCGCCCTCAAGCGCCTGAGGCGTGGACTCGCAACGGCGCATCGCGGTGCTGGGTGCCGGGTCCTGGGGCACCGCCCTGGCCGTGCTTCTCGCGCGCAACGGGGAGCCGGTCACGCTGTGGGCGCGCAGCCGTGACCACGTGGCGCAAATGCGGCGCGAGCGCTGCAACCGGCGTTATCTGCCGGATGCCGCCTTTGCGGACAATCTCTCCCTCTCGGACGATCTCGAAGCCGCAGTCTCGGGCGCGCGCGACGTGCTGGTGGTGGTGCCGAGCGACGCCTTCCGCGAAGTGCTCCGCCGGGTCGCCCCGGCGCTCTCCGAAGACGGGCGCCTCGTGTGGGGCACCAAGGGGTTCGAGCCGGGGGGCGCCCGTCTGCTGCACGAGGTAGCGGAGTCGGAGCTCGGGGCGCAGGTGCCCGTCGCGGTCATCTCCGGGCCGACCTTCGCGCGCGAAGTGGTCCAAGGTCTGCCCACGGCGGTGACCGTCGCGTGCCGCGACCCGGTGTTCGCCGAGGCGCTCATCGCGCGTTTTCACAGTCCGCGCTTTCGCGTGTACACCAGCCCCGACGTCGTGGGGGTGGAGGTCGGCGGGGCGGTCAAGAACGTGCTCGCCATCGCGGCCGGCATCGCCGACGGCCTGGGATTCGGCGCGAACACGCGCGCCGCGCTCATCACCCGGGGTCTGGCGGAGCTCATGCGCCTCGGCGTGGCGCTCGGCGGGCAGCCGGAGACGTTCATGGGGCTGGCCGGGCTCGGCGACCTGGTGCTCACGTGCACCGACGACCAGTCGCGCAACCGCCGCGTCGGCATGGCCCTCGGCCGCGGGCTCGCTCTGGACCAAGCCGTGGCCTCCGTGGGTCAGGTCGCCGAAGGCGTGCGCACCGCGCGTGAGGTGCGGCGCCTCGCCGAGCGCGCGCGTGTCGAGACGCCCATCACCGAGCAGGTCGACCGCGTGCTGTACGAGGGGACCGCCCCCTCGGAAGCGGTGGAGGCCTTGCTGAGCCGCGCGGTGCGCTCCGAGGGGCGCTGAAAAGCTCCCGGCGCGAGAGCGCGAGAACGGGGCGCCGGACGTTCAGGATCGCCATTCTTTCCCGCCTCCCATCATAGCCGCCGGCCCCGGCGGTATCCGCCGCCGGTCGGGTTCGATCAAGCACGTGTTTCCGACGACCGATAAAGGCGAAGGATTGCGCTTTGGCTTGATGCGCGGCGAACGATGTGAACCACCAACGGATCATCCCTCTCGCCGCGTGGCGGACCCGGGTGCGCACCCGGCGCGGGACTCGCGAGCGCGCGTACCGGGGGCGAGCGCCGCGCGGCGTTCTCTGGAAGGCGGCGTCTCTGGCACTGGCGGCGCTGTGCAGCGTCGGCCACGCGCGGGCGGACGGCCTTCAGGCCACGTACTACGACCAGAACGGGCAGCAAAGGCAGTATTTCACCGGCTCCACCGTGACGCGGGTGGATCCCCAGGTGGACTTCGACTGGGGCGGCGGCGCACCCGCACCGGGCATCGGCAACAACGATTTCAGCGTGCGCTGGACCGGGCAGGTGGAGGCTCCGGCAAGCGGAGACTACACCTTCTATACCCAGTCCGACGATGGTGTGCGGTTGTGGGTGGACAACACCCTCGTCATCGATAACTGGACCGACCATGCGCAGACCGAGGATGCCAGCGCCCCGGTCACGCTGAGCGCCGGTGTGCGCTACGACATCCGCATGGAGTTCTACGAGCGGGCAGGGCAGGCGGTGGCGCGCCTGCTCTGGAGCGGACCGGGCATCGCCAAGCAAGTGATACCCGGGAACCGACTCCATTCCATACCGGTTCTCGGCGAGTGGCGGCTGGACGAGGACGCGTGGAGCGGCTCGGCGGGCGAAGTCTTGGACAGCACCGGCAACGGGCTGCACGGTATGGCCGTGGGCGACGCCACGGCGGCGCCGGCGAGGGTCTGCAACGGTGCCTCCCTCGACGGTGCGGGGGACTATCTCGAGATCGGCGACGATCCCCAGCTCGACATCGACGATGAGCTGACCGTGACCGCATGGATCAATCCGGGCTCCGTGCCGGCCAGCGGCCTCAAAACCATCGTCTCCAAGGATGAAAATTTCGAGTTTCACCTGGACAGCACCGGGCAGATCTTCTGGTGGTGGCGCACCTCGGGCGGGAGCGAGGACAGCTTCGGCGCAACCCGCAGCCTGACCACGAGCGGCACACCCCTCGGCGCCGGTACCTGGTATCACGTCGCTATCGTCTATTCGCGTGCAGGGTCCGCCCAGAGCATCTACATCGATGGGGTCGAGCGGGCGAGCGCTGGTTTCGGCGAGCTCCTCGGCACGAACACCGATCCCCTCCAGATCGGTGCGGACCAGGGATTCGCCGGCCGCGAGTTCGACGGCTCTATCGACGAGGTACGTGTCTTCGCCCGCGCCCTCTCGCAGGCCGAGGTCGGCATCGTCAGGGACCAGACCCGGCCCTGCCCGGTGAACCCCATCGCCTACTACGCCATGGACGAGACGGCCTGGAACGGCACGGCCGGGGAAGTGGTGGACGGCAGCGGCAACGGCAACCACGGCGTGCGCGTGGGGGCGGCGCAGACCGTCGACCCGGGGCGGGTCTGCCGCGGCGGTGACGTTCCCGCCAACGACACCGACGCCGCGCAGGACGCGGTCGACACGGGCGTCGACCTGAACGACGCGGTGGGCGCGGTCGGCACCATCGATTTCTGGTACAAGAGCAATCAGAACTGGGCGGGCGGCGACGACCGCGCGCTGCTCGACGCCTCGTTCAGCGGCAAGTACTTCTTCCTCATGCTGCGCAACAACGGGCGTCTTCGCCTCGCCCTGCAGGACAGCAACGACGCCGATCACTCGTTCGACACCGGCAACCTGGGTTTCTCCGCCGGCCAGTGGGTGCACATTGCGATCACCTGGGATCTGCCGGCCGATCGCCTCGAGATCTATGCGGATGCGGCCCTCGCGGCCAGCGATACGCCCAACACGAGCGGGGCGCTCGGCGATCTGACGACGCTGTATCTGGGCGACAACCGCAGCACCTACCATCCCAACGGCACGGCCCGCTCCGCCGACGGGGTGCTGGACGAGGTGCGCATCTACGACAGCGTGCTCTCGGCGGCGCAGATCCAGGCCGATCGCGACGCGACCCATCCGTGCTCGGGCCTCGACCACTTCGCCATCGACGTGGGCGGGGGCAGCGCCAGCACCTGTACGCCGCACAGCATCACCATCACCGCCGAGGACGCCGCCAACAACGTGGTCACGGGCTACGCGGGCACCGTCTCCCTGGGCACTTCCTCCGGGCACGGGGACTGGTCGGTGGTGACCGCCGGCGGCGTGCTCGACAACGGCGCCGCCGACGACGGCGCCGCGACCTACGGCTTCGCCAGCGCGGATTCGGGCAGCGTGGTGCTCGCCCTCGGCAACGCCCACGCCGACGATCTCGCGGTCACCGTGCAGGATGCGGGCGCCGGCGTCAGCTCCGTCTCGGCCACCGTGAGCTTCCGCGACGACGCCTTCGTGATCACCCCCACCGATGCGCTGGGCACCGAGATTGCGGCCGGGCGCGGGCACGGGTTCGAGGCGGCACTGTGGCGGCGCGACCCCGGCACCGGTCTGTGCGCGGTGGCCACCGACTACGCCGGCAATCAGAACCTCAAAGCCTGGCTCACGCGCGACGCGGACGATCCAGGGGGCGCCGCGCCGGGCATCGCCGGCGTGGGATTGCCGGACAGCGTGCCGGCGGCACCCAACGTGGCCCTGGACTTCACCGCCGGCACGGCCGCGTTCACCCTCTCCACGGCGGATGTCGGCAAGTACGCCCTCAACCTGCGCGACGACACCAGCGGCTTCGCGCAGGACGCAGCGGGGAACCCGCGACCCATCGACGGCAGCTCGGCCGTGCTCACCGCGCGCCCGTTCGGGCTCGCGCTCAGCGGGATCCAGGCCGGGGCGACCCCGAACCCGGGTGCGGACACGCCGGGCGGTGGGGTCTTCACCAGCGCCGGCAGCGACTTCTCGGCTACGGTGGCGGGCGTTCTGTGGCAGGCGGCCGACGACGCCGACGACGACGGCGCTCCGGATGCGGGCGCCGACCTCAGCGACAACGCCGCCGCCCCGAGCTACGACTGGGCCACGACCCTCGCCGCCGCGGCGCCCTTCGAGCCGGCGACGGGGGTGCTAGGAACCCTGGCCAACGGGACTCTGGCCCAGGGCGCATTCGCGGGCGGTGCGGCCACCGCGAGCACGCTGCGCTACAGCGAGGTGGGAAGCTTCACCCTCGAGGTGGGCGCCGCGGACTTTCTCAACACCGCCGGCGTGAACGTGAGCGGCACGGGCGTGGTGGTCGGGCGCTTCACGCCCTTCGAGTTCGGGGTGGGGCTGAACGCCCCGCAGTTCGGGACCGCCTGCGGCACCTTCACCTACGCCGGCCAGCCCTTCGTGTACGCCACGGCGCCGGTGATCACCGTGACCGCGCGCAACCGCACCGGCGGCGTGACCCAGAATTACACCGGGGCCTGGTGGAAGATCACCGACGCCAAGCTCGCCGCCGACGGCAACAAGACCTACGCTGCGGCCACCGGCACCCTGGACCTGGGGCTCCTGCCCGCCCCGGACCCCGTGATCGCGGACACCGGAGGCGGTACCGGTACGCTGACCTTCGGCGCGGGAGGAGGCCTCGGCTTCGTGCGCGGCGCTCCGGTGGCGCCCTTCGACGCGGAGGTGAGCCTCAGCCTGGATGTCGTGGACGAGGACGACGTGGTGCATGCCGCCAATCCGGTGCGCTTCGGGGACGCGAGCCCCGGCAACGGCATCGCCTTCAGCAACGGCAAGGACGTGCGCTGGGGGCGCCTGGCGCTCCAGAACGCCCACGGCTCGGAGCGCCTCGCGCTGGCGCTCCCGGCGCGTGCCCAGTACTTCGACGGCGCCGGCTTCGCCACCAACACCGACGACAACTGCTCCGGGTTCAGCCCGGCCGGCGAGCTGGTGCTCTCCAACGACATCGAAGCCAACGAGATCGATGGAGACATCGCCATCGCGGCCTCCAGCACCGCGGCCAGCGTAGGCAGCGATCCCTTCGCCGGGGGCGACGCGAACCTCACGTTCTCGGCACCGGGAGCGGGAGAGACCGGCTTCACCGACGTGACCGTCGATCTGGCGCCGGGGGCCGCGGACCTGCCGTGGCTGCAGTTCGACTGGGACGGCGACGGGAGCCACGACGACAATCCCACCGCGCGCGCCACCTTCGGCGTCTTCCAGGGCTCGGACGTGGTGATCCACGTGCGCGAGCCCTGGAACTAGCCCGCGCGACGCACCATCGCGGCCTGGCGGCGGATTCCGCTGCGCTGCACCCCGCGCCAGGAAGGTCCGCCCCGTGCGCCGGAAAACGCGAAGCCTTGGAGCCCCGAGCAATGGCCCGTCGCGCCAGGATGGCCAAACGATTCGCTGCGCTCGGCCCCCGCGGCGGGCACCATCCCGCCCCCAAACGTGCTCGATCCCGCCCACCTCAAGGTTGTTACGCGCATGCCGATACCCAGTAACGATGTTCCCATTTTCGCGAAGACGACAATCCGCGGGTGGACTGCTGAGTATGGCGTTTCGGCCGCAGGGCGTCGGCTTGGCGCGGGTGCTGAGGTCGAACGGGGCGCCCCCGGCGCTCGACCTGTGCGCCTTCGAGCCGCTGGAGGCCGCAGAGCCTCAAGCCCTGGCGCGTTTCGCCCGCCGCCACCACTGCGATGCCACCCCGTGCGGCATCGTGGCGGCGCCCGACGCCTATTCGCTGCTGCTGGTGGAGGCGCCCCAGGTGCCCCCGGACGAGCTCAAGGCCGCCGTGCGCTGGCGCATCCAGGACCTCATCGATTTTCACATCGACGATGCGGTGGTCGACGTATTCGACGTCCCCGTCCAGAAGGGCGCCCCCCGCGCCCGGATGATGTACGTGGTGGCCGCGCGGGTACCGGCGATCCGCCGCCAGACGGAGCTGGTCCAGGACGCTCGTCTCGATCTCCAGGTGGTCGACATCCCCGAGCTCGCGCAGCGCAACATCGCGGCGCAGCTTCCGGAAGACGTGGCCGGAGTCGCCCTGCTGCACGTGAGCGACGGCTCGGGGCTGATCACGATCACCCGCCAGTCGACCCTCTATCTCGCGCGCCGGTTCGAGCTCGGAACCGATGCGACGGATGCGCCCCTGGCGTTCGAAGGGTCCTCCGGAGGGGACGTCGAGGCCGCGCCGGCTGCGCAGCCCTGGCTGGACGCGCTGGTCGTGGAAGTGCAGCGCTCCCTCGACTACTACGAGAGCACCTTCGCCCAGCCACCCATCGGCACGCTGGTGGTCGGGCCCCTCGATGAGCCGGTTCCCGGGATGGCGGATTACCTGGCCGGACAGCTCGGCATCAGCGTGCGCCTGCTGGATCTGAACAGCGTCATCGACTGCAACGAGCCTCTGGACGAAGCATTGCAGGCCCGCTGCTTTGCGGCCATCGGAGGCGCGCTGCGTCTGGAGGAACGCACGCTTTGAAGCAGCAGGTCAATCTCTACCAGCCCATCTTCCGCCGGGAGCGCCGGGTGTTCTCGGCGCGGGCCATGCTCGCCAGCATCGGCGTGGTGCTGGTCGGCCTGCTGCTCATCTACGGCTACGGGCGCTGGCAGACGTACCAGCTCGGGACGGAGCTCGCGCGCGTGGAGGACCAGCGCCGCGCCGCCACCGAGCGGCTCACCGGGCTCGAGGGCGTCATTCCGGCGCGTGGCAGGAGCCAGCTCCTGGAATCCGAGATCGCACGCCTCGAGCGCGAGCTCGAGCGCAAGCGGCGGGTCGCCGCGGCGCTGGAAGCCGGCGCGCTCGGCAACACTCGAGGCTTCTCGAGCTACCTGACCGCCCTCGCACGCCAGCGCGTCGACGGTTTGTGGCTAACCGGCCTGCGCGTCCGGGAAGGGGGTGAGCGCCTCGTTCTGACCGGACGGGCGCTGTCGCCCGAGCGCGTGCCGGTGCTGGTGCAGAGGCTTGCCGACGAGGACGCGTTCGCCGGCCTGCACTTCGACACCCTCGAGATGGAACGCGCCGACGACGGCGCCAACGGCATCGAGTTCGTTCTCGGGACGTTCGACGACAGGGAGTGACCGGAGGTGATGGAGCGCGTTCAGGCGGTGCTGGAGCACGTCGATGCCTTGAGCGTACGCGAGCGAGGGCTCGTGTTCCTTGCGGCGCTGAGCGTGCTCTACATCGCGTGGTCGCAGCTATTGTTCGAGCCGCTGGTCGCCGAGCGCGATCGGATCGCGGGCGAAGTGCAGAGAGCGCGCACCCAGATCCAGAGCATACACGGCCAGATCGCCGCCCTCGCCGCGCGCAGCAGCGAGGATCCCGACGCCGCCAATCGAGCCCGCCTCGCCGCCCTGCGCGAAGAGCTCCAGGCGCTGGACGGCTCCCTGCGCGAGGTGACCAAGCAGCTGGTTCCGCCGCAGCAGATGGCCCGTCTGCTGGAGACCATGCTCACCCGCGAGCAGGGGCTGACGCTGGTCGAGCTCGAGGGCCTGGGAGTCCGCCCCGTGCTCGATCCTCCGGGCGATGCGCCTGCGACGGCGGCGGGGGAGCCCGAAGACGGCGGGGGCATGCTGTTCCGGCACGGCCTGCGCATGGTGTTCGAAGGCGGTTACCTGGCCTCGCTGCGCTACCTGGGCGCGCTGGAGGAGCTACCGTGGCAATTTCTCTGGGAGAGCGTCGAGCTGGAGGTCCGAGAGCATCCCACGACCCGGGTCTCCATCGAGGTGCATTCCCTCAGCCTGGAGCGGGCGTGGATCGGAGTCTAGCGATGGCGTCGAGCGCCCTGCTGCTATCGCTCATGGTCCTGCTGGGCGCGGGCGGCGCGGCAAGCGCGGGGCTCGTGGACCCGACGCGCCCGCCCACCGCCGTCGGCGGCGCACAGCCCGCGCCCGAAGCGGCGCCCGAGGTGGAATGGATGCTGGCCCTGGTCAAGTTCTCCCCGACCCACCGCAGCGCGGTCCTGAACGGACGGGTGATTCGCGAGGGCGACCGGGTCGCCGGCGCGCGGGTGCTCCGGATCCTGCGCGACGCGGTGATCCTGGAGTACCGCGGGCGGCAACTCCGCGTCGGTTTGCAGCACCCGCCCGGCGAAGCGCTGAGAACCCCGTCGCCGTCGGGTGCCCGCGAGGCGCGTTGAGAGTCCGATCATGAACGCGCACACACGCAGCCGGGGAGGGGTGGCGGCACTGGTGCTGGTGTGGGCCGCGAGCGGCATCACCGGGTGCGAGAGCCTCGCTGCCAGGGACACCTCGGCCCGCGACGCCGTGCAAGCGGTGCTCGACGACGCCGTAGCATCCCAGCCCGCGCCCGCACAGACGCCGCCCGAGGCGGTCAGCTCGGCGCTGCTGCCGAGCATCGACGTCGGCGGCGCCGCCGAAGACGTCGTCGAGCGATTCGACCTCAGCGTCGACGACGCTCCGGCCCAACAGTTCTTCATGAGCCTCGTCGACGGCACGCCTTACAACATGGTGGTCCACCCGGACGTCACGGGGAGCATCACTTTGCACCTCAAGAACGTGACCATCGACGAGGTCATGCAGATCGTGCGCAACGTGTACGGCTACGAGTTCGAGCGCACCTCGTACGGCTTCGAGGTCTTGCCCGCGCGGCTGCGCTCGCGCATTTACCAGATCAACTTTCCCAACGTGCAGCGGGCGGGCGCATCGCGCACGCGGGTCAGCACCGGCCAGATCACGGGCGGAGAGCGCGACGGGCTGAAGCGCGAGGACGGATTGGTCACCGAACGGCCGGACCGCTCGGGCGTGCCCTCCGGCACTCAGATCGACACCGTGCAGCCGGAGACCACCTTCTGGGCCGAGCTCGAGGTCGGCCTGCGCGCCATTCTCGGCGCTGGCGAGGGGCGCGCGGTGGTGGTCAATCGGCAGTCCGGCATCGTCCTGGTCAGGGCCATGCCGCACGAGCTGCGCGACGTCGAGGAGTTCCTGGAAAAGACCCAGGCGAGCGCCGTACGCCAGGTGATCCTGGAGGCGAAGATCCTCGAGGTGCAGCTCGACGAGTCGCACCAGCAGGGCATCAACTGGGCGGGGCTGCTCGAGATCGACGGCGACTCGATCACGGTCGGGCAGGTCGGGGGCGGATCGGTCGTCGAGAACGGCAAAAGCCTCATCGCGGGCAACACCGGCAACCTCGACCCCGCGAACTTCGCCCCCATCGTGGGCACCGTGGCTTCGGCCTTCGGCGGCGTCTTCACGCTGGCCCTCGACTTCGAGGACTTCAAGGCCTTCATCGAGCTGCTCGAGACCCAGGGCACGGTGCACGTGCTATCGAGCCCGCGGGTGGCCACGATGAACAACCAGAAGGCCGTGATCAAGGTGGGCTCCGACGAGTTCTTCGTCACCGACATATCGAGCACCACCGTGACCGGCACCACCACCACCACCACGCCCTCCGTGGAGCTGACGCCGTTCTTCTCCGGGATCGCCCTCGACGTCACCCCGCAGATCAGCGAGCAGAACGAGGTCATCCTCCACGTCCATCCCTCGATCAGCGAGGTGGTGGATCAGCAGAAGGAGATAACCGTAGGTACCGTCAGCCAGACGGTGCCCCTCGCGCTCAGCACGGTGCGCGAATCGGACACGGTCGTGCGCGCCCGGTCGGGGCAGGTGGTCGTCATCGGCGGGCTGATGGAGGACGAGGCCGAGAACGACGACGCGGGTCTTCCCATGCTCTCGCGGGCGCCTCTCATCGGGTCGTTGTTCCGCCAGGAGCGCCGGCGCAGGAGCAAGAGCGAGCTGGTCATTCTGTTGCGCCCCATCGTCGTCGAAGGGGGCGCCCAGTGGGCGGACGCCGTGCGCGGCTCGGCGCAGCGTATCGAGGAGCTCAGCCGGTCGGGGCGCTTCCAGGGTGCTGCAAACCCGGCCGCCGGGGCGCGCTCCACCACGGTGGATTGAGTCTGCGATGTACGTGGAACACTTCGGACTCCGGGAGCTGCCCTTCACGCTCACTCCGGACACCACCTTCTTCCTCAACCGCGCCGGGTACCAGGATGCGCTGAACGTGATGCTCGTGGCGCTGCGCAGCGGCGAAGGTTTCGTCAAGGTGGTGGGCGAGGTCGGGACGGGCAAGACCCTCCTGTGCCGCAAGCTCATCAACACGCTCGGCGACGAGGTCGTCACCGCGTATCTGCACAACCCCTACCTGGATCCCACGGGCCTGGTGTACGCGGTTGCCGAGGAGCTGGAGGTTCCGCTGGGCGGCGTGCGCGGCCACCAGGAGGTGCTGAAACGCCTGTGCAGCCGGCTGCTCGAGCTGCACCAGCGCGCGCGGGGGGTCGTTCTGTGCCTGGACGAGGTCCAGGCGATGCCGGTGGAGACGCTGGAGGCGCTGCGGCTGCTGACCAATCTGGAGACCGAGAAGCGCAAGCTCCTGCAAGTCGTGCTCTTCGGCCAGCCGGAGCTCGATCGGCTGCTGAGCCAGCCTTCGGTGCGCCAGCTCAAGCAGCGGATCACCTACTCGTACCGGCTCCTGCCCATGAATCGAGCGGGGCTCGATGCCTACGTCACGCATCGTCTGGCGGTTGCCGGCTACGAGGGGCCTCCTCTCTTCACGCGTTCAGCCCTGAGCAGCGTGCACGAGGCGAGCCAGGGCATCCCCCGCCTGGTGAACGTCATTTGTCACAAGGCCATGCTCGTGGCTTACGGCAAGGGGGTCACGCGCGTCACGCGCCGGTTCGTCAGGGTGGCCGTCGGCGACACCCCGAGCACCCAGCGCGCGCACCGGATGCATCGCTTTCCGGCGCGCTGGGGCTGGGGGTGGCTCGTCGGCGTGCTGACGACCAGGGCGGGGGCATGAGGTCCAGGCCATGAGGGCGAGGGCCGCGGCGTGAGCCTGGTCAACGACATGCTCAAGGATCTGGAGCGCCGCCAGGCCGGGCGCGCCATGCTCGACGGTGAGACGTTCGCCGGGCTTGGGTCGGTGGAAGAGACCCTGCTGGTGCGCTCTCGGGCGCGGCGCTGGCTCATTGCGTGGCTCGTGCTTCTGGCTCTGCTGCTCGGCGTGACGCTGGCCCAGCGCGGCGTCTCTCACGGGCACTTGCTCAGCAGTCTGCTGCCGGCGCTTCCCCCGGCGCCCGCTGCACCCGATTCGGACGGCGCGGCGCAGCCGCCGCAAACCACCACGCCCGTGCTGCGGCGCAAGGCCATTGCCGGGCCGACACCGCGGGTGCCCGCGAACGCGATCTACCGGGGAAAGCCCTCGTCCGAAATTGCACGCGGGCCCGCGGATCCCGGCGCAGGCGCGGCGTCCCCGGCGCCCGCTGCGGCACCGGCAGCGTCCATGCCCGCCGCGGCATCAGCGTCGATCGACGGCCCAGGCTCCGCGCGCATCGTCGCCGTGGTGCTCCCGGAGAAAGACTCGGCGCGGCCCGAGCCGAATGGTGAGCAGCGCGCTGCGGGGAGCACGCGCTCGCGGGCAGCCACCCCTCGCCGCTCTCCGGGGGCCGGTGCCGCCGGCGCGGAGGCGGCTGGCAGGGTCCGGGAGGCGGGAGAGGGCGTGGAACGAATGTCGGTCGAGTCGGAGCCCTCCGATGATCTGGCAGTGGCGTTCGCGGCCCGCGCCAAGGCGCCGTCGTCGGCGCCTGCCCGGCCCGCCACCGGCACCGATGACCGGGTCGTCTTCACCAAGACCCGAACGGAGCCCGGCGTCGAGGAACGTGCCGGGGTGCTCTACCATCGTGCGCGCGCCGCCATCGATGCGGGCGATCCGCTGCGCGGGGAGTCTCTGCTGCAGGAAGCCCTCGCCGTGGATGCGGGGTTCGTGCCCGCACGGGAGGTGCTCGTCGCGCGCCGCATCCGCCAGGGCCGCCTGGCCGAGGCGCAGATGCTCCTCGCGCGCGGATTGCAGGCGGTGCCCGAGCATGCTGCATTCGCGAAGATGTATGCACGCCTGCTGGTGGACCAGGGTGCCGACGGGGAAGCGCTGCGCATCCTGGACCGCCATGCGCCCGAGGTGCCCGGCGACCCGCAGTACCATGCGTTCCGCGCGGCGCTGCTCCAGCGCGTCGGGGATCACGATCTGGCCGTGGCCGTGTACCGTGACGTGCTCCGTGTCCGCCCCGATGCGGGGGTGTGGTGGATGGGCCTCGGGATCTCGCTGGAGGTTCTGGGCCGCGTTCAGGCGGCGCGCGACGCCTATCGCCGGGCGGAGGAGAGCGGCGTGCTCTCCGGAGAGGTGCAGGACTTCGTGCGCGGCAAGCTCGCCGAGCTGGCGGGGTAGGCGGCCATCATCGTGCGGGTCGGCGAGCCCTCGCTCAGGGTTCCGGGGCGGTTCAACGGCTCGTGATCTTGAGCTCGATGCGGCGGTTCTTGCGGTAAGCGGCGG
>CAZPFD010000054.1:0-17952 GCA_964585725.1 uncultured Ectothiorhodospiraceae bacterium | reverse complement strand
GGCTACGGGTGCACCACCTGCATCGGCAACTCGGGCCCGCTGCCCGAGCCCATCAGCAAGGCCATCCGCGAGGGCGAGCTCATCGCCTGCGCCATCCTCTCCGGCAACCGCAACTTCGAGGGCCGCATTCATCCCGAAGTGCGGATGAACTTCCTCGCCTCGCCGCCGCTGGTGGTCGCCTACGCCCTGGCCGGGCGCATGGACATCGACGTCTACAACGAGCCCCTGGGGTCGGACGCCTCGGGCGAGCCCGTGTACCTCAAGGATCTCTGGCCCTCGCAGCGCGAGGTACAGGAGACCATCGCCGCCTCCGTCGACTCGCGGATGTTCGTCAAGAGCTACGAGAACGTCTTTGCCGGCGACACCCGCTGGACCACGATGAAGGTGCCGGAGAGCGAGCAGTACGAGTGGGACGAGGCCTCCACCTACATCCAGCATCCACCCTACTTCCAAGGCATGACCAAGGAGCCGGGGGAGCTCCCGAAAATCGAAGGCGCCCGCGTTCTGTGCCTGCTGGGCGACAGCGTCACCACCGATCACATCTCCCCCGCGGGCGCCATCATGGCGGACAGTCCGGCGGGGAAGTATCTGATCGAGCGGGGCGTGAAACCGACCGACTTCAACTCCTACGGATCGCGGCGCGGCAACCACGAGGTCATGATGCGCGGAACCTTCGCCAACATCCGCCTGCGCAACCAGCTCGCCCCCGGCACCGAAGGGGGCTGGACCGTGCACGTGCCCTCCGGCGAGCAGATGTACATCTACGATGCGGCCATGCGCTACGCCGAGGAGCACGTACCGCTCATGGTCATCGCCGGCAAGGAGTACGGCAGCGGCTCGTCGCGGGACTGGGCCGCGAAGGGGCCGATGCTGCTCGGTGTCAAAGCGGTGCTGGCGGAGAGCTTCGAGCGGATCCATCGCTCGAACCTGGTGGGGATGGGCGTGCTGCCGATACAGTTCAAGGACGGGGCGAACGCCGAGAAGCTCGGACTCAACGGCAAGGCGACCTACGCCATCGAGGGCCTGGAGAAGGGCGCCAGGGAAGTCACGGTGGTGGCCAAGCCCGACGACGGCGAGGAGAAGCGGTTTCAGGCGCGCGTGCGCATCGACACTCCCAAGGAGTGGGAATACTACCTCAACGGCGGCATCCTGCACTACGTCATCCGCCAGCTCGCCGCCTGAGAAGTATCACCATATGCCGCTTTCCAACACGAAGGACACGAAGAACACGAAGGTTCACCAGACAGCTGACCAGGGATCTGCATTGGTTTTTTAACTTCTAAGACTCTTTTCTTCGTGTTCTTCGTGTGATCTTCGTGCTCTTCGCGTTTAAAGAGCAGCGTTCAAACGTAGCAGCATGTTGTATTTCGCGTACGGGTCCAACGTGTGGCAGCCGCGCATCGAGGAGCGGCTCGGGCCGTGCCGCCGCGTGGGCACGGCCTGGGTGGACGAGCACCTGCTGCGCTTTCACAAGGACGGATGCGACGGGTCGGGCAAGTGCAATATCGAGCCGACGGGTTACCTCGAGCATCGAATCTACGGCGTGGTGTTCGAGGTCGATGAGGGGCAGAAACGACGCCTGGACGTCTTCGAGGGAGACGACTACACGACCTACGAGGTACTCGCCCAGAGTGCTGCCGGCCCCCTCGAGACCTTCGCCTACCGCGCCCTCGCCCGCGCCGTCAACCCGGGCGCGGCTCCCTTCACCTGGTACAAGGCGCTCGTGCTGAGGGGGGCGCTGGAGGCCGGCTTCCCCGAGCACTACGTGGAGGCCATCCGCGCCGTCGAAGCCGTGCGCGATCCGGACGAGCGGCGCCACGAGCTGCACGCCGCCCTGCTGGGTGGCGCATTCCCCCTGGAAGATTTCTAGCCCAGGGAAAACCTTTTCCTACTTTCGTATGCCGCCCTCGGTGAGCTCGGCGGGATCGAGCAGGCGTTCGAGCTCCGCCTCGGAAAGGTCGGTCATCTCGCGCGCCACGTCGATCACCGGGCGGCCCTCGGCATAGGCCTTCTTCGCGATGGCCGCCCCCTGCTCGTAGCCGATGACCGCATTCAACGCCGTGACCAGGATGGGATTGCGGTGCAGGGCGCGAGCCATGACCTCCCGGTTCACGGTGAATCCGGCAATGGCCTTGTCGGCCAGGACCCGTGCCCCATTGGACAGGATCTCGACGCTCTGCAGGAGGTTGTAAGCGATCACCGGCAGCATGACGTTGAGCTGGAAGTTGCCGGACTGGCCGGCGACCGTGATGGTCGTGTGATTGCCCATCACCTGGGCGCACGCCATGGTCACCGCCTCCGGGATCACCGGATTGACCTTTCCGGGCATGATGCTGCTGCCGGGCTGCAAGGCCGGTAGCTGTATCTCGGCCAGCCCGGCGAGGGGGCCGCTGTTCATCCAGCGCAAGTCGTTGGCGATCTTCATGAGGCTCACCGCCAGCGTGTTGAGCTGGCCGCTCATCTCCACCGCCGCATCCTGGCAGCTCAAGTCCCGGAAGTGATCCGCCCCGCTCAGGAAAGGGATGTTGGTCACCTCCGCCAGGCGCGCGGCCACGCGCTTTCCGAACTCGGGGTGCGCATTGATGCCGGTGCCCACCGCGGACCCGCCGAGGGCGAGCGCGCGCAGCCGCACCAGGCTTCCCTCGATCCGCGCATGCCCGTCCTCGATCTGCGCGGCCCACCCCCCCAGCTCCTGACCCATGCGCACGGGCATCGCGTCCATCAGGTGGGTACGCCCGGTCTTGACCACGTCGCCCAGCTCCGCCGCGCGGCGCGAGACGGTCTGCCCGAGGTGCTCCAGAGCCGGCAGCAGCCGGGCATGGATTTCGAGGCACGCGCTGACGTGGATGGCGGTGGGAATGACATCGTTGCTGCTCTGCCCCATGTTCACGTGGTCGTTGGGGTGCACTCGCTGACCCGAACGCTCGCCGGCGAGGCGCGCGATGACCTCGTTGGCGTTCATGTTGGTGCTGGTGCCCGATCCGGTCTGGAAGACGTCGATGGGGAACTGCTCGTCGTGGCGGCCTTCACGCACCTCTTCGGCCGCTGACTGAATGGCCTCGGCGAGGGCCGCATCCAGGAGCCCCAGCTCGTGGTTGACCCGCGCCGCCGCTCCCTTGACCAGGCCCAGCGCGCTGATGAACGCAGGCGGCATGGGCAACCCGCTGATCGGAAAGTTGTCCACGGCACGCTGCGTCTGCGCCCCGTACAGGGCGCGGGCGGGCACCTTGACCTCGCCCATGCTGTCGCGTTCGACGCGGAAATCATCGCTCATCGCGGCTCCCCTCGTATCGTGGGGTCAGGTCTTGCAACGACCCTCGGGGGTCAGGTCTTGCAATGCCGCATCACCAGCGGCGGCGAGGGCGACTTGCCGGCGGGATGCGGCATTGCAAGACCTGACCCCACAATTGTTGCAAGACCTGACCCCCGAGGGTCGTTGCAAGACCTGACCCCACGATTGTACCAGCACCGCACCGCCCCTTCCCTCCCGGGCCGCGAGCGCCGTCCCCGCCTCGACCCGCGGCCAGAGGCGGCCTGCTCGTGTTACATTTGAGCATGGGACCGCGCGCAAACGGCCCCCACGGCGGCGCAGCGTCGGGCGCCGGGCGGCTCTGCCGGCGCCCGCAACGCCGCTCCCATCCGACCACAGCGAGTGAAGGCGGCGATCTTCGCTCGGGGAGGAAGCCTGCGATGGACGAGAAGGCGAAGCTCAACGAACAGACGCGGCTCGAGCTCGAGGCGGCCACATTCCGCAGGCTGCTCGAGCATCTGCGCACGCACACGGAGGTGCAGAACATCGACCTGATGAACCTCGCCGGTTTTTGCCGCAACTGCTTCTCCAAGTGGTATCGGGCCGAGGCCGAGGATCGGGGCATCGAGATGTCCTATGAAGAGGCCCGCGAGATCATCTACGGCATGCCGTACGACGAGTGGAAGACCCGCTACCAGAAAGAGGCGACACCGGAGCAGGTCAGCGCCTTTCAGGACCAGCAGAAGAAATGACCCACGACAGCGAATCGGCGACGAAGGGCATGCAGCTCTCGCCGCTGACGGCGATCTCGCCCGTCGACGGCCGCTATGCCGAGCAGGCCGCGGAGCTGCGGCCGGTCTTCAGCGAGTACGGGCTCATCTATTACCGCGTGCTGGTGGAGACGCGCTGGCTGCGCGCGCTGGCAGCATGCCCGGGCATCGCGGAGGTGCCGCCGCTCAGCGCCGAGGCCGGCGCCTTTCTCGCCAGGCTGGTGGATGATTTCGGACCGGCCGAGGCCCGCCGCGTGAAGGAGATCGAGCGCACGACGAACCACGACGTCAAGGCCGTGGAATACTTCCTCAAGGAGAAGCTCGGCGCGAACGCCGAGCTCGCCCGGGTGCGGGAGTTCGTGCACTTCGCGTGCACTTCCGAAGACATCAACAATCTCGCCTATGCCTTGATGCTGCGCGATGCGCGCGCCGGCCTGCTTCTCCCGCACATGAACGAGATCATCGAGGCGCTCTGCATTCTGGGGGAGGCCCACGCGGCACAGCCGATGCTGGCGCGCACCCACGGCCAGCCGGCGAGCCCCACGACCCTGGGCAAGGAGATGGCGGTGTTCGCGAGCCGCCTCAAGCGCCAGGGGCGCCAGTGCGCCGACGTGCCGCTGCTGGGGAAAATGAACGGTGCGGTGGGCAACTACAATGCCCATCTCGCGGCCTACCCCGACGTGGACTGGCCCGAGCTCGCGCAGCATTTCGTCGAGGACCTGGGCATCACCTGTAACCGTTGCACGACGCAGATCGAGCCCCACGACTACATCGTGGAGCTTTCACAGACCATTAGCCGCTTCAACAGCGTGCTCATGGATCTGTGCCGCGATACGTGGGGCTACATCTCCCTGGGCTACTTCCGCCAAAAGAGCACGGCGGCGGAGGTCGGCTCCTCCACCATGCCGCACAAGATCAACCCCATCGACTTCGAGAACGCGGAAGGCAACCTCGGAGTCGCCAACGCCATCTACGGCCATCTCGCGGAGAAGCTGCCGCTCTCCCGCTGGCAGCGCGATCTCACCGACTCGACCGTGCTGCGCAACTTCGGCGTGGGCACGGCTCACACGGTGGTGGCGTACAAGGCCTGCCTCAAGGGGCTCGCGCGGCTGGAGGTCGACGCCCAGGCCATCGCCGCCGACCTCGAAGGCGCGTGGGAGGTGCTCGCCGAGGCGGTGCAGACGGTGATGCGTCGCTACGGGGCAGAGGCGCCCTACGAGAGGCTCAAGGAGATCACCCGCGGCAAGCACGTGGGGCGCGAGCCCCTGCACGCATTCATCCGCGAGCTGGCCATTCCGGAGAAGGAGAAGGAGCGCCTGCTCGCGCTCACGCCGAGCACCTACGTGGGCTGCGCCGAGGACCTGGCGAAGATGGTGACCGGTGATCGGTGACCCCGGAGTGGTAAGGAGACAGCTTGGTTGCTGCTTACCCATGAAACGCCGCCATCATCTTGCGGGACGGCGGAGCTGAGCGTCGTGGCCAATCAGGAGCCAGAATGTCCCCCGCTTCGGTCGTTCACGGTGCGGGTGGGGCGATGGCCGCAGGACGAGGAGGCCGTGCGGGAGCTGCGCACGCAGGTCTTCGTCGAGGAGCAGGGCGTGCCCGCGGAGATCGAGCGCGACGGCCGCGACCCGCAGTGCCTGCACGTGGTGGCCGAGAGCGATTCGGGCCGGCTCATCGGCACGGCGCGCCTGCTCCCCACCGGCCAGATCGGGCGCATGGCGGTGGCGCGCGCGTGGCGCAGGCGCGGCGTAGGGGCCGCGCTGCTCGACGCCCTCCTCCGGCTCGCGCGAGAGCGCGATATGCCCGAGCCCTTTCTGCACGCACAGGCGGGAGCGGTCTCCTTCTACGAGAACCGGGGCTTCAAGACCGTGGGGCCGCCCTTCTTCGAAGCGGGCATCGAGCACCGAAAGATGATCCTCGACGCGCCGCAGCAGCAGCAGCCTAAATAGAAGGGCGCCCGCGGACGATACAGGACCGAGAAGGCGGCCGCCCGCGGCCCGCGTAGCGCGCGGTAGACCGCATGCCCTCCCCGACAGAGGCACATCGAATGAGCGATCACCAAGCCCCGGATTTCAGCAGCCACATCCTCGGCGAGACCGCCGACGCGGTGGCAGTGGGCAGAAGCGCGGAAGTGCGCGCCGCGGCCACGGCGATGGTCGGCCAGGCGCGGCGCACGCTCGACCTGGTCAGCCGCGATCTGGATGCGGCGGTGTACGACGACGCCGGGTTTCTGGAAGCGACCAAGCAGCTTGCTGTGCGCAGCGGGCGCACCCAGGTGCGCATTCTCGTGCAGGACGTGGCACCCGCCGTCACCCGCGGCCACCGCCTGCTGGCGCTGACCCAGCGCCTGAGCAGCTTCATGGACATCCGGGTCCCGAGCCGCCAGCACGCCAACTACAACTCGGCGTTTCTGGTGGTGGACAGAATGGGCACTATCTTCCGCCCGCTCGCCGATCGCTACGACGGCCTGGTCTGCTTCAGGAACCCGCGCGAGGCCGGCGAGCTCACCGAGGTGTTCGAAAAGATGTGGGCGCTGGCGAACACCGACCCGAACCTGCGCGCCCTCAAGGTCTGAAACCCGTGCGCCGCCTGCAAACCCTGCTGTGCCTGTTGGTGCTGAGCACGGCCGGCGCGGGGGCCGCGGAGAGACTGGTGGTCGAGGTCATCCCCATCGGTTATCGCAGCGTGGAGGAGCTGCTGCCCGTCGTCCGTCCCCTCGTTCCCCCGCCGGGGAGCGTGTCCGGCGCGCAGGGGCACCTGGTGGTCAAGACCACTCCCGAGAACCTCTCGGAGCTCAAGCGGGTGCTGGCGGAGCTCGACAGGGCTCCGCGCACGCTGCTGGTCAGTGTGAGGCAGGGCGCATCGGAGACCACCCGGGCGCGCAAGGACGAGGCGCGCGTGCGCATCGAGCACGGCGACGTCACGGGCTCGGCCGGAAGCGCCGGCGGCGGGGGCGGGCTCACGGCCCGCATCGAGGGGGACGACGTGCAGGCGCGGGTGCACAGCTTCGAGGCAGAATCCGAATCGAGCGACTCGTCGGTGCAACGCGTGCGCGTCATGGAGGGCCGGGAGGCTTTCATCGAGACGGGTCAGTCGGTGCCCTTCTCCAGCCGGGAGGTCATCATCTCCGGAGGCAGCGCGCACGTGCGCGAGAGTGTCGAGTTTCGCGACGTGACGCGGGGGTTCTACGTCGTTCCCAGGGTGCGCGGGGATCGCGTTCTCGTGCAGGTCTCGCCTCACAGCGCGCGCCTCAACCCGAGCGGAAGCGTCGACGTTCAGGCCGCTGCGACCACCGTGTCGGGGCCGGTGGGACAGTGGATCCCCATCGGCGGCGTCGACGAGAGCGGGCGCCGGAGCGACACCGGCGTTCTCCAGCGCGCCGAGAGCGAGAGCGCCTCGCAGCACTCGCTCTACATCAAGGTCGACGTGCTGAGCCGCTGAAAAACAAGGGCCAAACCACAGAGGACACAGAGGGTAAGCACGGAGGACACAGAGTAGCTACATACGAATTAAGAAGAAAGCTACACGCGCCACTGACATCGTAGCCGTACTCGTTCAAGAACGAACGACGTCTTTCCTTATTTGTTCCCTCTGTGTCCTCTGTACTTACCCTCTGTGCTCTCTGTGGTTTATTCTGTTCGCCATGGCATATGCGTTGAATCCGCGGGTGAGGGCGGTGAGTCCGCCGCCCATCGCCGACGCGCAATCCTGGGTTCAGGGGCGGACCTTCGCGTCCGAGCGGCCGTTGCTCGACGTGGCCCAGGCCGTGCCCAGCGACCCGCCGGCGGCGGAGCTGAGGGCGCATCTGGCGCGGCTCGTCGCGGACCCCGATGTGGCGCTCTACACCGAGATCCTCGGCGTGCCCGCCTTGCGCGAGGCCCTCGCCGAGGACGTCGGGGGTGAGTACGGCGCTCGCATCGACCCCGCCGAGGTGGGCATCACCGCCGGCTGCAATCAGGCCTTCTGCGTGGTGGCCAACGCGCTGGCGGGCCCGGGGGACGAAGTGATGCTGCCGCTGCCCTATTACTTCAACCACCAGATGTGGCTGGAGTCGCAGGGCGTTCGCGCCGTGCACCTTCCCTTCCACGCGGATCGCGGCGGGCTCCCCGACCCCGACGAGGCCGCCGCGCGCATCACCGCGCGAACACGAGCCATCGTCCTGGTCACACCCAACAACCCCACCGGCGCGGAGTATCCGGCGGATCTCGTGGACGCCTTTTACCGCCTGGCGCGCGAGCACGGCCTCGCCCTGATCCTGGATGAGACGTACAAGGACTTTCGGGGCAGCGACGCGGCCCCTCACCGACTGCTCCAGCACGACGACTGGCGGGAAGGCTTCATCCAGCTCTACAGCTTCTCCAAGGTCTACAGCCTGACCGGGTACCGGGTCGGAGCCATCATCGCGGCCGAGGCGCTCCTCGAGCAGGTCGCCAAGATCCTCGACTGCGTAGCCATCTGCCCACCGCACGTCGGTCAGATGGCCGCGCTCTACGGGCTCACGGAGCTGCGCGAGTGGCGCCGCACCCGGTGCACGCGCATGCGCGAGCGCCTGGTCCGGTTCGTGGAAGCCTTCGAGGGCGCCCGCCTGGGCTACGCGCTGGTGAGCGCCGGCGCCTACTTCGCCTACGTGCGCCACCCCTTCGCCCGACAGACCGCCACGCAGGTCGCGCGGCGCCTGGCTCAGGAGGCCGCCGTGCTGTGCCTGCCGGGGAGCATGTTCGGGCCGGACCAGGAGCGCTACCTGCGCTTCGCCTTCGCCAACCTGGAGACGGAGCAGATCCCGGAGCTCCTCGAACGGCTGTCCCGGCATCAGGGGTAGGGAGAGTGGGGTCAGACACTACTTTCCCTTCCGCTCGCCTGTCCTTGCGGCGCCGTGCGCAGGAAAAGTAGTGTCTGACCCCACCTTCGAGCGCCCGCTCGCCCGCGACTCTCGGGTAGAATAGGACGCCGACGCGCCGCCCCAGCAGCCGGCGGCGAATCTCGTTCCCGCCGCGTCGCGTCGTGGCAGCCGCCCGACGTCCAATGGCGATGCGCCGGAACGGACACCACACGAACACATAAAGCAAAACGAGAGGAGGACGTAGCGATGGGTCGACCACGCAAGTCGATACAGGCCCACTCCCCTTCACGGCGCAAGTTTCTCGCCACCACAGGCACGCTCGCCGGCGCCGCCGTCATGGGCTTCCCGGCGGTTCACGTGCGCGCGGCCGAGCCGCTCAAGGTCGGCGCCTACGGCGGGTTCTTCAAGGACTCCTTCGACAAGCACGTGTTTCCGGCATTCACCAAGGACACGGGCATCGCCGTCGAATCGGTGGCGGAGCCCACGGGTGAGGCCTGGCTGGTGCAGCTGCAGAACGCGGCCCGCGCCGGCATGGCTCCCGCCGACGTATCCATGATGGCCCAGGTCCCGCGGCTCAAAGGCCAGAAGGCCGAGCTGTGGGCAGCGCTCGACGAGAGCAAGCTCCCCAACGCCAAGTTCCTGGAGCCGCACTTCATCCACCGCTACCCCGACGGCAGCGTCAGCGGCATCGGGGCGGTGTCGTGGTACATCACGCTGGTCACCAACACCGAGGTCTATCCCGAAGCGCCCACGTCCTGGAAGGCGCTCTGGGACGAGAGCAACCGCGATCGCCTGGGCTTGCTCGCCCTGGCGACCAACTCGTTCCTGCTGGAGATCACGGCCGACACCTGGTTCGGCGGGCGCGGGATCCTGGACACCGACGAGGGTGTCACCAAGGTGCTGAACAAGCTCGCCGAGGTGAAGCCCAACGTCAAGCTCTGGTACCGCGACGAAGCCCAGTTCCAGCAGGCGTTGATCGCGGGCGAGATCCCCATGGGGCAGTACTACCACGACGTCACGGGCATCGCCGCCTCCCAGGGCCACCCCGTGCGCTCGACCTTCCCGGAGGAGGGCGGTGTGCTCGACTCCGGCTCGTGGTCCGTGAGCAAGGCTTCGAACAAGCTCGACGAGGTGCACGTGTTCATCAACTACATGTGCCAGCCCGAGATCCAGACCAAGGTCTCCCGCAGCCTGGGCACCGCACCCACGGTGCCGCGCCAGCACCTGGATCTCACCGACGAGGAGTTCGCCGCCGTGGCCAGCGAGATCCCGCCGATCATTCCGCGCTACGACATCTACCAGGAGCGCGGCGACTGGATCACGCAGCAGTGGACGGAGATGATCGTCGGCTGAGCTCGACAGGGGCCGGCATCCGCCGGCCCCGGGGCTCGACGGATCGATAACTCAACCACGAAGTACACGAAGCGCACGAAGAACGGAACAACGGCGCGCCCGCTCGGCACATGTCGGGTCTGAAGCTCGAGCAGATCGGAAAGCACTTCGGCTCGGTGATCGCGGTCAAGGACGTGGACCTCGACTTGCCGCACGGCCGGCTCGTCTGCCTGCTCGGACCCTCCGGATGCGGCAAGACGACGCTGCTCCGGCTCATCGCCGGGCTCGAGAAACCCACCACCGGCCGCGTGTTTCTCGACGGGGAGGACATCACCGGCATGCCCGCGCATCGGCGCGGCTTCGGCATGGTGTTCCAGTCCCTCGCGTTGTTCCCGCACCTCTCGGTGGGCGAGAACATCGCCTACGGCCTGCGCATCCGCCAGGTGGATCGGGCGGCCCGGGCGCGCCGCGTGGACGAGCTGCTCGAGCTGGTGCGCCTGCCGGGCATCGCCGATCGCCACGTGTCCCAGCTCTCGGGGGGCCAGCGCCAGCGCGTGGCCATGGCTCGCGCGCTGGCCCTCGAGCCGAAGCTGTTCCTGCTCGACGAGCCCTTGTCCGCCCTGGACGCCAAGCTGCGCGAAGCCATGCAGGTGGAGCTGCGCCTGCTCCAGGAGCGGCTCGGGATCACCACCATCATCGTCACCCACGACCAGCGCGAAGCCATGGCGCTCGCCGACATCGTGGTGGTCATGAAGGACGGCGAGACGCAGCAGGTAGGCAGCCCGCAAGACATCTACCGGGAACCGGCCAGCACCTTCGTGGCCGACTTCATCGGCACCACCAACCTGCTCTCCGGATCCTGCGCCGGACCCGATACCGTTCGCATCGACGGCCACACGCTCAAGGTGGGGCGCCTGCGCGACGGGCTCTCGCCGGGACAACCGGCATTCATCTCCGTACGTCCGGAGGAGATCCACGTCTTCGCCGGTACGCGCTCAGGTGAGAACTGCCTGCCCGGCGCCATCACGCTGGTGCGTGACTTCGGGGCGAGCATCGAGATCGTCGTGGACTGCGACGGCGTCTCGCTCATCGCCGTGCTGGCGCCCCGCGACCGGCCCGAGGTCGGCCCGGGCGACGCGATCACGGTGGAGCTTCCTGCAAGCGCCTGCACGGCGCTGCCGGCATGACGCACGGCGCACCGCACGGCCTGCGCCAGCACGCGGTGCTGCTCTACCCCGCGCTCATGCTGAGCGCCTTCTTCATCGTCCCGTTCGGGATCATGCTCGCGGTGAGCTTCTTCCACCGCGTGGAGGGGGCATTCTACGAGCCGGGCTTCGAGCTCGCGAGCTACGCGCGCTTTCTGTCCTCGTTCTTCCTGGAGGCGCTCGCTTTCTCGCTCTACGTGGCCGCGCTGGCCGCCGTGATATGCGTGACGGTGGGATTTCCCTTCACGTACTTTCTCACCCGCCTGTCGAGGGCGGCCCAGGTGACGTTGCTGGTTTTCATGCTCTCGGTGCTCTCGCTCTCCGAGGTGATCATCGGGTTCGCGTGGTCGACCCTGCTCTCGCGCACCGCCGGGGTGTCGAATCTGCTGGTTTGGGCGGGGCTGTTCTCCGCACCGGTATCCTGGGCGCCCAGCTTCATCGCGCTGCTCTGCGGGCTGTGCTACCTGGCCTTCCCCTACACGGTGCTGGTGCTCTACCCCACCCTCTCGCGGCTGGACCCCGAGGTGCCCGAGGCGGCGCGCATGCTGGGCGCGTCGCCGCTGCGCACCTTCTTCACGGTTGTGGTGCCCATGCTGCGCAACGCCATCGTCGCGACCCTGATCATGGTCTTCGTGTTCACGCTCGGCGTCTATCTGCTGCCCCAGCTGCTCGGGCGCCCGCAACACTGGACGCTCTCGGTGCTGATCACGGATCAGGCCATCTACCAGTCGAACATCCCGTTCGCCGCGGCCATGGCGGTGTTCCTGATGCTGGTGAGCCTGTCGCTGGTGGCCATCACCTTCGCGCTGGGCAAGGAGGAGCAATGAGCACGGCCCTGAGAAATCTCTTTCTCGGGGTGATCGTCGTGTTTCTGGCCGCGCCGCTGGTGGTGGTTGCGGGCGTGTCCCTCAACGCACAGAAGATCCTGCTCTTTCCGCCCAAGGGCCTGTCACTGCAATGGTACGGCGAGCTGGCGACGCAAAGCGCATGGCTGGTCCCAGTGCAGCACAGCCTGAGCATCGCCACGCTGGCCGGTCTGGTCGCGCTCTCGGTCGCGCTCCCCCTCGCGTACTTTCTCTGGCAGTATCGCGTCTTCTACGCGCGCGCGCTGTTCGCCCTCGGCGTCGCGCCGTTCCTGCTGCCGCCGGTGATCACCGCGCTCGGCTTTCTCATCTTCTGGGCGACCCTCGGCTTCTACGGGCAGTTCGGCGCAGTCGTCATATCGCACGGGATCTTCTTCGTCACCCTGCCGCTGGTGACCATATCCCTCGGGCTCGAGTCCATCGACCGCGAGGTGATCGAAGCCGCGCAGAGCATGGGGGCCGACAGCCGCACGGTGTTCCGAACGGTGACACTGCCCCTCGTGCGCCCGTACATGATCTCGGGCTACGCCTTCGCCTTCGTCCTCAGCCTCAACGAGTACATCGTCGCCTACATGGTGGCGGGCTTCACGGTGGAGACCATCCCCATCAAGATCTTCAACAGCCTGCGCTACGGCTACACCCCCGTCATGGCCTGCGTGACCGTCGCCTTCGTGCTGCTCGCGGCCATGGTGTTCGGGCTGGTGGCGCGCTTCGGCGATCTGCCGAAGCTCCTCGGCGCCTGGAGCCCGAAGGAGCGCTGATGGACTAAAAAGATCAACCACAGAGGACACAGAGAAAAAGATGAGTTTCAATGCGATAGACCAAGGAGGGTCTGATGAATGCAGAGCATCAAAAGGCGGATTCGCCACGGGAATCTTCAACGACTAGCAACGAGGCGCAAAGAAACGAGATAAATCGGATCACGGGGCAAATCATCGGTGCTGCGATGAAGGTTCACTCTGCGTTGGGACCCGGTTTGTTGGAATCAGCGTACGAAAAGTGCCTGGCATTCGACCTCTGCAAACGAGGGCTCAACGTCGAGACGCAAGTTGTTCTCCCTTTACAATACGGTGACTTACACGTGGACGCCGGATATCGTATCGATTTGCTCGTGGAAGGCGCTGTGATTGTCGAGCTAAAGGCGGTCGAGCACGTATCCGACGTTCATCGTGCGCAATTACTGTCTTACGTCAAGCTGAGTAAGAACCCTGTAGGACTGTTGATAAATTTCAACGTCTTGCACTTGAAAGACGGTATTACGCGATTCGTAACTGAGGATTATTGAGACTTCTTTCTGTTCCTCTGTGTCCTCTGTGCTGGACCTCTGTGTCCTCTGTGGTGGATCTTTCTTTGAGGTAGTTCGACATGAAGAGAGAGCTGAATCAGCCGCTCGGCGGTAACGAGATGCCGCGCTTCGGCGGGCCGGCCACCATGATGCGGCTTCCGACGCAAGCCGACGCCCGCGGGCTGGACGCGTGCTTCGTCGGCGTCCCGTTCGACATCGGCACCTCCAACCGCGCCGGTGCACGCTTCGGCCCGCGCCAGATCCGGGCGGAGTCGTGCCTCATCCGGCCGTACAACATGGCGACCCGCGCGGCGCCCTTCGACAGCCTTCAGGTGGCGGACATCGGCGACGTGGCCATCAACACGTTCAATCTCTCGGACAGCGTGGCCATCATCGAACGCGCGTATGACGAGATCGTCACGCAGGGCTGCCGCCCGCTCACCCTCGGCGGCGATCACACCATCGTCCTGCCCATCCTGCGCGCCCTGCGCAAGCGCTACGGTGCGCTCGGCCTGGTGCACGTGGACGCTCACGCGGACATCAACGACGCGATGTTCGGCGAGCGCGTGGCCCACGGCACGCCGTTCCGCCGGGCGGTGGAGGAGGATCTGGTCGATGGTGCGCGCGTGGCCCAGATCGGGCTGCGCGCCACCGGCTACACGGCGGAGGACTTCGACTGGTCGCGCCGGCAGGGGTTTCGGGTGGTGCAGGCCGAGGAGTGCTGGTATCGATCGCTCTCGCCGCTGATGGGGGAGATCCGCGAGCAGATCGGCCAGGGTCCGGTGTACATCAGCTTCGACATCGACGGGCTCGATCCCGCGTACGCGCCGGGCACCGGAACCCCCGAGATCGGCGGGCTCACCACCGCCCAGGCGCTGGAGATCATACGCGGCTGCCGCGGCTTGGACATCGTCGGGGGGGATCTGGTGGAGGTGGCGCCGCCCTACGACAGCTCCGGCAACACGGCGCTGGTAGCCGCCAACCTGCTCTACGAGATGCTGTGCGTGCTGCCCGGGGTGCAGTACCGGTAGCGCCGGTCGGCCGGGGTCGCGATCACGGGGGCGTTTCGCCGGGCGGAGGGTATTGGGGTCCGCCGTAACCGGGCGGCCCGTACTCGGGCGGCGCGTAACCCGGCGGCGGATAGCCCCAGGGCCACGGGCCCATGGCGGGGGGAACATAGCCCGGGGGCGGCGCATGCCACGGTCCGTACCCCGGCGGCGGACCGTACGCATAACCGCCCGGGCCGGGAGGCCCCATGCCGGGGCCTCGCCCCGGGGGCGGCCCCGGTCCGTAGCCCCAGGGCGCACCGTGCATTCCATACCCGGGCCCGTACCCTGGTGCCGGAGGCGGCGGCCAGTATCCACCGCCGCCGTTCTGCGGCGGCGCCCAGCCGTAGGCGGGCGGCGGTACAGAGGGCGGTGGCTCGCTTCCCGCCGGGGGAGCGGGCCCCCAGTAGAAGGCGCCGGGATCCCCTTCGGCCCCGGGGGCGGGGAACGGCTCCGCCTGCTGCGTCTCGTCCGGCGCAGCCGACGGCTCGCGCTGGCGCGGCCCCTGGGCGGCCTCCGGGGAGGCCGGCGGCGCCTGCGATGGCGGCGCGATGGCCAGGGCCCCCGTGTCCTGCGCGCCGGAACCCGAAGCCGCGCTCGTACCCGGCGGCGCCGCGGTCTGCGCCGCGGATTCCGCGGGCGTCGGGGTCTCGCCGATCCGTGGTGCAGGCTCCGGCTCCGCCGCGGCGGTCGGCGCCTGCGGGCGGATGGCCCCCTGCTCCTCACCGCCCGCCGGCGGCGCGCTCTCCTGGGTCTCTTGCGGCGCCGCGGGAGCGTCCGTCGCGCCGGCGCGCTCGCGCTCGCCCCGGAACGAGAAGAGCAGGATCAAGAACAGAATCAGGATCAGAGGGCCCCACAAGGCCAGGGCGGCTCCCATGCCGCCGCCGCTGCGTTCGTCCTGCTCGTCTTCGTTCATGGGCGTGGACGCTGCCTCCTTGTCGGCTGTCTGGTTCATGGAGCGCTGCCTTTCTCCGGCGGCAAGCTGCGCATCGCTCTGCGTCCCGGGCGGAGTCATCGAGGGGGCCGCCGCCGAATCCTGCTCGTGACCCAGGGCAGCCGTGTCGCTCTCGCTCCGCGTGCTCGGCCCGCCGGCGCGCTTTCGGGTTTCGGGTTGCGGTTCAGCGTGGGATGGCTCGGGCGACGTTTGCGGCTTCTCGATGGGGCTGTCCTTTGGCTCGGACACGACTCTCTGGACGCTGGCGCGGGCCGGCCCGCACGCATGCAGTCATGTTAACGAACGCCCCACGCCCGCTCAACTGCGCTCGGCTCCGCGGATGAAGTGCGCTATCATTCGCCCCGCTCACCCATGCCTCTGACTCACGACATGCGCCGATGATACACCTGCCTGGCGCAGCCGCGCTGTCGGGCTTCCGCCTGGAAAAACTTCACCGCCAGGTGCAGGCAAAGGCACCCGGCGTCGTTTCGCTCGACGCGCACTTCGTCTATTTCGTCGAACCGGCGCGATCACTCGAGGCCGCCGAGCGGGCGCTGCTCGAAGAGCTCCTGAGCTGCGAGCCCGAAAACGCGCAGCCGCCGCCGGGGGTGCAGACACTGGTGGTCACACCACGCCCGGGGACCGTTTCGCCGTGGTCGAGCAAGGCCACCGACATCGTCCACAACTGCGGGCTCGACGCCGTTCGCCGCGTGGAGCGCGGGACCGTGTGGCGGGTGGCCACCCGCGACGAGCAGCCCCTCGACGCCGATCAGCTCGGCTCTCTCGCGCCTCTCGTCCACGATCGCATGACCCAGGCGCTGATCACCTCGTGGGATCGGCTGGCGCAGCTGTTCCATCGCGCGCCGCCGGCGCCCGCCGCGAGCATCGACGTGGCCGGGCGCGGCCGCAGTGCGCTCGAGGACGCCGACCGTGCCATGGGGCTGGCCCTGAACGCGGCCGAGATCGACTACCTCCTGGAGAGCTTCCTCGCCCTCGGACGCAACCCCAGCGACGTCGAGCTCATGATGTTCGCGCAGGCCAACTCCGAGCACTGCCGGCACAAGATCTTCAACTCGCGCTGGGTCATCGACGGCGAGGCCTGCCCGCGCTCTCTCTTCGACATGATCCGGGTGAGCCACCAGCGCTCGCCCGGGCGCGTGCTCTCCGCCTACAGCGACAATGCCGCGGTGATGAGCGGCCCCCTCGAGAGCTGGTTCGGACCCGGCGCGCAGGGACGCCGCTATGCCTACGCGAGCGGGGAAACGCACATCGTGATGAAGGTGGAGACGCACAACCATCCCACCGCCATCTCCCCCCATCCCGGGGCCGCGACCGGATCCGGCGGCGAGATCCGCGACGAGGCGGCGACCGGGCGCGGCGCCCGCTCCAAGGCGGGGCTGGTGGGCTTCTCGGTCTCCAATCTGCGCATCCCCGGCTTCGAGCAGCCCTGGGAGCACGACCACGGGCGACCCGACCGCATCGCGTCGGCCCTCGACATCATGCTCGAGGGCCCCATCGGGGCCGCCGCATTCAGCAACGAGTTCGGACGGCCCGCGCTGTGCGGCTACTTCCGCACCTTCGAGCAGGCGGTGGCGGGCGTGAGCGGCACCGAGGTCCGCGGCTACCACAAGCCGGTGATGGTGGCCGGCGGCATGGGCAACATCCGCGCCGAGCAGGTGCGCAAAGCACCGCTGCCCGCCGGCGCGTGCATCATCGTGCTGGGGGGCCCCGCCATGCTCATCGGCCTCGGCGGCGGTGCTGCGTCCTCGGTGACCGCGGGGCACGGCGAGGAGGACCTCGACTTCGCCTCGGTGCAGCGCGACAACCCGGAGATGCAGCGCCGCTGCCAGGAAGTGATCGACGCCTGCTGGCGGCTGGGAGAGGCGAATCCGATCCTGTCCATCCACGACGTGGGCGCCGGGGGGCTGTCCAATGCGCTGCCCGAGCTGGTGGCCGGCGCCGGCCGCGGCGGGCGCTTCGCGCTGCGGGCGATCCCCAGCGACGATCCGGGCATGACGCCGCTGGAGATCTGGTGCAACGAGGCCCAGGAGCGCTTCGTGCTGGCCGTCGCGCCCGAGGATCTGGAGCGCTTCGCGGCCATCTGCCGGCGCGAGCGCTGCCCCTTCGCCCGCATCGGGGAAGCCACCGAGGAGCCGCGCATCCAGCTCCACGACGAGACGTTCGCGAACACCCCCATCGACGTGCCGGTGACGCTGCTGCTCGGGGACACGCCCATCCCATCCCGCGAGGCCGCCCGGATCCGCCCGCCGCCGTCCCCGCTCGCCCTGGGCGAGCTCGATCCGCGCGAGGCAGCCGAGCGCGTGCTGCGCCTGCCGGTGGTGGCGGACAAGACGTTTCTCATCACCATCGGCGATCGCACCGTGGGGGGGCTGGTCGCCCGCGACCAGATGGTGGGACCGTGGC
>CAZPFD010000053.1:0-18004 GCA_964585725.1 uncultured Ectothiorhodospiraceae bacterium | reverse complement strand
CGAGATGCACCTCGAGGGCGGCACGCTGACCCTGGAAGGCGAGGTCGGCAATGTGCCGGCCAAGCGTCATGCAGCCAAACGCGCCGGCACCGTCGCGGGCGTAAGCCAAGTGGTGGATCGCGTGCGGGTCGCGCCCGCGGAGCGCATGGGCGATGGCGCGGTGCTCGACCATGTCCGGGACGCCTTGCTCGGAGAGCCCGTCTTTCGCGAGTGCGCGATCAGCGTGGTCTCCAAAGGACGGGTGGAAGCGGTGCATGCGCCGCCCGAACCCGCCGGGAGCCTGCGCATCGCTGTGGACGGCGGCGTGGTGTCTCTCCAGGGCGAGGTGCCGAGCCTCAGCCACCGGCGCCTCGCGGAGGTGCTGGCGTGGTGGGTGCCCGGCAGCCGCGACGTGGTGAACGGGCTGGCCGTCTCACCTCCCGAGGAAGACAGCGACGACGAGATAACCGACGCGGTGCGCCTCGCGCTGGAGAAGGATCCCTTCGTCAACGCCGATCAGGTCCGGGTGAGCACCAAGGACCGCGCGGTGACGCTCCAAGGCCTGGTGCCCACGGACGGCGAGTGCGACATGGCCGAGTACGATGCCTGGTACGTATCCGGCGTCGACGAGGTGATCAACCGCATCGAGGCGCGCCCGGGCGCGGCGGAATCGGGAGCGCATTGATGACCCACGAGCCGGAGCAGGCGTGAGCAGCCATTTCTGGAATCCGTTCGTCGCCAGCGTCCTCGCCGCCTGCATTACGACATCCGGTCTCTACGTCATCCGGCGTTTCGAGACTTGGGGACGCCACAACACGACCTATTTCGCCTGCTTCGCCGCAGGCGTGCTGATCTCCGTGTCCTTCCTGCACATCATCCCCGAGTCGTTCTCGATGAACCCCTTCGCGCCCGCCTACCTGCTGGCCGGCTATCTGTTCATGCATTTCTTCAACCGGTTCGTGACCGGGTACGTGTGCGATCAGCCGGCGACCGCCGACTACGCCATCGGGCTGGTACCCATGCTCGGCATCGGCTTTCACTCCTTCGTGGACGGGGTCATCTACTCGGTGACCTTCGCGGTCAGCATCTTCACCGGCGTGCTCGCGGCCATCGGCATGGTGCTGCACGAGTTTCCGGAGGGGATCATCACCTATCTCCTGCTTCTGAGAAGCGGGTTCAGCGAGCGGACCGCGCTGCTGTGGGCTTTCGTGGCCGCGGCGCTCACCACGCCCCTCGGCATGCTCGTCTCCTACCCCGCCATCAGCCAGATCGGGCGCCCTGCGCTCGGCGCGCTGCTCTCGCTCTCCGCCGGCGCCCTGGTCTACGTCGGCGCCACGCACCTGATCCCGCACACCGAGCACGAGCCGCGGCGCTACAGCCTGATCGCGCTGGGCACCGGGGTCCTGGTGGCAGTCGGCATCATTCTGAGCAAGCCGCATTAAGTGGTGTCAGAGATGACTTTCTCCTGCCTCGGCAAAAAGTCGTCTCTGACACCGCTTAACGGGTTTCGAGCTCGAGGCGCTGCTCGCGCTTGACCAGCCTCACGAGGCCGGAGAGCTCTTCCACCAGAAACTCCAGCAGATCGTCCATGGTGAGGATGCCCTCGAGACCGTCCGTCTCGTTCACCACGATGACGCGCCGCACACCCTTGGCGCGCATGCGTTCGATGGCCGCCCAGGTCTGCTCCTCCTCGCGCGCGGTGACCAGGTCGGGCCTCATCAGCTCGTCCACGACCACGGCCGCCGGGTCGCGACCCTTTGCGAGGATCTCCATGACCAGATCGCGATCAGTGAGGATACCGGCGGGACGCGGGGGCTGGCCGCTCTCCACCACGACGAGGCTCCCCACATGGTGCTCGCGCATGAGGTGCGCGGCTTCGAGGGCTGACGTGCCTCTCTGCGTGATGACCACCTCGCGATTGCAGATCTCGCCGACCGACATGGCTCATCTCCCGACACCCTGCGCGTCCCGATGCTGGCGCAGAACGCCCGGCGCGCGCTTGATTCAGATCAACGAGGGGAATCGACGGCTTTCGCGGGAGCAGACTCCTGTGCGCGATTCTTTTGTCTCAGCATCGCGGCTGAAAGCCACTCCCACGGAGGCACGGCTCGTGCCGTAGCGCATTGCACAGGGATCAACCGCCGGCCGATGAGAAGGGCGGCCGGCGAGGCGCGCCGCTCAGTCGACCCGGAGGAACGGATACCGCTCCAGCTCCTCACGCCTCCACAGGGAAAGTCCCGCCCGTTGCCCGAGCGTCTCCACGGCGATGATGGCGTCGGGATCCTCGAAGTCGATGCGGCCCGGCGTGCCTGCCTCCTCCAGGAGGCGGAGAAGAAACGCATCGAGAAAGCGCTCCTCGTCCTGGCTCGAGATCTTGCCCTTGAAGCCGCGGCGGCGCATACGCACGTGGAAGCGCTTGCCGGCGAGCTCCGCCGCCCACGGCGCGGCGGCGTCCACCGCCTTCGTCTCGAACTCCTGCGGGGTCTGAAAGGTGAAGGTGCGAGTGACCGGTACGACCCGGGCCAGGAAGGCGTGCGCGTCCGGCGTCTCGTCGATGAGCCTGCGCAGGGCTTCCAGGAAGCCCCGCACGTCCTCCACCTTCATCACCAGGACGTTGTAGAACTCGGTTCGCGAGACGCGCCCGAGCTCGCCCAGAAGCTCGCACGCGCGCACGAACCCCCGCTCGTGAACGCTGGCCACGACGTTCCAGTCGGTAATGCCGTGACCGTGGGCATGGCGATGATCGGAGTACCCCATGGCTCGACTCTCCCGCTGCCGAACGCAAACCTCGATCACGGAGCCCGCGGGCGGTGCGGACGAATGTGCACCTTTCCCGGCGCGTCCTTCTCACCGGCAATCTCGAAACCCACCGGCAGGAACAGACGGATGATCTCCGCATTGGTGCGCAGGTGCTCGGTGATGCGCGCCGGGGCCAGGATCGAATCGCCCTCCGCGAACGCGAGAGGCAGCAGAAGCTGATCGGCCAGATGCTCGTCCACCGCCGCGTCGACTTCCAGAAATGCAAGCAACGCATCCGCCGCCTCGTCCGCCACGCGCTCGGCGGGCTTGCCCCGCTCTCCCAATGCGAAATAACACGCCCGCGCATGCTCGAACTCGGCGAGCAGCAGCAGCATGCTTCCGGGCGAGCGTGCATCGAGGCGCTGCATCTCGATATCCGCGCGTATTCCACGTTCGGCCAGGCGCATGAGAGCCTGTGCGCGCTGGCGTTCCGCCACGTGTGCCGGCAACCGGGCCCCCGCAGAGAGACCACGAACCCGCAGCAGCGCGCCGCGCTGCTCGAGGCGCAGCGGTCGCACTCCGGCCGCGGGCTCGATGACGGCGTGAATGATGCCTCCGCCCGGTGGATAGAAGCCGGCCCGCTCCATGGTGAGCCCCAGGACGAGGCCGGCGCGGAGAAGGTGCCAGCGCCAGCTCAGGTCCAGGTAGTGAAAGCACGGACTCAGCGGCACGTGCGTACCGCCCGTGATACGGACCGACGACGGCGCTGCGAGCAGCGCCAGGGGCAGATACACGGTCTGGAGCACCAGAGAGGTCGCACCGGCGGTGCCGATGTCGAACTGATAGCGGCCTGGAACGACCTGCGTCGGCTGGAAACGCAGCTCCACCGAGCCGATCCGATTGCCTTCGAGGCGCGCCCGGCCCACTTCCGCCGCCGCCTCCACCGCCCGCAGATGCTGCGGGCGCAGCCCCGGCTTGGAGCGCCGCGCACGAATGTTGTAGATGTCCACGGGCGTGCCGGTGATGAGCGAGAGGGAGAGCGCCGTGCGCAGCACCTGCCCGCCGCCTTCGCCGGTCGCACCATCGATGCGCAGCGTCTCTCGCGCCGTCAAATCATCGTCCCGCAGCGGCCAGGCCCCAACACCGGGCACGTCCACGCCCCAAGAGCGAGACGAGGACCGTGATCGAGAATACGGCCAGAGCCGCCCATAGCGCGCCCATGAGGGTGAAGTGCCTGCGCTCCGTCCGGCCGCCGGCGGGGGAGAGCAGACCCCGCAGGGGAGCGCTTCGTGAGCCCCCCGCGCAGCATAGTAAACTGGCTCAAGAAGAAACGTTCTTGAGCTGGATCAACCCGAGCGCCGCACGCCGACGGTAGGTTGAGCCGACAAGAAGCTCGGCACCAGCGTCACCCTTGCGCTGAATGCGCATCTCCAGGAGGACGCGCCATGACTTTGTACAGAGACCGCAAGCAAGCCGGGCAGAAGCTGGCCGAGGCCCTGAGCGGCTACGCCGACCGCGATGACGTGGTGGTGCTCGCCTTGCCGCGCGGCGGCGTGCCGGTTGCGTTCGAGGTGGCGACGCGGCTGCATGCACCGCTCGACGTCATGATCGTGCGCAAGCTCGGCACCCCCGGTCAGCCCGAGCTTGCCATGGGCGCCATCGCCTCGGGCGGCGTGCGCATCGTCAACGAAGACGTGGTTCGTGGCCTGCACATCTCCGAGGCCGCTCTCGAGGCGGTGGCACAGCGGGAGGAGAAGGAGATCGAGCGCCGCGAGCGAGCCTATCGCGGCGATCATCCCCCGCTCGAGGTGCGTGACCGGCAGGTCATCGTCATCGACGACGGACTGGCCACCGGCGCGACCATGCTCGCCGCGGTGGCCGCCCTCAAGGCACGCGAGCCCGCGCACGTAACCGTGGCCGTGCCCACGGCCGCGGCGGACAGCTGCGAGCGGGTGCGCACGCAGGCGGACGAGGTCATCGCCCTGGCGATGCCGGAGCCCTACTTCGCCGTGGGTGTGTGGTACGAGAACTTCAGTCAGACCAGCGACGACGAGGTGCGCGCCCTGCTCGATCGAGCGCGGCGAGAGCACGCGGCCGAGCCGGGCACGGCCCGGACCCCGGGCTGAACCGCGAAGGATCGGATCATGGAGAGACCCGTCCACATCACGGCAGATACGGCGACCCTGGAGGGCGACTTGTGCATCCCCGCGGATGCGCAGGGACTGGTGCTGTTCGCCCACGGCAGCGGCAGCAGCCGGCACAGTCCGCGCAACCGGATGGTGGCGCAGACGCTCCAAGACGGCGGATTCGCCACCCTGCTGATGGATCTCCTGAGCGCCGAGGAGGAGGACGTCGATCGGTACACGAGAGAATACCGCTTCGACATCGAGCTGCTCGCAAGCCGGCTCGTCGGCGCCACCGACTGGGCCGGCGCCCAGGACGACACCCGCGCCCTCGCCCTCGGGTACTTCGGCGCAAGCACCGGCGCCGCGGCCGCGCTGATCGCGGCGGCGCGCCGACCGCAGGGGGTGCGCGCGGTGGTATCCCGCGGCGGCCGGCCCGACCTCGCGGGCGCCGCGCTGCCCCACGTCCAGGCACCGACCTTGCTGATAGTCGGCGGCCGCGATGCGCCCGTGATCGAGCTCAATCAGCAGGCACTCGAAGAGCTGCGCTGCATAAAAGCGTTGGAGATCGTCCCGGGCGCCACCCATCTTTTCGAGGAGCCGGGCGCGCTGGAGGCGGTCGCGCGCCTGGCCCTGAACTGGCTGCAACGCCACGTCGCTCCGTGACAGCCGGCTTGCTTGCGCCTACTTGCGGTCCTTGGACTTCTCCGGCCACTCGCACTCCTCGTAGAGCACGCACAGGCCGCAGCGCGGGTTGCGCGCGGTGCAGGTCTCCCTACCGTGCAGGATCATGGCGTTGGTGAACGCCGTCCACCTGCTCTCGGGGATCTGCGCCGTCAGCGCCTGCTCAGCCTTGTCGGCGTTCTTGGTGCTGACCAGGCCCAGACGATTGCTTACCCGCAGCACGTGGGTGTCCACCGCGATGGCCTGCTGGCCGAACGCGTTGCCCAGCACCATGTTGGCCGTCTTGCGCCCCACGCCCGGCAGCGTGGCCATCGTCTCGGCGTCGTCGGGCACCTTGCCGCCGAACTCGTCGACGAGCTTGCGGCAGCATTCGCGCACCTTCTTGGCCTTGCTTCGGTAGAAGCCGGTGGACCGGATCTCGGCCTCGAAGGTGCGCAAGTCCGCATCCGCGTAATCGCGAGCCTTCTTGTACTTCTTGAACAGCGACCGCGTCACCTCGTTGACACGGGCATCGGTGCACTGCGCAGAGAGAATGGTCGCGACCAGCAGCTCGAGCGGATTGCTGAACTCGAGCGCCAGCTTCGGCTGCGGATAGCGCGCGAGCAGGCGCCGGAGGATCTTGCGCCCGTCCGCCATCGGCTAGGAGCGTGTAGGGCATTGGCGGCCGTAGCGAGGGAGTGGGAGAGCGTCCCGGATTTTCGGGGACGGAGGGAGCATAGCCGTAGCTATGTGACCGGAAGTCTCCCGCAAATCTGGGACGCTCTCCCGCTTCCGCAGCAGGTCGTTCAATGCCCTACACGCTCCTACCTCCTTCCAGACACCGGGGAGCCGGCAATCCAGCCCTGCGCGCGCGTCGTCAGCGTATCTCGATGCGCCGCCGCTTGGACTTCGCCGCCTTGGGCAGCGTCAGCTCCAAAACGCCCTCGTTGAACGAGGCCCTCGCCTTGTCGCCCTGGACATCTCCCGGCAGCCCGATGGTGCGGGAGAACGCACCGCGGGAGATCTCCTGGCGGAAGTACTCGCCCTTCTCCTCCTTCTCCTCGTGGCTGGTGGTGCCCTTGATGGTGACCGTACCGTCCGTCACCGAGACATCCAGGTCTTCCTTCTTGACGCCCGGGATCTCGGCCCGCACCACGATGTCCTCCTCGCGGTCGACCACGTCGACGTGCGGGCGCAGGGCCTCCATCATGCTGCCCACCTCCTTGAACCACGGACGCTCCCAGTGAAACGGACGCAGCCAGCCGCGCGGAAAGAATGACTCGAACATGCGATCCATATCCTCGAACGGGCTCAGCGCCCGCGCCGGCTCGCGCCGCACCTCGATGTCCTTGCTCGCGGCGGGCTTCCCCGCCTTCTTGGCAGACTTTGCCATCTCGACTCCTCCCGATCATGCAGACGACCCAACCGTCACAAATTCTAGGAAAGACCTCCTGCCCCGTGGTTGATCCAGATCACGAGGCGCGCTCCACGCCCTGCGTTCGCCGCCCGGGAGTGGCCCCGGCCGCGAACGGCTCGGGCGTCCGCGTGCCTGGCAGGGTCTTTGTGCACCCGCGCATCGGCACGTGCCCGCCAGAGGGGTTGATCGCGATCAACGACGTGTCGAGGCTAGGCGGTAAGTTGTGTCTTTCCACGGTGAGAGCATCGGCGAGCGGAAAGGTTGCAGGCGGGTCTTTCGCCGATCCTCACGCCAAGAAGCAGGATTCGCATCGACGGACCCGTGAAATTCAAGGACTACTACAGGATCATGGGGGTCTCCCGGGACGCCACCCAGGAGCAGGTCAAGCGCGCGTACCGCAAGCTCGCGCGCAAGTACCACCCCGACGTCAGCAAGGAGCCGGACGCCGAGGAGCGCTTCAAAGAGGTAGGCGAGGCCTACGAGGTGCTCAAGGACCCGCAGAAGCGCGCGGCCTACGACCAGCTGGCCCGCGGCCGGCGCGAGGGGGAAGAGTTCCAGCCGCCGCCGGGCTGGGACACGGGGTTCGAGTTCAGCGGCGGCGGTTTCACCGATGCAGGCGCGTACAGCGATTTCTTCGAATCGCTGTTCGGGCGCATGCGCGGATTCGGCCAGCCCTCCCACGGCGGCATCCGCATGAAGGGCGAGGATCTGTACGCCAAGGTCCGGATCAGCCTCGAGGACGCATATCACGGCACGACGCGGCGCATCGCCCTGCAGATGCCCGAGTCCGACGCCGAGGGACGGGTGAGCCTGCACACGCGCACGCTGAAGGTCCGCATCCCGCCGGGCGTCACCGAAGGGCAGCGCATCCGGCTGGCCGGCGAGGGCGGCCCCGGCATCGGAGGCGGCCCCAAGGGCGACCTGTTCCTGGAGGTCGAGCTCGAGCCGCACCGGCTGTTCCGGACCTCGGGCCGCGACGTCATCCTGACCCTGCCCGTGGCGCCCTGGGAGGCGGCGCTCGGTCGCACCGTCACCGTCCCCACCCTGGGCGGGCGGGTGTCGCTCAGGATCCCTCCCGGATCGCAGTCGGCCCGGCGCCTGCGGCTCAAGGGCAGAGGCCTGCCCGGAACGCCGCCGGGCGACCAGTACGTGGTGCTGCGAGTCATGATCCCCCGTGCGGACACCCCGGAAGCCAAAGCCTTCTATCGCGAGATGGAAGAGCGCATGCCCCTCGAGCCGCGCGCCGAGCTGGAGACCTGATGCCATGAGGGAAGGCGACACGACCGTGTCCGGTGTGGTCCTCGACGAGACCACGGTGTTGAGTCTGCACGAGATGTGTCACGCATGCGGCGTGAGCGCGGAGCTGGTGATCGAGATGGTGGAGGAGGGTGTGCTGGATCCAGAGGGATCGGCGCCGCAGGAGTGGCGGTTTCGAGGCCAGGCCGTGAAGCGGCTGCAGATGGCGTTGCGCCTCACGCGCGATCTGCGCGTGAATCTCCCCGGGGCCGCCCTGGCGCTCGACCTCCTCGACGAGATCGACGAGCTGCGCCGGCCGTACCCCGGGCGCGATGACGCGAACGACTCGTCGTAGAGCACGGAACCGTTCCCAGAGCAGAGGTGATCATCGGTGAGTGCGAACCCCTCCGAGACGCTGCCCTGGCCCTGGGGTGTCGACGCCTCCAAGCGCCACAGCGTACCGGTGCACACCGACCTGCCCTTCACCCTCGTACGCTACGCGGACGGCGGCACGGGTGAGCGCGTACTGATGGTCCCGCCCATCATCAATCATCCCTGGATCCTCGATCTCAGACCCGAGGTAAGCGTCGTTCAGCGCTTCTGTCAGGCGGGCTTCGACGTGTACATGACGCGCTGGGGTTGCGACAGCCGAAAGGACATAGGCTTCCGGGACATCGTTGAATACCTGTGCGCCGTGTCCGAGCGGATCGGGCCTGCCTCGGTGTTCGGGTATTGCACCGGCGGCATCATCGCTCTGATGTTCGCCGCCCTCCATCCCAAGCGGGTCGACACTTTGTCGTTGCTCGCAACCCCCGTCGATTTTTCGATGAACGACATCCGGATTCTGTGGGGCCGATGCTTCGACGTGCGAGGGCTGCGGCGGTGGTTCAAGAACGTGCCCGGCGAGGTGATCAACGCCATCGGGGTCGGGCTTCTTTGCTATCACCTTCCGCACTTTCTTGCGCAGCGCGCCTTCGTCGATGAGATGACGAGCCCCGAGGCCGCGCTCGATCACTGGCGGCGGCTGCGCTGGGTCGCCGATGCTCCGCGCATCCCGGGAAAGGCTTACGAGGAATTCATCGAAGGTTGCTACCGCAACAATCTGCTCATCCACAACGCCATGCGCGTCGGCGGGCGGCGAGTGGATCTGACACGGATCAGCGCCCCGGTTCTCAACATCATGGCCGAGCACGATCACATCGTGCCCATAGCGTCCGTGAGTGCGCTGAGACGTGCCGTCGGCAGCGCGCGCTACGAGGAGATCGTGTTTCCGAGCTCGCACGTGGGGCTGTCGGTGAGCCGCAGCGCACACGAGCGTCTTTGGCCGCACGTGACGCGCTGGATCGCCGAGCAAAGGGCAGATTCTGATTTCTCTTTGACCGTCGGCACGCGGGACGTGCGGGCTCGTTCTGCAAGGCGTTCCAGTGCGTGAAGGGAAATGGAGGCAGCTCGGTGAGCGACCCAGGGCAGCCGGAAACCGCTCGCGGGCGCGTCCTCGCGGTGCGCGGCAACGTGGTGGATGCGTCGTTTCCAGAACGGATACCGCCACGCGATCACGAGCTGCGCACGGGCGAGGGAGAGCGCATCGTTCTCGAGGTGCAGTCGCACGTGAGCCCCCGCACGGTCCGCTGCATCGCCCTCACCCCGACTCGAGGCCTCGCACGCGGCGCTCCGGTCATCCACCGCGGACATGCCTTGCAGATGCCGGTGGGCAAGGCCCTCCTGGGCCGGGTGTTGAACGTCTTCGGCGAGCCCATCGACACCCTGGGCGCGCTGGAGGCGGCGGAGCGCTGGCCGGTTCGTCGCCGGCCCTTGCCTCTGTCCCAGCGCACCACTTCGATGGAGATCTTCGAGACCGGCATCAAGGCCATCGATCTCCTCTCGCCCCTGGAGCAGGGCGGAAAGGCGGGGCTCTTCGGCGGAGCGGGCGTCGGCAAGACGGTGCTCATTACCGAGTTCATCCACAACATGGTTGGCCGCTACCAGGGCATCAGCCTGTTCTGCGGAATTGGCGAGCGCATCCGCGAGGCGGAAGAGCTCTATCGCGCCATGCAGGAGGCCGGGGTCATGGACAACACCGTGCTCGTTTTCGGCCAGATGGACGAGCCTCCCGGGGCGCGCTTTCGGGTGGGTCACGCTGCGCTCACCGTGGCCGAGTACTTTCGCGACATCGAGCAGCGCGATGTTCTGCTGCTCATCGACAACATCTTCCGTTTCGTGCAGTCCGGCACCGAGGTCTCGGGACTGATGGGCCGGATCCCTTCCCGTGTGGGCTACCAGCCGACCCTGGCTACGGAGCTGGCCGAGCTCGAGGAGCGCATCTGCAGCTCGCGCACCGGAGCCATCACCTCGGTGCAGGCGGTGTACGTGCCCGCCGACGATCTGACGGATCCGTCGGCGACGCACATTTTCTCGCACCTGTCGGCCTCCGTGGTGCTGTCCCGCAAACGAGCCAGCCAGGGCCTCTACCCCGCCGTGGATCCGCTGCAGTCCGACTCCAAGATGCTCACCCCGGGCGTCGTGGGCAGACGGCACTACGATGTGGCCCAGGCCGTGCGCAGCACCCTGGCGGAGTACGAGGATCTCAAGGACATCATCTCCATGCTCGGCATGGAGGAGCTCTCGCTCAAGGACCGCGAGACGGTCAGCAAAGCCCGGCGCCTCGAGCGCTTCCTGACCCAGCCCTTTTTCACCACCGAGCAGTTCACCGGGCAGGAGGGCCGCACGGTGACGCGGCAGCAGACGATCGAGGGCTGCGAACGCATCCTCGACGGCGAGTTCGCAGGCGTGAACGAGCGGGCGCTCTACATGATCGGGGCCGTCGACGAAGTCCAGAAGGGCAAGGAAGCCAAGGGTCGTGATGCCAGCCGGGAAACGGAGGCCGCCGATGGCGATGCAGGATGATTCCGGCAGTCTGCGCCTGCGGGTGCTCTCGCCCACCGAAGTGCTGGTCGACGAGGCGGTGGCCAAGGTCATCGCCGACGCCGCAGACGGCTGCTTCTGCCTGCTTCCGCGCCACGTCGACTTCGTGGCCGCGCTGACACCTGGAATTCTGAGCTTCTTCACCCACGACGGTGCCGAGCACTTCGTCGCCCTCGACGAGGGCACGCTGGTGAAATGCGCCCGCGAGGTGCTGGTATCCACGTTCGATGGGGTGCGCGGCGACGATCTCGAGCGCTTGCAGGCGACGCTGCGCGAGAGGCTCCTGGATCTCGACGAGCACGAGCGCACGGCGCGCACGGCCCTGGCGCGCCTGGAAGCGGGAACGATCCGGCGGTTCATGGCGCTGCAGGAGCGGCTCCGTGCGTGACGAGGATCAGAGACCGCGGACGGAGACTCCCCAGAATCGCTTTCGCGAGGAGGTGGGTCGCAAGGCGGAGCGCAAGCTTCGCGGAAGGCGGGAGAAGCAGCGGCCCACCTGGTTCTGGCTGGGCATGTTCGGCCTGGTCGGCTGGTCGGTGGCCATCCCCACGCTGATCGGGGTGGCCCTGGGCCTGTGGATCGACCGGACCTGGCCCGGGGAGGTGTCCTGGACGCTGACCCTGCTCATCATCGGCGTCGCCGTGGGCTGCCTCAACGCCTGGTACTGGGTGAAGCGGGAGGGACGCGATGGCTGAGGAGGTAGACCCGTGACCGGGATCGTTTCGCTCGCCCTCGGCCTGGGCGCGGGCGCAGCCCTCGGGCTCGTGTTCTTTTGGGGGCTGTGGCAGACGATCGACCGGCTGCCCCAGGCGCGGCGTCCGGCGTTATGGATGCTGCTCAGCCTCCTGCTGCGCTCGTCCGTCGTGCTGGGCGGGTTCTACTACCTCGCCCGTGATGGTCATTGGGGCCGGATCCTGGCGGGCCTGCTCGGGTTCGCGCTGGCCCGCGCCGTTCTCATCCACCACGTGCGATCGAGGCGAGGCCTCTCACCGCGCCGACGCGAGGAGCCCACGTGACCATCAGTCCCGACGGCATCGTGCTGTGGCACTGGGGGCCCTTCGCCCTCAATGCGACCATCGTGTACACGTGGCTGGTGATGCTGCTGCTGGCGGGAAGCTGCCGGCTGGTGACCCGCCGGCTGGCGACCGGGCGGGAGATCCCGCGCTGGCAGAACCTGCTGGAGGTGCTGGTCAGCGGCATGCGCTCGCAGATCCGCGCGCTCAGCCGCCAGGAGCCGGGGCCGTATCTGCCCTTCGTGGGCACGCTGTTTCTGTTCATCCTGGTCTCCAACCTGCTCATGGTGGTGCCCGGCTACCTGCCGCCGACCGGCTCGCTCTCCACCACCACGGCCCTGGCGATCTGCGTATTCATCGCGGTGCCGGCTTACGGCATCGCCCACGAGGGCCCCCTGGCGTACCTCAAGCACTACGTCAGACCCACTCCGTTGATGCTGCCTTTCAACATCATCGGCGAGCTCTCGCGCACCCTCGCGCTGGCGGTGCGCCTTTACGGAAACATCATGAGCGGCACGGTCATCGCCGGCATTCTGCTCAGTCTCACACCGTTCTTCTTCCCCGTCGTCATGCAGGTTCTGGGACTCATCACCGGCACCATCCAGGCGTACATCTTCGCCATCCTGGCGATGGTGTACATCGCATCGGCCACGGCTGCCCGCAGGGACACCGAGAGAACCGAGGCCGACGGGGGAAATACCCCGCAAACGACAAACCAGCATAAAGGAGACACCCATGGATAGCCTTGCACTGATCGGCATGGTATCGGCCTTCGCTGCGGGTCTCACCATCGCCATCGGAGCAGTGGGGCCGGCCATCGGCGAGGGCCGTGCGGTCGCTCAGGCCCTCGCCGCCATCGCGCAGCAGCCCGACGAGGCCGGCACCATCACCCGCACCCTGTTCGTGGGGCTGGCCATGATCGAATCCACGGCCATCTATTGCTTCGTGGTATCCATGATCCTGATCTTCGCCAACCCGTTCTGGGATCACTTCCTCGCACAAGCGGGGGGCTGAGCATGCAGATCGATTGGCTGACGGTCAGCGCCCAGATCGTCAACTTCCTCATACTGGTCTGGCTGCTGAAGCACTTCCTGTACCAGCCGGTCATCAACGCCATGGACCGGCGCGAGGAACGGATCGCAGCGCGCCTCGACGAAGCGAGACAGCGCGAGCAGGACGCGGAGCGCGAGGCACGCGCTCATCGCGAAAAATCCGAAGAGCTGACCCGCGAGCGCGAGCGGCTGATGGCGCAGGCGCGGGAAGAGATCGAGGAGAAGCGCAAAGAGCTGCTGGAAGAGGCACGGGGCGAGGTGGACGAGAAGCGCCGCGGCTGGCAGCAGCAGGTGGAGCACGAACGAGCCGAGTTCCTCGAGAGCCTGAAAGCGGAGGCGGCGGGCTGTATTCAGACCATCGCGCGCAGGGCGCTGCGCGATCTCGCGGACGATGAGCTGGAGGAACGCATCATCGACGCGTTCGTCCGTCGTCTGCAGGTCCTGGACGATGAAACGCGAGAGGCGCTGGCGCAGGGCACGACGTCGATCTCCGTCACCACCTCGTTCGAGCTTGCCTCGCCCGTGCGGGCGCGGCTGACGCGCGCGATCCACGAGCACGTGGTCGCCGACGCCGAAGTGACCTACGGCGAGTCCGAGGAGCTGCTGTGCGGCATCGAGCTGAGCGCCGGCGGGCGCAAGCTCGCCTGGACCCTGGCGGGATATCTGGCGGGCCTGGACGAGCGCATGGAGGCGGCGCTGGCCCGAACCGGCCGCGGGGGCGCCTGAGATGGCGCTGGAAAAAGTCCTCGACGAGGTCACGGCGGCGGTGGACGCCGCTTTGGCGGAGGGCGCTCCGCGACTGAAGCTGGCGGAGACCGGGACGGTGAGTCGCGTGGGCGGGGGTGTGGCCCGGGTCAAGGGCCTGCCGGGTATCACCAGCGAGGAGCTGGTCAGCTTCCCGGGGGGGCTCCTGGGCGTCGCCATCAACCTCGAGCCCGAGGAGATCGGGGTCATGCTGCTGGGCGAGGGCGAGCATCTCGTGGCGGGCAGCGAGGTGAGCGCGACGGGGCGCATCACCGACACGCCCGTGGGAGATGCGTTGATCGGCCGGGTGGTAGACGCCACCGGCCGCGTGCTCGATGGCGGGGATGCGCTGCGCTATCGCGAACGACGTCCGGTGGAGCAGCCTGCGCGTCCCATCATGGATCGCGCTCCGGTCACGGTCCCCCTGGAGACGGGAATCAAGTCCGTGGACGCCCTCATCCCCATCGGCCGGGGCCAACGCGAGCTCGTGGTGGGCGATCGGCAGACCGGCAAGACCACCGTCGCCGTCGACACCATCATCAATCAGCGGGGCAAGGACGTGGTCTGCATCTACTGCGCCATCGGCCAGCGCGGCACCGCCGTCGCCCGGGTGGTGGACACCCTGCGTCGCCACGACGCCCTCGAGCACACCATCGTGATGGTGGCCGCCGGCGACGATCCGCCGGGCTTGCAGTTCGTCACGCCCTATGCGGCCATGACGGTCGCCGAGTACTTCATGGGGCAGGGCCGGGACGCCCTGATCGTCTACGATGACCTCACCCGGCACGCGCGCGCCTATCGAGAGCTGTCCTTGCTGCTGCGCCGCCCGCCGGGCCGCGAGGCCTACCCGGGGGACATCTTCTACATCCACTCCCGGCTCCTCGAGCGCTCCACCCACCTGCGCCGCGAGCACGGGGGCGGCTCCATCACCGCGCTGCCCCTCGTCGAGACCCAGGCCCAGGACATCTCGGCGTACATCCCCACCAACCTGATCTCCATCACCGACGGACAGATATATCTCTCGCCCCTTCTGTTCCGCAAAGGGCTGATGCCGGCGGTCGACATCGGCAAGTCGGTGTCGCGGGTGGGAGGCAAGACCCAGTTTCCCGCGCTGCGGGCGGTAGCCGGTGATCTGCGCCTGGCCTATAGCCAGTTCGAAGAGTTGGAGGCCTTCGCCCGCTTCGCCACCCGGCTCGACGAGGAGACCCGCGCGACCATCGAGCACGGCCGGCGCGTACGCGAGCTCCTGAAGCAGCCCGAGCATCGGCCCCTGAGAGCGAGCCAGCAAGTCGCGGTCCTGCACGCAGTGAACGAAGGATTGTTCGAAGAACTCACCGTCGAACAGGTGCGCCGCGCCGAGGACGCCATCGCGCAACGCGTGCCGGAGACGCTGAGCGGGATGTGCGAGCGCATCGACGCAGGCGAGGCCCTCGCAGACGAGGAGTGGACGGAGCTGCTCGCGGCGGCCCGCGACGCCGTCCGCACGGCAACCGGGCAATCCGATGACGAGGGCGAGGACCGTGGAGTCCCCTGAGCACCTGCACCGCCAGATCGAGGGTCTCGAGGACCTGCGGACCATCGTCAAGACCATGAAATCGCTGTCCGCGGTGAGTATCCGCCAGTACGAGCAGGCAGTGGAGGCGTTGGGGCACTACTACCGGACCGTGGAGCTGGGTCTGCGGGCGGTGCTCGGCCACATGGAAAGGCCCACGACTCACAGGCGGCGCCGGGCCGATAGACCACGCTCCGCGGTCATCGTCTTCGGCTCGGACCACGGGCTCTGCGGGCGCTTCAATGAGGACGTCTCCCGCCGGGCCCTGGAGCGCGCACGAACGCTGCCCGGCGCACCGCGATGGCATCGGGTTCTGACGGTCGGCTCCCTGGCCGCTGCACGCCTCGAGGAGGACGCGCAGCCGGTCGAGGAGACCCTCGCCGCCCCGGGGGCCGCGAGCCGGATCACGGCGACGGTGCAGCAGATGCTGGTGAGGGTGGACGCATGGCAGACCCGCGGAGGCGTCGACGACGTCTACCTCTTCTACAACCGCCCGTTGGACCAGGGGGGTTATCGCACGATGGAGGTGAGGGTACTGCCGGTCGATCTGGAAGGCCTTCGCCAAGTGGAAAAGCGCAAGTGGCCGTCGCGCAGTCTTCCCGCCTTCACCATGGATCCGCGGCACCTGCTTGCGGCGCTGCTGCGCCAGTACATCTTCGTCTCTTTGTTCCGGGCCTGCGCCGCGTCCCAGGCGAGCGAGCACAGCAGCCGGCTCACCTCCATGCAGGCAGCCGAGAAGAACCTGGACGAACGCCTGGAGGAGATCACTGCCACGTATCGCCGCGTGCGCCAGGAAGCGATCACCACCGAGCTCCTGGACGTGGTGTCCGGCTTCGAGGCGGTCTCCGGCGGCGGCGAGTGAAGGGCCCGTGCTTCACGCCCGCGCCGCGCTGATCCAGATCAAGGCACACGGCCGGCAGAGCGCCCAGACTCCACTCTGTGCTGGCGAGGAGGCGACATGAACGTAGACGACACCGGTAATCGCGCACCCGCGGAGATCACCCGCAGGACCGACGGCAAGCACGTGCAGCGCTTCGATGACACGTGGGTCGCGGAGTACTTCGAGTACCCGCCCACCGGCCTGTGGCGGGTCGAGGTCTTCCACCGCGACGTGCCTGAGTGGACCTCCGTCGGCTATGGGACGCTCGAGGACGCGGCCCGCGCGGCGCGCGACTACTTCGATCAGCAGTAGAAGCCCGGCGAAATGATGGTCGCACTCACCCGAAGGCGCGCATGACATTCAGCGAGAAGCTCGTGCAGCAGGTGTGGGAGAAGGGGCGCGTGGACCCGCAGGCGGACCCGGCCGTGTGGCGCAAGGACGAGTGCGGCGCCTGGGTGCGGCGCACCCACTACAGAGATCGTGAGTCGGAGTTCGGCTGGGAGATCGACTACATCACCGCCGGCGGCCCTACCGAGCTCGACAACCTCCGGGTCGTGCACTGGCAGAATTACCTGGCCGGCGGCGTAGGCCACGTGGTCTGCAGGGTGACCGCCGACTCCGCGGGCATCAGGAACCGCAAGGCGTGACCCTCAGGGAATCCGCACGCCGCCGTTGATCTCCACCACCAGCCCATCCCGAGCGAAGCCGGCGGTGATCCCCAGGGGCCGGGCCAGGGCCCGCAGCCGGGCCCCCAGCATGCGCTCGTCGGCGCGCACGATCTGGGTGCCGCAGTGGGTGAACAACGCCCGCGGCACGCCCGCCTCCGCACACCAGCCGAGCTGCGTGCGGATGGGAGCGTGCCCGAAGCGCCGTCCGTCGCGGCTGCGCGCGATGGGGCGGGTCAAGGTGCTCCCGTCGCCCACGTAGAGGGCGATGCCCCGAAGCGCGTCGGCACGCTCGGGTATCGACATCACGTCCGGAACGTAGAAAACGCTCGCCCCGCCACTGGTGATTCGGTAGCCCACGGCGGGCGCGCGCAGGGAGTGCTCGACCTCGAACGCCTCGAAGCCCACGCCGCCGATGACGAACGGCTCGCGCGTCGCCACCGTGCGCCGCTCGGCGATGGGGAACTCCGTCAGCGGATCCCAGGTGATGTCCGTCGCGTAGACGGGACAGGGCGCACCGCCTTCGAGACCGGCGGCATGGTCCGGGTGCGCGTGGGTGAGGACGATGGCGCTCGGATCGACGCGCCCCAGCGCGCGCTGCCAGTCGCCACCGCAATCCACCATGATCCGATCGTCGGCGTAAGCCACGAGCAGGGCGCTGTGGCGCCGGTGGCGCCGGGTTCTGGAGGGGATGTTGGCGCGGGTACCGAGAAAGGTGAGCTGCATGAGTGGGGGTGGCTGACGCTCGAACCCTGCCGCGGGCGTACGAACTCTAGCTAGCTGTGCGGAAACGCGCCACGGGGCGGACCGTGACTCCGGCGCCGCAGCCTAGCACGCCCGCACGGGAGACGCGATGCGCGGGCTAAATGCAGGAGCGGAAATGTGGAGCCCTGCCGCTGCGTGGGGCTGGCGCTTGGGGTCAGACACTACTTTCCCTTACGCTGACCCCTCTTGAGGCAGGGTGCATAGGGAAAGTAGTGTCTGACCCCACTTCGGCTCGCGCTGTAGCAGATCTCCGC
>CAZPFD010000052.1:14553-18019 GCA_964585725.1 uncultured Ectothiorhodospiraceae bacterium | reverse complement strand
GATCGCGCGCCACCTCCAGCGCATCGCGCGCGTAGAAGCTCCGCGGGAGCAGCTTCGATGACATTCGGGAGACGGGCGCTCGGGTACACCCACACACAAGCTTACAAGTGTACCGTGATCGGGGGCGGGCGGGGTGCGTAATCGTGCGCGCGAGATGATCGGTTCGCCCGGGCAAATTTGCGCCGATGGGCGGGTTGCGCGCGAGGGTGTTTACGAGCCTCGCGTCGCGGCTGCAAGCCTGCCCACCGCCCAACCTTTCCCCCGGGCACAACTCAGCCTTCAGGCGCGATTGTCGCGGCTGCAAGCCGCTCCCACAAAGGCAGCCGCTCCCACAGCGGGGAGGGTTCAGCCGGGGTTTCGGGCCTGGGTGAGCTGCGCGGCGTGGCCGACGTGGGCCGCGGGCGCGGGGCTCGCCAGGGGCGACGCCGCCTGCGCCGGCTGCGTGGTCTCGCCGCCGCTGCGGGCGGCGCCGGCGGCGAGCTGGGCCGCGTGCCCCCCATGGCGCACGGGCGCCGGCGCATCCAGGCGCGCGTCGGGCGCTGCTCCAACCGCCTCGATGTTAGTGAGCGCTAACTGAGACGCATGGCCAACGTGCTTGGCGGGCTGCGCCTGGACCACCCCCGTGACCAGGAGGGCGACCACCACCGTCCCCAGATAGCAGACCACGGCGTACCGTTTGATGAATTCCCTCATCTCCCCACCTCCTTTGCCTTGTCTCGGGGGCCGACCCTATTAAAGGAGCCGCCCCGTGTCGATGCCCTGCTAACGATTGGCGGCTGTCGACCGAATCTCTAGGAATGAGCGTGAGGTCACTGAAACGGAGATCAACCCCTCGTAGGCTATATGGTTTGGCCGTCGCCGACGGCGCCGCGGGGAAGCCGAGAGCCGGGACATGACCGATTCCAAGACCTTGCGCGCGCACTTCCGGGGCGCGCTCGTCGGCACCTTCGTGGGCGATGCCCTGGGCATGCCCCTCGAGGGCCAGCGCCCGCCGCATCGCAAGGTACGCGAGATGCTCGAGGCCCGCCTCGGGCGCGGCACCTACACCGACGACACCCAGCTCATGATCGGGCTCGCGGAGGGGCTGCTCGACGATCCGGGGCGCCTCAGCCTCGATTGCGTGGCCGAGCGCTTCGCCAGGAACTACGAGCGCGATCGCGGCTACGGCGCCAACACGCGCAAGATCATGGAGGCGCTGCGCCGGCGCACGGCGTGGCGCGAGGCGGTGGCGGCGCACCCGCTGCCCGGCGGCTCGTATGCCAACGGCGCCGCCATGCGCGTGGCGCCGGTGGCGCTCGCCTTCTATCCCGAGGCCGACGCCGTGGCGCGGGCGGCCGAGGCCCAGGCCGAGGTCACCGGGCACACCCATCCCGAGGCGCGCTTCGGGGCGCGGGTGCAGGCGCTGGCGGTGCTCGCGGCGCTCGCCGCGGGCATCGATGGCGAGCCCCTGGAGCCGGAAGCCTTCCTGAGCACGGTGACCAGGGATGCCCCCAAGGATTTCGCCACCCGGCTGCGCTGGATCGGGCGCAACCTCAAGGCCAAGCCCACCGACGCGTCGCGTCGCCTCGGCACCAGCAGCCGCGCCTCGCGCTCGGTGCCGATGGCGCTGTGGGCGTTTCTATCGGCGGCCGAGGATCCGGAGGAAGCCTTGGTGCGCGCGGTCAACGCGGGCGGGGACACCGACACCATCGGCGCCATGGCGGGGGCGCTGGCCGGGGCCCGCCACGGAGCGCAGGCGTTTCCCGCGCGCTGGCTCGGCGCCCTCGATGATGGCGGCAAGGGCCGCACCTACGTGCTCGGCCTCGGTGACCGGCTGAGCCGGGTGGCGCGCGGTCAGCGGTGAGGCCGCGCTCTGCGCGCTCCAGCCGCGTCCGGTTGGCGGGCGCCGCCAGGGAACTTCCGCCGCCCCCGGGGGTCATGTGGTTCAATGACCCTTCGCCCGAGACCGGGCGGGGTCCAGCTCGCGTCCACCGGGAACCGGAGCCATGCCAGCACGCAAGACGGCACTCCTCAACCTGCGCATCGACCCCGCCGTCAAGGAGGCGCTGCGCGAGGCGGCGCGCCGCGAGCACCGGAGCATCGCCAACATGGTGGAAGTGCTCACCCGGCGCCACTGCGAGGACGCGGGCATCCCCCTGGCCGATCCTCCCGCGGACGATCAACCCCGCGAAGCGGCGGACGAGCCCGAGAGCCACGAAGCCGAGCGCGCGCCCGCACACCGTAAGCACCTGGTCGGCGCGAACGGCTGATCCCCGGCCGCTCCGCCAGAAATCCCCTTCCCTCCGCGGCTGATGCAGATCCCGCACCCCGGGTGCATAATGCATCGTTCCGGTCGCTATACCGGAAACACACCGGATCCGATGCGAGACGCCCCACGATGAGCACGGCACAGCCCATCGACCCTGCCGCCCTGCCTTTCGGCACGGTCTTCGCCCGGCGCATGACCGTGGCCTGGTACGCGGAGGGCGCCTGGTCGCCTCCGGAGATCCGGGACACCGGACCCTTCGAGCTCCACCCCGGCGCCCACGTCCTGCACTACGCGAGCACCTGCTTCGAGGGGCTGAAAGCGTTTCGCTGGCGCGACGGAAGCGTGCGCGCCTTCCGCCTCGACCGCCACGTGGCGCGCATGCAGAAGAGCGCGGAGCTGCTGTGCCTGCCGGTGCCCGAGACGGCCGCCCTCGAGCGCATGATCCTGGAGCTTGCGGCGCAGTGCACCGACGAGATCCCCGAGTTCCCCGGCGCGCTGTACCTGCGGCCCACCCTCATCGGCACCGAGGCCAACATCGGCGCCGCGGGCAGCGCCGCCGCCGAAGCCTGCCTGTACGTGCTGGCCTCGCCCGTGGGGGACTACTTCCGCGGCGGGCTGAGGCCGCTGCGCGTGCTCATCGAAGAGGACCACCCGCGCACGGCCCCCGAGTTCGGGATGGCCAAGACCGGGGGCAACTACGCCTCGGCGCTGCGCCACGTGATCCGGGCGCGCGCCGACCACGACGCGGACACGGTGCTGTTCTGCCCGGGCGGCGACGTGCAGGAAACCAGCGCCTCCAACTTCCTGCTGCTCAACGACAAGGAAGTGCTCACCAAGGCGCTTGACGCCTCGTTCCTGCACGGGGTGACCCGCGACTCCATTCTCACGCTGGCCCGGGACCTCGGCTATCAGGTCACCGAGCGCAGCTTCACCGTGGATGAGCTGCTCGACTGGTCGCGCACCGGCGAGGCCGCGCTCTCCGGCACCGCCGCGGTGCTCGCGGGGGTGGGCACCTTCGTGCACCGGGATCGGCTGCACGTGGTGAGCAGCGGCAACGTGGGCCGCAACACCCTGCGCCTGCGCAAGGCGCTCACCGACATCCAGAGCGGGCGCGCGGCGGATCCCCACGGCTGGCTGCGCGAGGTGGGCTGAGCCGGGGTTATTTCATCGTCCTTCGTTGCGTCACGCCTGTGTTCGGCGGGATTGCATCCCGCCCTA
>CAZPFD010000052.1:10702-14453 GCA_964585725.1 uncultured Ectothiorhodospiraceae bacterium | reverse complement strand
CCGCCCGCTCCTCGGAGAGCCCCGCCGCGCGCGCGCAGCGCAGGACGACCGGCAGCATCGCGTCGTAGGCGGCGGCCGCGTCGACATCCATCTCGGCCAGGGCCTCGCGGTGCGCCGCCACCGTGGCCGCATCCCCGCGCATGACGGGACCGGTAAGCGCGCGCGGCACGCCGAGCGCGCCCACGTTGTCCGCGACCGTGCGCAGCAGCGCCGCCAGCGCGCGCTCGGCCTGGGAGCGCGACAGACCGAGCTTTTCCAGCGCCGGCGCCGCCGCGTGCGCGAGCCCCACGGTGCCGTTGGCGGCCAGTGCCGCCAGCGCGTGATATGCAGGGCCGTGGATCGCCGCCCGCAGCACGACGCCACCGACGGCGCCCGCCAGATCCTGCGCCGCAGTGACCGCGTAGGCATCGCCGGCGATGGCGAAGGTCGCGCCCTCGAGCTTGGGCGGGTGCTGCGCATCGGCGAAGGAGGCGAGGGGATGCATGACGCCGACGTGCATGCCGGCGGCGCGGCACGCCGCGAGCTCGCCCGCGTCGCGTGCGCCCGCGCAGTGGAGCACCGCGGTGCCGCGCGAAAGCTCCGGGGCAATGCGCTCGGCGCAGGCCGCAATGGCGTCGTCGGGCACGGCGAGCACCACCACGTCGGCTGCCTGGAACGCGCCGGGCTCGGATGCGCGCCCGGACACCAGGGTCACTTCGACCCCCGCTTTCTGCAAAGACCGGGCGAGCCCCCGGCCCACGCGACCGCGCCCGGCGATGACGACGTTCATGGATACCGTCCCTTTGGAATTGAAGGATTCTTGGCAGGATCAGGCGATCAGGCCTGCTTTGCGTAAACCCTCAAGCAGGTGATCCAGATCGGATTGGCGTTGGAACGGCCAGTTTCTAGGCCAGTCGTGGGTCTTGATGCCGTCCCATAAAGCCGCTGCGCGCTCGGCCGCGGACTTCGCGTCGCCGGCTCGATCGAGCTGCGCGTAGCAGGCGGCCATGAAAGCATGGTCCCAAGCCGTACGAGCAGGCTCCTGCACCATTTTGAACATGGTCAAAGCGTTCTCGTATTCCTCGAGCACGTAGTGAGCGATCCCGATACCCGCGAGACAGCCCTCAGGGAAAAAGGGATTCTGCCGGTAACTGGTCTTCCCGCATTCAATTCCGTCCGACGGCCGCCCGGTCAGCGTCAAGAACCATGACTTTGAGCAGCACACGAAGGGATGATTCGGGTTCAATCTGGACGCTCGTTCAAGGTGCTTCTCGGCCAGCTCGTACTCTTTCTTATGAAGGTAAGGCCAATGAATGGTGCAATGGCCCCATACGTCGGCCTCATCCAGCGCGACCGCCTGATGCGCAAGCTCGAGCGCGCGATCCAGCGCCTCTGAGGGCGACTCCGACAGCCACGGGTAGTCCCACTCCTGGAAGTAAGTCCAGGCGAGGTGAGCATGAGCGGTCGCGTAACCCGGATCCAGCGCGATGGCCTTCTCGAGGTTGAGCCGCGCCTGAGCAATGTCGTCCTTCGTGTAACTCCATAGATACCGATTGCCGCGCAGGAGGTAATCATAGGCGTCGAGGCTGTGTGTACTTTTCCGCAACGCACGTTCGCGGCCGATGCTCTCGATCCGTCCGGCGAGGTTTGCGCCGAGGGTCTGCGAGATCTCGTCCTGCACGCTGAATATATCGTGCAACGTCCGATCGTATCGTTCACCCCAGATTTGACGTCCCGTCGCTGCATCAAGCAATTGCGCGCCCACCCGAATTCTGTCCCCGGATCGGCGGACACTTCCCTGAAGCAGGAATTCGACGCCGAGCTCACGTGCGAACCGGGTCGGCTCCATCCCGCGCTCGCGAAAGGCGAGTGAAGTATCCCCGGCGATCACGAACAACTCGCGAAAACAGCATAAAGCGGTAATGATGTCTTCAGTAATACCGTCGCTGAAAAAATTGTCGGCAGGATCTCCCAAATTTCGAAACGGGATGACGACGATGGAGGGTTTGTCGGGCAATACCAGCTCCGGTAATGCCGCCTGAGAAACCGACGACCACGGCGACGACCGGGCGGCACTGTCCGCGGACGATTCGATCGAAATCTCGCCGTCGCGGATCGCTTCAAACAGCTCTCGAGTCGCTGCCTCCGGCTCGACTTCGAGCTCCTTGCCAAGCACGCTGCAGCACGTCTGGTAGGTCTTCAGAGCAAAAGCGCGCTGCCCGCGCGCCGCGTACAAGCGCATGAGCGTGCGGTAGGCGGGCTCGTACACCGGATCCAGATCCAGCAGCCGCTGCGCGGTGGCGACGGCGTGCTCGGCGGCGCCGCTCTGCATCTGCGCTTCGCTCAAGCGCGCGAGGGCGTCCACGGCCAGGCGGCGCAGCCGCGCGCGCTCGTGGCGCAGCCACTCCTCGCACGCCGGATCGCGGATGCTCAGCCCTTCGAGGAAATCCCCGCGATAGAGCGTCGCGATCTCTTCCAGCCCGCCGTTCGTACCTCCGGCGCGCTCCTCCAAGCGCTGGACGTCGACCTCGACGGCCTCCGGCTCGAGGCCGATGCGGTCGCGTTCGGCCACCAGCGCATCCGCGCCGGCGTCGTGCAACGACTTGCGCAAGGCGCTGAGCGCCTGGCGCAGAGAGTTGCGTGCCTGCTCCTCGCTGCGATCGCTCCACAGCAGGCCCATCAACTCGTCGCGAGTGTGCCATTTGCCGGGCGGCAGCGCCAGGTAGGCCAGAAGGGCCTGCGACTTTTTCGTGGGCAGGCTGACGGGGGCGCCGGCGAGCGATTGCGCTTCGAAGCCGCCGAGCAGCGTGAGATGTAGGGAGGCCATCGGTCACTTCCTCCCTCTCATGTATATGCAGTTTGGAGCGTCGATTCAGTCGGCGAAATCGCAGTCTAGCACTTTTAGCGCGTTTTTTATGCTCTTTTTGCGCTGCGGGCGGCGCGAAGCCGCGCGTTTTCACTTCGGGTTTGCGGCTCGGCGATAAAAGGGGAACACCACAGCGCAAAGGGAGCTTCCATCATGAGCTTCGACCCGTTCGAGTCGCCGGTCCCCCTGGGCGGGTACGTCTGGTTCGCGCTCCTCCCGAGCGCCTCGCGCGCGCAACGCCGACCGCGCACCCGCCCTCCGACCCCCGGCGAGAAACGCGGAACAGAGCGGCGTGACCAGGACCGTGCGCCGTTGGAGCGCGCCGAGCCGCCCACGCTTCGTCGTGCCTTCGGGACGGCACTGGCCCGGCCCGTTCAGGTCGCGGCGAGCACCATCGAGCGCCTGTTGCCGATCTGAGCGCGCTTTCGTCTCCACGCCGCGGCCGCCGTCAGGTTCCCAGGTGCGTGATGTTCTCCGCGACCTCGTTGGGGCGCACCTCGATCTCTGCGGCCGTGCCCGTCTCGCCCACCTCCGTCCACAGATAGTAGCGGCCGGCCGGAAGGGTGAACCACGCGACGTCGTCGCAATCGTAGGCGACCCGCGTGCGGTTGCCGTCGAGATCGGGCTCCGGGTCGTACACGTAATGACACGCGTCCACCGGATCGGCGCCCTTCTCGGGAACCGCCACCATGCGCAGGCGGCCCGCGTTGAGATCGTTGGCGTGGTCGGTGACCGTGTTGGCGCTCACCTCCGCCTCGCGCCCCGCGCTCGCCTCGCCTGACTTGGCCCACAGGTAGTAGCGCCCCGCGGGCAGGGTGAACCACGCCGACTCCTTGCAGTCGTAGGTAATCCGCCGGCGGTTGCCGTCCAGATCCTGCTTCGCCTCGTAGACGTTGTGGCACGCCT
>CAZPFD010000052.1:3855-10602 GCA_964585725.1 uncultured Ectothiorhodospiraceae bacterium | reverse complement strand
CGCCGGCGGTTGCCGTCCAGATCCTGCTTCGCCTCGTAGACGTTGTGGCACGCCTCCACCGGGTCGCCGCCTTCACCCAGCACCGCCGTCATGCGCACGCGGCCGGCCTCGAGGTTGGTGAGCTTATCGGTGACCGCCCCCGGGACCACCGCCACGTCCGTGCCCACAGCGGCGCTGCCCGCCTCGGAGCGCACGTGGTAGCGCCCGGGCGCGAGCTCGAACGACGCCGACACTTCGCAGTCGTAGGTGATGCGCTTGCGCTCCCCGTCGAGGTTCGGGGCCGCCTCGTACACGTAATGGCACGCCTCCACGGGCTCGCCGCCCGCACCCAGCACGGCACGCATGCGCAGGCGCCCCGGCTCCAGGTTCGCGTCGTCGACGTGCTCGGCGACGGCGGCGAGCTTGCTGCGGTACTGCGGGTTGTCGGGGGCGAGCGCCACGGCCTGCTCGAGCTGCGCGTAGGCGCCGGCGAAGTCCCGCTGCGAGGCGCGCAGCAACCCCAGATGATAGGCGGCGTTCGCCGCACGCGCCTTGCTGCTCGCCAGCGCCTCACTGAACGGCGCCTCCGCCGCCTCCACGTCGCCCGCGAGCAGCGCGCGCTGCCGGTCTCCGGCGCCGGCGGCCGCGCCCTCGAGCCCGGCCAGGGCCTGCGCCACCTCGAGGAGGTCGCGGCGGCGCTCCTCGTAGGCCGCCTCCACGTCGGCGAGCCGGTCGCGCACGGCGGCGAGGTCGGCCTGCAGGCTGGCGCGCGCTTGGTCGTCGCCCGTGCCCAGGCTCTCGAGCTCGGCGCGGATCTCCGCCTCCCGGCGCTCGAGCCCGGCCTCGTACTCCGCGAGGCTGATGCCGAAGTTGCAGGTGATGTCGCCGCCCACGTTCACGTCGCGGCCGCCCGCGAAGCCGCACTCCTGGGCCAGGATCTCGGATGCACCCCCGCCGCCGGTGTCGCTGAAGTGCACGTAGGCCTGCCACCCGGCGGCCATCACCGCCACCAGGCCGCCGCCGATGAACGCGAGCGTCTTCTGATGATTGGGATCCGAGACCCAACGCCAGATTCTCGCCAGCATCCCTCCCCCTCCCGTCACAGATCTTCGGATCGCGCGGGCTCACCCCGCCGAGGGCATCGGCGTTGCGGGATGCAGATGCGGTGCTTCGCCGCGTGCAGGGAAATGAGGCGCGCCGCCGCAGGTTGCGGCGGGCCGGTGGCAGCCCCCAAGCGATGCGTGCGCATGACCCAACCTCGGGTCGGGTGATCCGGTTCCAGGCCAATCTACGCCCGGCCGGGAGCGGAATCAAACACAGCCCGCAGCGGTGTCAGACACTACTTCTCGCCGCCGCACCGATAAATACTAGTGTCAGAGACGACTTTCCCGATGTGCGCAAGCAGTCGTCTCTGACACCACTTTTCAGGCGGCGCGGCGCCGGTGGGTGATGGCGGCGCGCCGCAGGTGATCGCGGATCGCCGTGTTGACGTGGTCGCGGTGGGTGAGCGGCGACATGTGCCCGGCGCCGGGGATGCGTTTCACCCGCGCGTTGGGCATGGCGTCGGCGAGCATCTCCACGATGCGCCGGCTGGGTGCGGGCGAGCGCTCGCCGCACAGGATGAGGGTCGGCGCCGTGAGCGCGGCATAGTCGGCGAGGTGCGCCGGCTCCTCGAACAGCGCCTGGAAGTCGAGGGCCACCTTGCCCAGCCGCTGGCTCAGCTTGATGCGCGCCTCGTGCGCCAGCGCCGCCCAGGCACCTTCGCCGTTCCAGTAATCCACGAAGCGCCCCATGCCGCCCCAGTAGTCGCCGCTGGTCACCGCGCGCACCACCGCGTGGGCGACGCCGGCGATCTCCCGGAACAGCCTGCGCTCGCGCGCGCCGCCGCGCCGCAGCAGGTGAAACGCGGAGGGCTCGACCAGGGTCAGGCTGCGGATCATCTCGGGGCGTTCGCGGGCCACGCGCAGGGCGACGCCGCCGCCGTAGGAGTGGCCCACCAGGTGCACCGGCGTGCCGATGCGATCGATGATGGCGAGCACGGGCGCGGCCTCCTCGGCGAGGGTGAAGGCGCTGCAACCGTGCCAGGGGTCGCTCGCGCCGCAGCTCCACTGATCCGGCACGACGCGGCGGAACTCCCCCGCCAGCAGCTCGCACAGACTGTTCCACTCGGTGCCCGAGGCGGACGAGCAGTGGATGAGCACGACGGGATCGCCGGTCCCGGCATCGGAGTAGGTGATCCGGGTTCCGTTGATGTCGACGCTGGGCATGTCCGCTCTCCTTCGGTCTCGTCCGCGTTGGGAGTGCCGCGCTTCGCTCAGCAGCCGGCGTCGCCGAAGCCGTTGGCGGCCATGGCGCGCCGCGCCCAGGCGTGGATCAAGGGATCCGGCGTGGTGTGGCGGCCGGTCGTGCGCGGGGTAGCGGGCGCGGGCCGCGTCACCGGGCGCGGAGTCGAACGCCGGGTGGTGGTGGTGCGCTCGGTCGCGGTCTGGGTCAGGGTCAGGTACATGGCGGCTCTCCTCCGGTCGGGTGACTTTCGCCTTCGTGAACCTCAGAGCAATCGCCGTGCCAATCCGGCGCCGGGGGAGAAAACGTGCGACGGATCAGAGGATTGGTCTCGATGTCGTGGGTCGGGCTGGTCGCACGCGAGCCGCCGGATCCGACGGCCGTCGTATACGACAGCCCTCAGCCGTCGAATATGACGGGGGGCGTCAGCGCGGCTTGCGGATGCCCAGCTTGCGCATGCGCCCGCGCAGGGTGCTGGGGTTGAGTCCGAGGACCGCGGCGGCCCCGTGCTCGCCCTCGACCACCCAGTGCGTGTGCTCCAGAGTCGCGCGGATGTGATCGCGCTCCACCGCCTCCAGCGTGCGCAGCGGTAGCGGGCCCGGCCGCTCGGACACCGGGGGCTCGGCGGGCGCGCCGGGAAGCGTTTCCGGCGGCTCGAGCAGCGGGCCCGGGGAGAGAATGGCGCCGCGCATGACCACGTTCTCGAGCTCGCGGATGTTGCCCGGCCAGGCATAGTGGAGCGCCTGCTCGAGAAACGCCGGCGACAGATCCTGCAGCGGCTTGCCGAGCTGGCGCGACGCCTTGAGCATGAAGTGGCGCGCGAGCAGCGGGATGTCGTCGCGGCGCTCGCGCAGCGGCGGCACCGTCACCGGAAACACGTTGAGGCGGTAGAAGAGATCGCTGCGGAAGCGGCCCGCCTCGACCTCGCTCGCCAGATCCCGATTGGTGGCCGCGATGACGCGCACGTCCGCGCTCAGGGTGCGGGTGCCGCCCACGCGCTCGAACTCGCCTTCCTGGAGCACGCGCAGCAGCTTGACCTGCGCCTCGAGCGGCAGCTCGCCCACCTCGTCGAGAAAGATCGTGCCCTTGTCGGCCAGCTCGAAGCGCCCCTTGCGCTGCTGGGTGGCGCCGGTGAACGCGCCCTTTTCGTGGCCGAAGAGCTCGCTCTCCACCAGCTCCCGCGGCAGCGCCGCGCAGTTGACCTTGACCAGGGGCTGATCGCCGCGCGGGCTGCGGCTGTGAACCGCGCGCGCGATGAGCTCCTTGCCGGTGCCGGTCTCGCCTTGGATGAGCACGGTGCTGTCGGTGGCGGCGACCAGCTCGAGCGCGCCGAGCAGCTCTTTCAACGAAGGGGAGTTGCCGACGATCTCGCCGAAGTTGAGCCCCGACTCGATCTCGTCCACCAGGTACTCGATGGTGGCCTTGGCGCGGCGGTGCGCCTCGATCTCCTCGCGCAGGCGCCGGTTCTGCTCCTCCAGCTCGCGGTGCGCGCGCCGCAGCTCGAGCTCCGCGAGCTTGCGCGCGGTGATGTCGCTCACCGCACCCACCAGGCGCACGACGCGGCCTGCGTCGTTGCGCACCCCGATGCCGCGATCCAGGATCCAGCGGTAGCCTCCCTCCGCGTCGCGGATGCGGTACTCGCACTCGAGGTGAGGGGTGCGGCCCTTGAAGTGCGCGATGAGCGCTTGGCGGTACCCCTCGAAATCCTCGGGGTGGATCTGCGCGTTCCAGGCCGCCGGCGTGAGCGGCTCCTCGGGGAAGCCGAAGAACGTTTTCGCGCGCTCGGAGAGCTGCAATGCGTCGGTCTCGAGGTTCCAGTCGTAGATGCCCTCCGTGGCGGCGCGCGAGGCGAGCGCGTAGCGCTCCTCGCTCTCGCGCAGCGCCGCCTCGGCGCGCCTCTGCTCGGTCACATCGGTGTAGGTGGAAACGAAGCCGCCGCCGGGCAGCGGCTGACCGCGGATGGCGATCACGGTGCCGTCGGGTCGCGTGCGCTCGAAGGCGTGCGGCTGGAAGCGCTTCGCCAGCTCGAGGCGCTCGCGGACCTGGGCCTCCACGTCGCCGGGGCCGTACTCGCCGCGCTCGGCGTTGAAGCGAAACGCCTCCTCCATGTGGAACCCCGATCGGAAGCGCTCGGGCGGGAGCTCGAGCAGCTCCAGGAATCGGGTGTTGAGGGCGATGGTGTGCAGATCCTTGTCCACCATCGTGATGCCCTGATCGATGTTCTCGAGGGTCGTCTCCAGGATGGCGCTCTTCTCGGCGAGCTCGCGCTCGCTCTCTTTCAGCTCGGTGATGTCCCCGGTGGACCCGATCATGCGGTAGGCCCGACCGTGCGCATCGCGCAGGGCGATACCGTGTTGCAGCGCCCAGCGCCAGTTGCCGTGGCGGTCCCGGTATCGGTAGCTGTGCTCGAAGCGATCGGTCTCGCCCTTGAAGTGTGCGATCATCGACCGCCGATAACCGTCGACGTCGTCAGGATGAATGCGATCGAGCCAGTCCTGCGGTGTGTTCAGCTCCTCGCGCGGGAGGTCGAGGGCCTCGTACACGCGATCGGTGTAGTAGATGGCGTCGTTGGCGATGTCCCAGTCGTACACGCCCTCGTTGATGGCGCGCATGGCGAGGGCATAGCGCTCCTCGCTCTGGCGCAGCGCGCGGAGCGTGCGCTCCGCCTCGGTGACGTCCCTGTAAGACAAGAGCACACCGCTCCCCGGCACGGGGTCGCAGCGAATGTGCAGGATGGCGCCGCCGGGGAGGGTGATCTGCGCCTCTTCGCCAATCCCGTTTCGGACGGACTCCATGCGTGCGCGCACCAGCGCGTCGACGTCGCCGGCACCGAAGTCGCCGCGCTCGGCGTTGAAGCGCAGAAGCGCCTCGAGAGGGGTGTGGGGGGCGAGCAGGGCTTCGGGGTAGCGGCTCAGGGCCTGAAAGGCCGGGTTCCGGGCGACGAGGTGCAGATCGTGGTCGAAAACGCCGAAGCCGACTGCGAGCCGTTCGAGCCCCGCTCGCAGCAGAGCCGCGTCGTCCGCTTTCACGCCGGTGGGGGCGGCGGCAGGATCTGGTTCGTGGCTCATTTCGCCGCGGGCGGGACGCCGCCGCCCGGTCGGGTGCCAAAGTGCCGCGCCCGGTGACGGCGTCCGCCGATACGCGTTCGCTCGAAGATAGCCTAACGCCATCGCTCGGCGGCGTCGAATAGGCTCCCCGTCCGGCGCTACACTATAGCGCCCGCGCATCTCCGAAGCGGGGCGAACCGACATGGTGCGCACACCCGAAGAGGAAGCCTCCACCGCGCGCTTCGGCGCGCAGTACGAGCTTGCCCAGTCTCCCCTGATGCTGGCCGTCGAGCGCGTCGTGTGCGGCTGCGACTACGGCGGTACGAGCTGGGCGACCCGCGCCGAGGCCGAACGTCTCGGTCCCCTGCTGGGGCTCGCGCCCGGACGCCGCTTGCTCGACGTAGGCGCCGGCTCCGGCTGGCCCGCTCTGTTCGTCGCCCGCGAGACTGGGTGCGACGTTACGCTGGTGGACGTTCCGCTAGCGGGCATCCGGATCGCGGCCCGAAGAGCGTCCGCCGACGCCTTGAGCGGGACGTGCTGGGCGGCGGTGGCGGACGGAGCCGCGCTGCCTTTCGCGGACGCCTCGTTCGATGCCGTCAGCCATTCGGACGTTCTGTGTTGCCTGGAGGCCAAGCACGCCGTGCTACGGGAATGCCGGCGCGTGATGCGCGCAGAGGGCACCATGGTGTTCACGGTGATAGCCATCGCGCCGAGGCTGTCTTCGAGCGACCGGGAGCGGGCCGCCGAGCGCGGGCCGCCGTTCGTGTCGGCGCCGTCGGACTACGCGGTCATGTTGCAGGAGACGGGTTGGGCGGTAGCCGAGCGGATCGATCTGACGCGCCAGTACGCGGATACGGTACGCCGTCTCGCGCGCGAGCTGAGCGCGCGGGCGGAAGAGCTGATCGCCCTGCTAGGCGCGGGCGAGCTCGAGGAGCTCCTGAGACGAAAACAGGCAGCCCTCGAGGGGATCGAAGAGGGACTGCTCGTGCGCGAGCTGTTCGTTGCAAGGCCGGCGGCCGTGTAAGTGCCATTGTCGCGGATTGGGAATCCGCTCCCACCCGCTTCGCTCCACGACGAGGGAGCTCATTGTTCGCAGCCAACAGGGGCTCGCACAGGCGGGATTGCGCTGCGCTCCATCCCGCCCTACGTCCTACTGTCTACGGCGAGTCAGTCGGCGAAGGCCGGCAGCCAGTCCTCCAGGTCCTCGAGAGTCCAGGGTTCGGGCTCGGTCACCTCGTCGGGATCCCAAGCGCGCGCCATCCGCGGCTCCGCGATCTCCACCTCCCACTCCGAAGAGGCCGCATCCACGTCGTCGTCGTACATGGCACACCTCCCGTCGATCGGCGCTCCGGCGCCTTCTGGTACTGACTACCATGCTAGCGACGCCGCGTTTCGGAACGATTTCCGAACGGTCACCGTTTTGTTTCGAATGAGCGTG
>CAZPFD010000052.1:0-3755 GCA_964585725.1 uncultured Ectothiorhodospiraceae bacterium | reverse complement strand
GGCGGCGAGCAGGCACGCGGCGACGAGCATACCGGCAGCGCTCGGAAAACGGTCGTGCACGCCCATCATCCTCTCCTAGAGCGACCTCAGAAAGGCGAGGAGCTGATCGATCTCCTGCTCCGAGAGCTCGAGCACGCGGTCGCGGGCGGCCTGGGCCTCGCCCCCGTGCCAGAGGATGGCCTCGAGCAGGCTGTGCGCGCGGCCGTCGTGCAGGAAGTACGTATGGCCGCTCACGGCCTCGGTGAGACCGATGCCCCACAGCGGCGGCGTGCGCCACTCGCGCCCGCTCGCGCGGCCCTCGGGGCGATGGTCCGCGAGCCCCTCGCACATGTCGTGCAGGAGCAGATCGGTGTAGGGCCAGATGAGCTGGTAGGCCTGCTCGGGCGGTGCGTCCTTGCGGGTCACGTACTTCGGGCGGTGGCAGCCGGTGCACCCGCTCTGGTAGAAGAGCCGCTTGCCGGCCAGCACCGCGGGGTCGCCCACGTCGCGGCGCGCCGGCACCGCCAGGTTGGCGGCGTAGAACACGACCTTGTCCATGACCGCCTTGGACGCCTCGAGGGCGTCGTCCTCGCCGCCGGTGCCGTGGGGCGCGCCGCGGCAGCGCACTTGCGCCTCGGTGCAGTCGCCCCAGGGCTCGGGGGCGAGGGGGCTGGAGATGCCGATGTCGCCGCGAAAGGCATGGGCCGCCTGCTGCGCCACGGTGGGCTCCCCCGCCTTCCAGCCGAAGCGACCGAGCATCGGCGCGCCGTGCGCCTCGCTCCACACGCGGTTGGCCCGCCCCGAGACGCCGTCGCCGTCCGCATCCTCGGGGTCGGCCCAGGCCAGGATGTCCGCCTCGGCGATGGCCTCGAGCAGACCCATGCCGATCATGGGCGGGGCCACGCGCGGCGAGAGCATCGCCTCGGGGTGCAGGGCGCCGTAGCGCAGGTCCGTGACCGAGTAGCTGGGCTCGCGCAGGTGCACCGCGCGCCCGCTGGCGAGGCGAACCGCCTGCTCCCGGTACTCGATGTGCATTCGGCCCTCGGCGTCGAGCCCCTGCACGGCGAAGTCCTGGAGCTGGGTGCCGTACACGGGCTCGGGGATCACGCTGCGCCGCCCGCTCGCGAGGGCCTCGCGCTGGGCCTGAGACTGCGGCGGGATGCTCAGGCGCAGGAACATGGACACGGCGTCGTCCTCGGGCCAGTTGCCTGCCGGAGGATGACCGCGGCCGTCCTTGAGGTGGCAGCGCTGGCAGGAGCGGGCGTTGAACAGGGGGCCCAGGCCGTCGGCGCTGCGCGTCGACGACGGGGCGGAGACCCATACGCGGCGAAACAGTCCGTTGCCCACCTTGAAGTCGAGCTCGCGCTCGAAGCTCATGTTGGCGGAGCTGTGCGAGAACGCGTCCCGGTCCGGCGGCTTGCGCGAGGTGGCGGCCCCCGCCTGCATGAGCTCGTACTTCTCGGCGCGGGAGAAGTCGGCGGTGGATTTCACCACCTCGTCGGGATCGTCACCCGCGCGCGCAGCATGCGCGCTCGCCAGGATCAGCAGCGCCGCCAGCGCGAGACGCGCACCGGCGCCACGGTACGCCAGCGCCCGTGCACGCGTGTCCGTGCCGCGTCGCCTCGAGCGCACGCCGTCACTCGAACACCGCGGCCGGGTTGTCCAACGCATCGGAGCCCATGAACTCCACCGCACCGAGCTTGAAGGTGGCCACCACACGCTCGATGGAGCGGGTCTGCGCGGTCAACGCGTCCACCACCTCCTGCACGATGCGGTTCCCGTGGGGATCGCCCTGGGCGATCATCTGGTCGTAGGCCTTGCCGCTCTCCGCCACGTGCACCAGGCGCTGCATGGCGGCGTCGGTGGCGGTGAGCTTGGCGCGCATGTCCTGGTCCACGCGCGGCGCGATCTCGGCGACCAGGTCCGAGAGGCTCGATCCCGCCACCCGGCGGCCGTCGATGCGCACGTACTCGCCGTAGTACACGTTCTGGATCCCTATCGAGTCATAGTAGTGCGAGTTGTGGGTGTTGTCGCTGAAGCAGTCGTGCTCCTCCTCCGGGTCGTGCAGCATGAGCCCGAGGCGGATGCGCTCGCCGGCCAGCTCCCCGTAGGAGAGGCTGCCCATGCCCTTGAGCATGCGCGCGAGCCCTGCGTCGGCATCCCCGGCGAGCAGCTCCTCGCGAGCGTCGCCGCCGGGTGCCCACTGCGCCGTCATCCACGCCAAGTCCTGCACCAGCATGTCGGTGGCCGTCTTCAGGTACTGCGCGCGGCGCTCGCAGTGCCCGTGGGTGCAGTTGGCGGGGTCGTAGTCGGAGGCCGGCCGCTCACCGTGCCCGGGACCGGTGCCGTTCAGGTCCTGGCCCCAGAGCAGGAACTCGACGGCGTGATAGCCGGTGGCCACGTTCGCCTCGATGCCGCCGAACTCGTGCAGGGTGTCCCGCAGCAGCGCGGGGGTGATGTGCGATGCATCGACGGTGCGCCCGCCCACCTTCAGGGTCTGGTTGGCGATGACGTTGGCGGTGTAGAGGGCGTTCTCCGCGGAGCCGTCGCCGTAGCGCGAGCGGTCCACGTAGTCGATGAGCCCCTCGTCCAGCGGCCAGGCGTTGACCTTGCCCTCCCACGCGTCCACCACCGCGTTGCCGAAGCGGTACACCTCGGACTGCTGATAGGGGACGCGCGCCGCGATCCAGGCCGCGCGGGCGCGCTGGAGGTTGCGCTCGGTGGGATCCTCGATGAGCCGCGCCACCGCCGCCTGCAGTCGCTGGGCGGTGGCGTGCGAATCCTCGTACACCGCGTGCGCGATGTCCGCATAGGTCTCGAGCACCGCGCTCCGGTCGGCCCCCTGCGCGGAGGCCGCACCCGTCGCGGCCGCGAGCGCCATCGCCGCAAGCGCGCATCCCGCTGTTCGTCTCATGACAAAACGCCTCCCCTCCTCGATTCAACCCAATGTATCCGGCGGCTGGTCTTGCGCCTTCCGAGGGGAATCACCCTAATAGCAATGAGAATTATTTGCAAGTAAGAATGGTAATGGGTCCCATTCGCGTCTAAGCATGGTCGCCGACGGTCCCGTGCCGGACCTCCAGCGGGCTATCAAAACAAATCAAGGAGATTTCCCAGGTGCCTAGACAAGCCGCCGCCAACGCCTTCCTGGCGTTTCTGCTGGCCACGGTGGTCGCCGGCGCGTCGCTCGCGGCGTTGCTCGCGTAGCGACCGCACCCAACCGGCGCGGCGTGCGCGCCCGCACAACGAGCCGTCGAACGGTCATGTATCATCCCTGCCACAAGCACTGTGACACGAGGAGCGGACATGCCCCGCCGAATAGCGGCCGTCTGCGCCGCCATCGCGGCGCTGGTGCTGGGCGCGTGGCTCGGCGCGAGCGGAGTCGTCGCCAACCTGATCAAGCGGGAGCCGCCGGCCCTCGAGGCCGCCACCCTGCTGCCTGAACCGAGGACCATCGGAAGCTTCGAGCTCGCCGGCCACGACGGCCAGCCCTTCACCCGCCGGCGCCTCGAGGGCCATTGGACGTTCCTCTTCATGGGCTACACCCATTGCCCGGACATCTGCCCGGTGACGCTCACCACCCTGGATGCGGTGAGTCAAGCCCTGGCGGGCAGCTCCATCGCGCAGGATACGTCCTACCTGTTCGTGTCCGTCGACCCGCGCCGCGACACGCCGCCGCGGCTCAAGGAGTACGTCACCTACTTCAACCCATCGTTCCTCGGCGCCACCGGGGATCCGTCGGCCTTGGAGCGACTCGGCCGGGAGGTGAGTCTTCC
>CAZPFD010000051.1:8101-18064 GCA_964585725.1 uncultured Ectothiorhodospiraceae bacterium | reverse complement strand
CCGCGGCCGGCGCCCGCGCTTATCCAGCTCTATCCAGTCCTCCCCCAGGGCGATGTCCGCGCCCGCCGCGGCGAGCTTCTCGAGGATGGCATCGAGCATCGACGGGCGCGTGTGCCGCACCCGTACCCGACCGCCCGTGATGGCGGCTGCCGTGAGGTAGGTTCCGGTCTCGATGCGGTCCGGCAGCACCTCGTAGGCGGCCCCGCGGAGCTCGTCGACCCCCTCCACCTCGATGCGATCGGTGCCGGCGCCCTCGATGTGCGCTCCCATGGCGCTCAGGCAGCGCGCCAGATCCACGACCTCCGGCTCGCGCGCGGCGTTCTCGATGACCGTCGTGCCCCGGGCCAGGGTTGCCGCCATCATCAGATTCTCGGTGCCGGTGACGGTGATCAGGTCCATCACCAGACGCGTACCCCTGAGCCGCTCGGCGCGCGCGCGGATGAACCCGCCCCGGACCTGGATCTCGGCACCCATCTTGGCCAGCCCCTGAATGTGCAGGTTGACCGGCCGCGAACCGATGGCGCAGCCGCCGGGCAAGGACACCAGAGCCCGCCCGTAGCGCGCCAGCAGCGGGCCCAGCACCAGGATGGATGCGCGCATCGTCTTGACCAGGTCGTAGGGCGCCACGAAGTCGCGCACGCCCGAGGCGTCCGCCTCGACCCTGCCGTTGCCGTCCGCGGCGACCTCGACCCCCATGCGCTCGAGCAGGTGCAGCGTGGTCTTGATGTCGTTCAGCGTCGGGACGTTGGCGACCACGACCCGCCCGCTGGTGAGCAGAGTCGCGGCCAGGATGGGGAGAGCCGCGTTCTTGGCCCCCGAGATCCCCACCTCCCCTTCGAGCGGCGCCTCGCCCGTGATGACGAGCTTGTCCAAGTCACGTCACCCCGCCGCGGCTCTCCCACTCGGCCGGCGTGTAGGTCTTGAAAGACAACGCGTGCACGGCCTCGGTCTGGAATCGGTCACCGAGCGCTTGATACACCATGCGGTGCTGCTCGAGCATCGATGATCCGGCGAAGGCTTCGCTGATCACGATGGCCTCGAAGTGGCGCCCGTCGCCCTGAATCAGCACTCGGCTCCCGGGCAGGCTCTTCTCGATGAGCGCTTTGATCTCCTCCGGGTCCATACCGGCTCCTTCACGGTCCTCATTCGCGTGGCAGCAGATCCTGCAGGTTGCAGGTTCTGGCGATGGCCATGAGCTGCTCCGGAATGTGGCGAAAGCGGATGTCGACGCCGCGCCGGCGCGCCTCGCGCATCCAGGCCAGGAGCAAAGCGAGGCCTGCGCTGTCGGTGCGCGTCACGTCGTTCAAATCCAGGACGACCTCGCGAGCGCCGTCCAGCAGCCCCGAGCTTTCCCGCCATAACCCGGGCGCCGAGTCGAACGTGAGCGGTCCGGAGACCACGAAAATCCCGTCGCCGCCGGGACGCAGGGCGGCTCCGCTCACCCCTGCTCCTCGCCGTTGCGGCTGGCCAGCTGCTCGATGAGCCGGTCCAGGCCGTTGCGCCGGATCTCCTGCGAGAACGAGGAGCGGTACGTGATGACGAGGCTCACCCCTTCGACGGTCACGTCGTAGACCTTCCAGGAGTCGCCGGCGCGGTACATGTAATAGTTGATGGCCAGCGATGGGGCCCCCTGGGCCTCCACGTGGGTGCGCACGACCACCGTCTTCGCGTCCTGCACCGCTCGCACCGGCTGCACCGAGACCGTGGCGTTCGTGTACTCCAGAAGGGCGTTCGAGTAGGTTCGCACGAGCAGCGTCTTGAACTGCGCGATGAAGCGCTCACGCTGCTCCTTGGTCGCTTCCCGCCAGTGCCGGCCGAGCACGCGCATCGACATCTGGCGAAAGTCGAAGTGCGGCAGCACCACCTCCTCCACCAGACTGTAGAGCCGCTGCTCGTTCTCCTTGAATCCTTCGTCCCCGGCCCTGAGCGCGGCCAGCACCTCGTCGGAGGTCCTTGCCACGACCTCCTCGGGATTCTCGAGCGCAGCCGATGCGGCGGATACGCCGAGCACGGCCGTCATCACCAGGGACGCTGCGGCCCGGGTCCGACTGCGTGCACCGCAACGAAGAGCGTTGAAAATCCTGCCTGGCACATCGAACACGGGGCTACCTCCCTTACACGTCGAGCTTGCTGGGCGGGAGCCGGCTATTGCGCCGCCTTGCCGTACAGGAACTGGCCGATGAGATGCTCGAGCACCACGGCCGATTGCGTGAGCGTTATCTCGTCACCGTCGTCGAGATATTGCTCTGCGCCGCCCGGCTCCAGCCCCACGTACTGCTCGCCCAGCAAGCCCGCCGTGAGGATGCTGGCCGAGGTGTCGACGGGCAGCTGGTCGTAGCGGGGCAGAATGGTGAGGGTCACGACCGCCTCATAGGTGCGCTCGTCGAAGCCGATGCCGGTCACTCGCCCGATGCGAACGCCTGCCATCGTCACCGGAGCGCGCACCTTGAGCCCGCCGATATTGGTGAAGCGCGCGGTCACCGGGTAGCCGCCGGTCTCGGTCAGAGCCGAGATGTTGCTGACGCGCATGGCCAGCATGACAAACGCGGCCAAACCCAGCGCCACGAAAACTCCAACCACGATCTCCACGGTTCTGGTCGGTGTCTGCATAGGCTTCCTTCCCTCGCGTGCGGACTGCGTGCGTCAGCCCATGGGCCGGCTGAACATGAGGGCGGTCAGGACGAAGTCGAGGCCGAGCACCGCGAGCGAGCCGTTGACGACGGTGCGCGTGGTGGCGGCGCTCACCCCCTCGGAGGTCGGCACCGTATCATAACCTTCGAACACGGCGATCCAGGTCACCACGACCCCGAACACCACGCTCTTGATGGCCCCGTTCATGATGTCCTCGTAGAGCTCCACCGCGGCCTGCATCTGGGACCAGAAGGCGCCGGCGTCCACTCCGAGCAATCCGACCCCCACGAAGTAACCGCCGAGAACGCCGACGGCGCTGAAGATGGCGGCGAGCAACGGCAGCGCGATGACCCCGGCGACGAAGCGCGGCGCCACCACCCGGCGCAGGGGATCGACGGCCATCATCTCCATTCCCGCCAGCTGGTCGGTGGCCTTCATGAGACCGATCTCGGCGGTGAGCGCCGAGCCCGCGCGTCCCGCGAAGAGCAGCGCCGAGACCACGGGCCCCAGCTCGCGAACCAGGGACAGGGCCACGACGATGCCCAGCGACTCCTCCGCGCCGAAATCGACCAGGTTATTATAGCCTTGCAGCCCCAGCACCATCCCGACGAAGACGCCGGAGACGGCGATGATCAGCAGCGACAGCACGCCCACCGACCAGATCTGCGCCACCACCAGCCCGAAGCGCGTGGCCAGCCCGGGGACCCCGAGCAGCACGTAGAACATGAACACCTGCGCGCGGCCCAGGCGCTCGAAGAAGCGCAGAGCGCCCTGCCCGAGCCGGCGAAAGGCCTCGCTCATGACGGCACCCCGCCCCTCGGCCCCATCAGATCTTCACCATAGTCGGGCGCCGGATAGTGGAAGGGCACGGGCCCGTCGGGGAGGCCTTCCATGAACTGGGTGACCCACTCGGAACGGGTCTCCCGCAGGTGCGCGGGCGTCCCCTCGCCCACCACCTTGCCCTCCGAGAGCACGTACACGTAATCGGCGATGGACGATGTCTCGCGCACGTCGTGCGAGACGATGATGCTGGTCAGTCCGAGCGCGTCGTTCAGCTCGTGGATGAGCTTGACCAGCACCCCCATGGAGATGGGATCCTGGCCCGTGAACGGCTCATCGTACATGATCATCATCGGATCGAGGGCGATGGCGCGGGCCAGCGCCACCCGCCGCCCCATGCCGCCGGAGAGCTGCGCCGGCAGCAGATCGCGCGCCCCGCGCAGGCCCACGGCCTCGAGCTTCATGAGCACCAGGTCCCGGATCATCGACTCCGGCAGCCGCGTGTGCTCGCGCAGCGGGAACGCGACGTTGTCGAAGACCGTCAGGTCGGTGAGCAGGGCGCTGCTCTGGAAGAGCATGCCGATGCGCTTGCGCAGCTCGAAAAGCTTCTCTCGAGAGAGACGATGCACGTTGCGGCCGTCGATCAGGATCTCACCGCGGTCGGGTCTGAGCTGCCCGCCGATGAGCCGCAGCAGCGTGGTCTTGCCCGTGCCGCTCGGGCCCATGATGGCGGTCACACGTCCTCGGACGATGTCGATGTCGACGCCGTCGAAGATTTTGCGGGCGCCGTGGGAGAAGTGCAGGCTGCGGATCGTGACTAGAGGTGTTTCCGCGGCGGAGGCGGTTTGCTCGTATTCCGGCACGGGAGAGCCCTTTTTGAGTGCGCAGTATCGATAACCGCTCGAGACTCGTCAACCGATGACGACGGGCATCCCCCCACGCCCGTTTACCAGGGCGCGCCGACAGGTGTGCGATCGAGGCGCTCGGCCCATTCAGGGCTGCGCATCCACCTCGGCGCCCTCCTTCTTGACCGGCATGAGATCGGCCTTGCTGACGCCGAGCGCGAGCGCAGCCGTGCTGGCCACATAGATGGACGAGTAGGTTCCCACCACGATGCCAACGATCAGAGCAGTGGAGAACGCGTGTATGAGCTCACCGCCGAGGAAGAACAGCACCCCCAGCACGAGCAAGGTCGTGCCGGAGGTCATCAAGGTCCTCGACAACGTCTGGTTGATGGACGCGTTCACCACGGCCTTGGCCGTGCCCTTGCGCATCTTGCGGAAGTTCTCCCGGATGCGATCGAACACGACGATGGTGTCGTTCAAAGAGTAACCAATGACGGCGAGCACGGCGGCCAGCACCGTGAGATCGAACTCCATCTGGGTCACCGAGAAGAACCCGAGGGTGATCAGCACGTCGTGCGCAAGCGCGGCCACCGAGCCGACGGCGAAGCGGTACTCGAAACGAAGCGCCACATAGATGAGGATGGCGCCCAGGGCGATGAGCATCGCCAGTCCGCCCTGCTCGGTCAGCTCCTCGCCGACCTGGGGGCCGACGAACTCCACCCGCCGCAGATCGATATCCTCACCGCTCGCCTGCTGAAGCGCGCGGAAAACCCGTGTGCTGAGCTCGGCTTCGCTGAGATCGCCCTCGGGCGCGAGCCGGATCAGCACGTCCTGCGTGGTGCCGAAGTGCTGCGCGACGGCGCTGCCGAAGCCCGCGCCGGCGAGCGCCGAGCGCACCGGCTCGAGCTCGGTCGCCTGCGGGTAGCCCACCTCGACCAGCGTCCCCCCCGTGAAATCGATGCCGAAGTTGAGCCCGCGCACGCCGAGAGAGGCAAGCGAAATCAGCAACAGCACGCCGGAGAGAATGATCGCCGGGCGGCGCCGGCCCATGAAATCGATGTGCGTCTGACGCTTGAAGAACTCCACTGAATCCGCTCCGCTAAATGGCCAGGGCCTGGACCCGGCGTCCTCCGTAGATCAGATTGACCACGCCGCGCGTGCCCATGATGGCGGTGAACATCGAGGTCACGATGCCGATGGACAGCGTGATGGCGAATCCCTTGATGGGCCCGGTTCCGAATCCGAACAGCACGATGGCCGCGATGAGCGTCGTGATGTTGGCGTCGGCGATGGTGGAGAACGCCTTCTCGTAGCCCGCGTGAATGCTCGCCTGGGGGGTGTTGCCGTTGCGCAGCTCCTCGCGGATGCGCTCGAAGATGAGCACATTGGCATCCACCGCCATGCCCGTGGTGAGCACGATACCGGCGATGCCGGGGAGGGTCAGGGTCGCCTGCAGCATGGAGAGAACCCCCACGATCATCACCAGGTTGAAGGTCAGGGCGAGGTTGGCGACCAGCCCGAACAGGCGGTAGTAGAACGCCATGAACACCAGCACCGCCGCGAAGCCGATGACCACCGAGCGGAATCCCTGCTCGATGTTCTCGCGCCCGAGGCTCGGCCCCACGGTGCGCTCCTCCACGATGTCGAGCGGAGCCGCGAGCGCGCCCGCGCGCAGCAGCAGCGCCAGGTTGCGCGCCTCCTCGGTGTTGTCGAGGCCGGTGATCTGGAAGCGTTTGCCGAGCTGATCGCGAATGACCGCGATGTTGATTACCTCCTCCACGGTGCGCTTGGTCCGGACGAGCTCGCCGTCCACCATGCGCGTATCGGTCTTGTTCTCGATGAACACCACCGCCATGCTGCGCCCGATCTTGTCGGCGGTGCGATTGGAGAAGATCCGGGCCCCCTTCCCGTCCAGCGTGATGAAGACCGCAGGGGAGCCGCTCTGCTGGTCGATGCCCGAGGCGGCGTCGGTGATGTAGTCGCCGGTCAGCATCACGTCCTTGTCGAGCAGCACCGGTCGTCCCTCGCGCGTGCGGTACAGCCGCGAGCCCACCGGGACGCGGCCTTCGAGCGCCGTGCGCACATCGTGCTGCTCATCGACCATGCGGAATTCCAGCGTGGCCGTCGCCCCCAGGATCTCCTTGGCGCGCGCGGTATCCTGCACGCCCGGCAGCTGCACCACGATGCGTTCCTGACCCTGCTGCTGGATCACGGGCTCCGCGACACCGAGCTCGTTGACCCGGTTCCTGAGCGTGGTGATGTTCTGCTCCAGCGCGAAGTCCCGGATCTCGGTGCGTTGCGCCTCGCTCAGGCGGATCAGCAGCCGCGGCTCGCCGTCTGCGTCGTCGCGCTCCTCGACCACGAGCTCGGGCATCTGGCTGCGTATGCGATCGTAGGCCTGCTCGCGCACGGACGTGTCGCGGAAGGTGATGGTGATGCCGCCGTCGGCGCGCTGGAGGATGGACTGGTAGCGCAGGCGCTCCTCGCGCAGCAGCGATCGCAGATCCCCCACATAGCGCTGCTCCGCCTGCTCGACGGCGGCCTCCATGTCCACCTCCATCAGGAAATGCACGCCGCCGCGCAGGTCGAGCCCCAGGTACATGGGCAGGGCCCCCAGCTCCCGCAGCCAGCCGGGCGTCGAGGGAGCCAGATTGAGCGCGGCGACGTAGTCCGCGCCCAGCTCCCTGCGCAGCACGTCCTGGGCCTTGAGCTGCGCTTCCTGGGTATGGAAGCGCACGAGGAGCCCGCGCTCGTCGCGCTCGATGTGCTTGGGCTCGAGATCGGCCTGGCGCAAAGCGGCCCCGACCTCCCCCCGCAGCCCCTCCCCGATCTCGGCGCCGCGCGTGGCCGAGATCTGAATCGCGGGATCCTCGCCGAACACGTTGGGCAGCGCGTAGAAGCTGCCCGTGAGCAGAACGGCGGCGATCAGCAGGTATTTCCAGAGTGGATAGCGGTTGAGCATCAGCGCACGCGGGGTCAGGAGGACTTCATGGTGCCCTTGGGCATCAGGGCGGCGACCGCATTGCGTTGCACCCGAACCTCGAGGCTCTCCGCGATTTCCAGCGTGACGAAGTGATCGCCGACCTTGGTGATCCGTCCCAGCAAACCGCCGTTGGTCACCACCTCATCGCCTTTGGAGAGGGCCTCCACCATCTTCTTGTGCTCCTTGGCGCGCTTCTGCTGGGGGCGTATGAGCAAGAAGTAGAAGATGACGAAGAGAAACACGATGGGCAGGATGCCCAGAAAGGGATCGCCGCCTCCCGAGGGGGCACCCTGAGCGTAGGCGTCTGAGATGAGAAAACCCATGGCTCCGTCCTTCGATACGGGGGTTGTGAGAAGCGTGCCATTATAACCAGCGTCGACGGTCGCGGCGAAAGGATGCCACAACGCAGTGGGCGCTGCGATCACTCGCGGGGTTCGGCCCGGGCGGCGTAGAAGCGCTCGGCGAAGGCATCCAGACGGCCTGCGGCCACGGCCTCGCGCAGCCCTTGCATGAGGCTCTGGTAGAAGTGGAGGTTGTGCAGGGTATTGAGGCGGCTGCCCAGGATTTCTCCGCAGCGGTCGAGGTGATGCAGATAGGCGCGCGTGTAGCGGCGGCAGGTAGGACACGCGCAGCTCGGGTCCAGAGGTCGCGTATCCGTGCGGTAGCGGCTGTTGCGGATGCGCAGGATGCCGTCCCCCACGTACAGGTGTCCGTTGCGCGCGTTGCGCGTGGGCAGCACGCAGTCGAAGAGATCGACCCCCAGACGCACCGCCTCCACGATCTCCTCCGGCGTCCCCACCCCCATGAGGTAACGGGGCTGATCCGCCGGCATGCGGGGAACGAGACCCTCGAGCACGGCTTGACGCTCGCCGCGTGGCTCCCCCACGGCCAGTCCCCCGATGGCGTAGCCGTGGAAGCCGAGCTCGAGCAGGCCGGCGAGCGAGGCCTCGCGCAGGCCCGGATGAACCCCGCCCTGAACGATGCCGAACAACGCCGCCGCGCTCTCGCCGTGGGCCTCGCGCGAGCGCGCCGCCCAGTGCAGCGACAGCTCCATCGAGGCCCGGGCCTCGGCCTCGCCGCAGGGATACGGGGTGCACTCGTCGAACACCATGACCACGTCGGAGCCGAGCGCGGCCTGCACCGCCATGCTGCGCTCCGGATCGAGGTAGACCTCGGCGCCGTCCACCGGCGAGCGGAAGGTCACCCCGGCGCGGGTGATGCGCCGGCCCTGCGCCAGGCTGAACACCTGGAATCCGCCCGAGTCGGTCAGGATGACGCCGTCCCAGTGCATGAACCCGTGCAGGCCGCCGTGGCGCTCGATGATGTCCGTCCCCGGACGCAGCATGAGATGAAAGGTATTGGCGACCAGGATCTGCGTCCCAAGGTCCGCGAGCTCCTCGGGGGTCATGGCCTTGACCGTGCCGTAGGTGCCCACGGGCATGAACGCGGGGGTATCCACCGTGCCGCGCGCGAAGCGCATCCGGCCGCGGCGCGCAGCGCCGTCGGTGTGGGTGACTACGAAGTCCACGGCGACACACCCTCCATCTGGCTCGTGATCACCCACGAAGCGCAGCGTGGGTCGGCGAGCTCTTGCGACCTCACGGACGGGCGCTCCGGTACACGAACATGGCGTCCCCGTAGCTGTAGAACCGATAGCGCTTCGCCACCGCGTGCCGGTACGCCGCGAGCAGCCGCTCGCGGCCGGTGAAGGCGGCCACCAGCATCAGCAGGCTCGACTGCGGGAGATGGAAGTTGGTGATCATCGCCTGGACGCAGCGAAAGCGGTACCCGGGATAAATGAAGAGCTCGGTATCGCCGCAGTATGGCGCCAGCTCCCCACCCAGGGCCGCCGTCTCCAGCGCGCGCACGGTGGTCGTGCCCACCGCGACCACGCGCCCGCGCGCCTCTCGGATCCGGGACACGGCGTCGGCTGTGACCTCTACGTGCTCGGGCGGCACCCGGTGGTCCTCGACCCGCGCCACCCGCACGGGGCGAAACGTTCCCGCCCCGACGTGCACGGTGACGAAAGTGTACGCCACGCCTCGCTCCGCCAGGCGCTCGAGGAGCGCCTGGTCGAAGTGCAGGCCGGCGGTCGGCGCCGCCACGGCCCCTTGGCGCCGTGCATACACCGTCTGATATCGCTCGCGGTCGGCGGGCTCCGCCGCGCGCCGGATGTACGGAGGCAGGGGCACCACGCCGATGCGCTCCAGCAGCTCCGTCACGGGGCTGCTGAAGCGAAGCTCGAAGAACTCGTCCCGGCGGCCGGTAATCGTCGCGGTCACGTCCTGCGCGAGCACCAGTCGCTGGCCCGACCACGGCGTCTTGCCCGCGCGCAGCTGCGCGAGCACGCTGTGCGTGTCCAGAATGCGTTCCAGCAACACCTCCACGCGACCCCCGGTCTCCTTGGCAGCGAACAGGCGCGCCGGCACCACGCGGGTGTCGTTGAGCACCAGCAGATCACCCTCACGCAGGAGCGTGGGCAGCTCGCCGAACCGGCGGTCCTCCATGACGCCGGTGTCGGCGTCCAGGCACAGCAGCCGGCTACCGGTGCGCTCCGGGGTCGGATGCTGGGCGATCAGCTCATCGGGAAGATCGTAGTGGAAGTCGGAGACACGCATGGCGCGCGATGGTAGCAGAAGACGGGGTCAGGTCATTCAAATCCACATTCAAAACGAATTCACCGCCGAGTCCGGCAAGCCAACCAAAATTTGGAATGCAAAAACA
>CAZPFD010000051.1:0-8091 GCA_964585725.1 uncultured Ectothiorhodospiraceae bacterium | reverse complement strand
AATGTGGCATTGCAAGACCTGACCCCGTCTTCTGACCCCACCTGACCCCCATACGGGCCGCTTTGCGGCCCCCGGCGCTTTCCTTATACTCGACGACCCGCACGCCGGGATGGCGGAACTGGTAGACGCGCCAGACTCAAAATCTGGTGGGGGCGACCCCGTGCGAGTTCGAGTCTCGCTCCCGGCACCACGCCGGCAATGATTGCGACCATGACCCGCGGTCTGCTCATCGCCGCACCGGCCACCGGAAGCGGCAAGACGACGGTGACCCTGGCGCTGCTCAGGCGACTGCGACAAACCGGCGTCGCCGCCGCTTCGGTCAAAGTCGGCCCGGACTTCATCGATCCCGCCTTTCACGCCGCCGCAAGCGCCCGCCCCTGCCTCAATCTGGACACCTGGGCCATGCGCGAGAGCACGCTGAGCACTCTCATCACCGCGCTCGGCGAGCGTGCCGAGGTGGTGCTCGGCGAGGGCGTCATGGGTCTGTTCGACGGCGCCCCGGGCGGGGCGGGATCCACCGCCGATCTGGCGCGCGCCACCGGCTGGCCGGTGGTGCTGGTGGTGGATGCCGGGGGCATGGCGGCGTCGGCCGCCGCCCTCGTGCAGGGCTTCGCACGCTTCGACTCCGCGGTGTCGATGGCCGGCGTCGTATTCAACCGGGTGGGCGGCGCGGCCCACGCCGAGATCCTGCGCGAGTCTTGCGCGCCCCTGGGCATTCCGGTGCTCGGGTGCCTGCCTCTGGCTCCCGAGCTGAGTTTGCCGGATCGCCATCTGGGCCTGGTGCAGGCGCAGGAGCATCCCGATCTCGAGGCGTTTCTCGAGCGTGCAGCCGCCTGGCTGGCAGCGCACGTGGACGTGCAAGCTCTCGTGGGGCTGGCACGGCCCGCGCGCACCGCTCCCGCCCGGGGCACGGCGCCGCTGCCGCCCATGGGCCGGCGCATCGCCGTGGCGCGGGATCGCGCCTTTGCCTTCGCGTACGGCTACGTGCTCGACGGCTGGCAGGCGAGCGGCGCCCAGGTGCTGCCCTTCTCACCGCTCGCCGACGAAGCCCCGGATCCCGGTGCCGACGCGGTGTACCTCCCGGGCGGCTACCCCGAGCTGCACACCGCACGCCTGGCAGCCAATCGCCGGTTTCTGGACGGGCTGCGGGCCGCGGCGGCCCGCGGCGTGCCGGTGTACGGAGAGTGCGGGGGCTACATGGTGCTGGGCGAGGCCTTGGTGGACGGCCGCGGCGAGCGCCATGCGCTGGCCGGCCTGCTGCCGGTCTCCACCTCCTTCGAGCAGCCACAGCTCACCCTCGGCTACCGCGAGCTCGAGCTCGCCGCGGACACGCCGCTGGGGCCGGCGGGCGCCCGGTTTCGGGGCCACGAGTTCCACGGCGCGCGGCTGCTCACCGGGGAGGGCGACTCGCGGCTGTTTCACGCGCGCGATGCGAGCGGGCGCGATCTGGGTCCCGTCGGGGCGCGGGCCGGATCGGTCTTCGCCTCCTTCGCCCACCTCATGGACCGCGCCCCCTGAGATCGGGCGGCGAGGCGCGTGCCCCGGGACCCAACCGCGTGCAAACACGCTCGCGAGGAGCCTAATCGGTGGGCGTCCTCTCGAGCACGCACAGATAGAGGTCCGGCTCGTCGCGGAAGCTCCGCCGCGCCAGGGGAAGATCGCGGATCAGCGCATCGAGCCGCTCCGCGCCCGGCAGCGGATGCGGCACCAGGGCCGGGTCCTCGCGCCTGAGCCCCTCCACGAAGCGCCTGCCCATGGGATGGCTGATCAGGATCCGCCCCCCGGCATCCACGCGCTCGGCCGTGCTCTCCAGGGTGAGGCGCTGATCCCACACGTTACCGAACATGGCGTTGAAGAAGACGACGTTGAAGGTTCCGAGCGCGGCGGGCAAATCGAGAACATCGCCGCACCACACCCGCACCTGCGGGTGGCGCCGCTCCACCTCGGCCAGCATCGAAGCGCTCAGATCGCAGGCGACGGTGCGCCGCACCCCGTGACGCTGGATGTGGGGAATGAGCACGCCGGTGCCGGTGCCCACGTCGAGCACGCGATCCGCGGACGAGAGGCCGGCGGCCACCACGATGGATGCGGTGCGCGCCTGCACATCATCGGGCACCCTCTGGCGGAAGAGGCTTACGCTCTCCTCGAACTTCCGCCGCTGATAGGCATTGTGCCGGCGCCGGCGAGCGGACATCACCGGTTCTCCGCGTTCAGCCCCCGTTTCTAGGAGCGTGTAGGGCATTGCCGGCCAATGCCCTACACGCTCCTAGCCGTGCGGACGCGGTTCGGGACCGCATGCTATTCTGCGTGCTCCGAGTCACGATCGCCAGGGCGGTCTGCCGCCATCGGCTGGAGGGAACGATGCAGGAGATACTGCCGGATATATACACCTGGCCGTGGTTCTCGGAACGCCACGGTTACGACTTCAACGGCCACCTCATCCGACACGCCGGCGGCAATATCTGCATCGATCCGGTGCCGCCGAGCGCCTCGGACATGGAGACGCTCGCGCGCCTCGGCGTCGCGCACATCCTCGTCACCAACCGCAACCACTCTCGGGCCGCGAACGAGGTGCGCGAGAAGACCGGCGCGTCGACGGCCATCCACGCGGATGACGCCGAGCACGCCCGCCGCGAGGGAATGCACGTCGACGCGACCCTGCGTGCGGGAGAGCACGTCGGCCCTCTCACCGTCATCACCGCTCCCGGCAAGTCACCCGGCGAGGTGGCCCTGCACTGGCCCGAGCGGCGAGTGCTCATCGTGGGCGACGCCGTCGTCGGCAACCCGCCGGGGCGGCTGGCGCTGCTCCCCGAGCGGGTGATCGACGACCCTGCGCGACTGCGGCGCAGCGTGCGCGAGCTGCTCGAGCTCGACTTCGATGTGCTTCTCGTCGGCGACGGCGTCTCCATCCTCGACAACGCAAAGGAGCGCCTCCGCGATCTGGCCGAGAGTCTTCCCGACTGAACGGCCGGGCCCGCAGCTCGCGCGGGCGGATGCGGGAGCATTCCGGGACGAAAACCGGCGGAAACGCTCAGACGAGGCCGCGGGCGTGGAGCTCGTCGAGGCAGCGCGCGATGTTCTCGCGCGCATTCTGCTCGTAGAGGTCGCGGAACAGATCGGTGAAGTAGAAGCGGGGCCGCTCCAGCAGCGCACGCAGGAAAACGGCCTGCCGGGGATAGAAAACTTCATCCGGCACGTGGACCAGCTCCTTGCGTATCGCCTCGCTGTCGCGCTTGAACGAATCCCAATCCATGCCGAAGCCGGAGAGGTCGATATCCACCATGTACTTGTCGTCGTGCACCGCCGGCACGGCCTGGTGGGTCGTAACGAGGACGAGGTCGAAGACCCGCCGCGCGAAGTCCGGATCGAACGCGTCACCCCCTCGCTCGGCGAAGAGCTGCGCGCTGCGCAGCTCGTTGTCCTTCGCCGCCGGCTCGTAGATGACGTCGTGGAACCACAGCGCCATCTCCACCGCGTCCGGCTCGTCCATGTGCTCGGCGGCGAGGTCGAACTGGCGCAGGCACTGCTCGATGTGGGCCAGGGTGTGATAGTGACGATGGGGCTCGGCGTAGTAAGCAGCCAGCTCCTGGTACACCGGTGTCGGATCGGGAGTCGCGCGCGTCGCGGGACACCTGCGCCACAGCGCCGTGAAACGTTCCTGGTTGATCGCTGCCCCCGCTCGCCTGGTTACCCTCGGGCCAGCATGCCGCGCGCTCCGCAACATAACCCCAAAGTATACTCAGGCACGGGATATATTGAAGGTCAGATTGCCATAAGTGTGACAAATCTCGCGTTCCCCTCGGCGCGGCCCGCGCCGGCGGGCCGAGAGCCGGATTCCCACTGGGGGCGGGGGAGCCGGCGGGCGAGGCCGTCATCCGGGTGCCCCGGGGGAGGGTCAGCCGACCTCCACGTTGTCGATGAGGCGGGCGCGGCCGAGCCAGGCCGCAGCCAGCACCACGAGCTCGGTGTCCTCCGCCGCCGCCACCGCGAGGTCCCTCGCGCGCCGCACCGAGAAGTACTCGGGGCGAAAACCGTCCTTGCCCAGACGCTGCATGCAGCGGGCCTCCAGCGCCGGGTAGTCCGTCTCCCCGCGCAGGATCGCATCGCGCGCCTCGCACAGCGTGCGATAGAGCCCGGGTGCGTGGCGCCGCTCCTCTGCCGTGAGGTAGCTGTTGCGCGAGCTCATCGCGAGCCCGTCGGGCTCGCGCGTGGTGGGCACACCGACGATCTCCACCGGCATCCACAGGTCGCGCGCCATGTGGCGGATGACCACGAGCTGCTGGTAGTCCTTGCGCCCGAAGACGGCCACGTCGGGCTGCACCAGATGAAAAAGGATGCTCACGACGGTGGTCACGCCGCGAAAATGTCCGGAGCGATAAGCGCCGCACAGAATGTCGCTCAGCCCCGGCACCTGAACCTGGGTGGTGCCCTCGAAGCCGTGAGGGTAGAGCTCGCCCGCCTCGGGCGAGAACAGCAGGTGCGTGCCCGCCTCGATGAGCTTCTGGGCGTCGGCCTCCGGCGTGCGCGGGTAGCTGCTGTAGTCCTCACCCTCACCGAACTGCGTGGGGTTGACGAAGATGCTCGCCACCACATGGTCGCCGAGCTCCGCGGCCCGCCTCACCAGCGCCTGGTGCCCGCCGTGCAGATGCCCCATGGTCGGGACGAAGGCGATTCGCCGGCCTCGACCGCGCACCTCGCGCAGCACGCTGCGCAACGCTGCAATCGTGTAGACGGTCTCCATCACTCGAATCCGTGTTCCGCAGCCGGAAACGTGCCGGACCTGACGGCCGTGACGTAGGCCTCCAGAGCGCGCCGCACGCTGCCCGCCTCCTCCAGGAAATCGCGTGAGAAGCGCGGGCGGCGCCCGGGCGTGATGCCGAGCACATCATAGAGCACGAGGATCTGCCCGTCGCAGTCCGGTCCGGCACCGATGCCGATCACGGGCACGGCCACGCTCTCCGTGATCTCGCGCGCGAGCTTCGAGGGCACGCATTCGAGCAGCAGGATGTCGGCGCCCGCTTCCTCGAGCCGGCGCGCCTCGTCGAGCATGGCGCGCGCCGCCGCCTCGCCCCGCCCCTGGACCTTGAATCCGCCCAGACGGTGCACCGACTGCGGGCGCAGCCCCAGATGCGCGCACACCGGCACGCCCTGCTCGGTCAGCCGGCGCACGATCTCGATCTGGGCGGCGCCGCCTTCCAGCTTCACCATCTGCGCGAAACCCTCGCGCATCAGCCGGGCCGCGTTCTCCAGCGCCGAGGGCACCGTGGCGAAGCTCATGAACGGCATGTCCGCCATGAGCAGCGCCCGACGCCGGCCGCGGGCCACGAGGCGGGTGTGGTACACCACGTCGTCCATGGTCACGGACACGGTGGAGGCATGACCCTGAATGACGTTGCCCAGCGAGTCGCCGACCAGCACCACCTCTGCGCCGGCCTCGTCGATGAGCTGGGCAAAGCTTGCATCGTAGGCCGTCAGGCAGGCGAACTTCCTGCCCTCCTCCTTCATCCTGCGAAGGGTGCTCAAGGTCACCGGCGCGCGTGCGCCGGTCTCTTGCCCGGTCATGTCGGCGTGCCTCCCCGCCCGGCGCGGCCCGCCCGCGCCGAGAACGGTCATTTTACCGCCCAAGCTGCTCTTGGCCCGCATTTCTCACCACCCCGGCCTCGCGCGCCGGTGACCCATGCGAGGTGGTTTCCGCCCCTCATGGCCCCGCCGCGCCGCGCCCTCGGCGGGCGGGATGCGCCTCCCCGGCGGGTGCCGGCCTGATCAGAAGGGGAGCGGGTTGAAGTACTGGCGCCCGCGCGGCCCGGCGCGCACCAGCTCGAGGAGGGTGGCGTAGTCCTCTTCCCGGTGGGCGAGATCGATCTCGGCCGCATTCACGATGAGCAGCGCCGATGCGTCGTAGTGATGGAAGAATTCCGTGTAGGCCTCGACCACGGCCTGGAGGTAGCGCCCATCGAGCTTCTCCTCATACGACACGCCGCGCCGGGCGATGCGCTCTTTCAGTACCTTGACCGGCGCCTGGAGGTAGATGACCAGGTCGGGACGCGGCGGCTCGGCAATGAGCTGCTGCGACAGCTCCTCGTAGAGCCGCAGCTCGTCGGCGTCGAGCGTGAGCCCCGCGAACAACCGGTCCTTGTCCATGAGGAAATCGGCCACGCGCACGGGCCTGAACAGGTCCGCCTGCCCCAGCTCCTCCACGCGCCGGGCGCGCTCGAGGAGAAAGTAGAGCTGGGTCGAGAGCGCGTAGCGGCGCGGGTTTTCGTAGAAGCGCGGCAGGAAGGGATTCTCCTCCGGCGCCTCCAGTATGAGATCGCTCCCGAAGCTCTCCGCAAGGCGGCGCGCGAGCGTGGTCTTCCCCACCCCGATGGGTCCCTCGACGACGATGTAGTGAGACGGTATGGCCATGCTCGCTCCGGCGGCCTCACGCGAGCGCGAGGATGCGCAGTCCGTGGGCGGGCACGCGCTCGAGCAACGCAACCAGGGCGCCCCGCCCCGGTATGCACACATGGGGCGCTATCTCGTGCAGCGGGTAGAGCACGAACGCCCTCTCGTGCATCCGCGGGTGCGGCACCGTGAGGTGCGGCTCATCGATGCGCGCGCCCCCGTAGAGAAGCAGGTCCAGATCCAGGGTGCGCGCTCCCCAGCGCGGTCCCTGGCGCGCGCGTCCCTGTTCGCGCTCGATCCCGTGCAGCGCGCGCAGCAGCTCCTCGGCCGCAAGCCGCGTGCAAAGGCAGGCAACGGCGTTGACGTACTCGGGCTGATCGGGCGGCCCCAGCGGGGGGCTGCGGTAGAGCGCGGAGCAGGCGACCAGACGCGTGTGCGGCAGCGCACCGAGCGCCTGCCTGGCGCGGCGTACCTGAGCCGCCGGATCCTGGAGGTTGCTGCCCAGGGCCACGAAGGCGCGGACCCAGGGCGGCTTCGATGCGTGCCCGCGCTCGGCACCGCTCACGACGCCTCGGTCTTCCGGCGCCGGCGCCTGCGTCTGCGCCGCGGCGCCACGCGCCCCATCAGGGCGCGCTGGCCTTGTGCGTCGGTCTCCTGAAAGCGGGTCCACCATTCAGCCAGCTCCGCCACGTCCTCGCCCGACTCCGCGCGCAGCAGCAGAAAATCGTAGGCGGCCCGAAACCGCGGGTGCGCCAGCAGCCCCAGCGCCGTCTTCCCGCGGCGCTTCGCGAAGCGCGGCTGGAGCCGCCAGATCTCCTGCGCCACCGCCCCGAAGCGACGTGGTATCGCCACGTGATGGACCTGCTCGCCCATGACCTCCGCCGCGGCCCGCTCCATCGCCTGGGGCTCCGAGAGCCCGTCCGCCGCGTACTCCGCGACCCGGCGGCGCACCGGCTCCCACAGCAGCGCCGCGAACAGAAACGCGGGCGTCACCGGCTTGCCCTGCGCGATACGCGCATCCGTATTGGCGAGCGCGCGCGCGGCCAGCATGCTGGGGAAGCCGTCCACCTCCTGCGCGAGACACGCATCGGTCTCGGGGAACAGCACCCCGAAGAGGTCGTAGTGGCGAAGCAGCTCGAAGCTCTGCGCCGCGAACCCGCCCTGGAAGAGCTTGAGCACTTCCTCGAACAGACGCGCCGGGGGAATTCCCTCGAGCAGAGGGGCGAGCCTGCGAATCGGGGCCTCCGTCTCGGGCTCGATGAGAAATCCCAGCTTGGCCGCAAAGCGCACGGCCCTCAGCATGCGCACCGGGTCCTCGTGAAAGCTCGCCTCCGGGTCCCCGATGCAGCGCACCAGGCCGGCCTCCAGATCGCGCACGCCGCCGGTCGGGTCGACGACGGTGAAGTCGCGAATGTTGTAGTAGAGGCTGTTGACGGTGAAGTCGCGGCGCCAGGCATCGTCCTCGAAGGTGCCGTAGACGTTGTCCTCGGCCTGCGCGGGAGCGGCCTCGCCGAAGGTATCCCCGCGCGCGCGAAAGGTGGCGACCTCCACGATCTCCGAGCCGAAACGGACATGGGCCAGCCGGAAGCGCCGCCCGATGAGACGGCAGTTGCGGAAGAGCGCCTTGACCTCCTCCGGGCGGGCGTCGGTGACCACGTCGAAATCCTTGGGCTCGCGCCCCAGCAGCAGGTCGCGCACGCCGCCGCC
>CAZPFD010000050.1:15622-18398 GCA_964585725.1 uncultured Ectothiorhodospiraceae bacterium | reverse complement strand
CCGGGGGCCGGCGGGCCGCGATCTGCAGGCCGTTGAAGCCGCCCCAGGAGATCCCGATCATGCCCACCCGCCCGTCGCACCAGGGCTGCTCGGCGAGCCAGCGCAGGACGGCCACCCCGTCGTCCTGCTCCTGGGGCAGGTACTCATCGGTGAGCACGCCATCCGAGTCCCCGCTGCCGCGCAGATCGACCCGCACGCACGCGTATCCGTGCCCGGCCACGTAGGGGTGCATGATGGAGTCGCGGTAGGCGGTGAGATCGCGCCGGCGGTAGGGGATGTACTCGAGGATGGCAGGCACGGGCGCCGCCTGCGCCCCCTCGGGCAACCAGATGCGCGACGCCAGGCGCACGCCGTCGGGCATCTCGATCCAGACCGGGTCCCGCGTCTCGACCGCAAAGGGCAGCTCGGTGACGGTTCTCATCAGGCGGCCGCCGTGCGCAGGGGCGCGAAGCGGAAATCCAGCATCTCCAGGCAGCGCCGGTAATCCGCGATGAGCTGCTTCTGGCTCTTGGCCCCCATGAAGATCTCCGCGACCTCGAAGCTGTAGCTGTCCTGAAAGCTCAGGTGTGCGAGCCGCGTGCCGCGCGCCACCATGAGCCGCACGAGCGTGTCGGGGAAGCGTGCGCGGACACGCCGGATGTCGCCGTCGCCGGGTACCCGGGCGACGACACCGTCCTCGTAGCGGCGCAGCATGAACTTGGCCGCCACCCGGTGCCTGCCCTGGCGGTGCGGGAACGCCGGGCGCCTCCCCAGCGCCACGTCGATCATCACCTCCTGGTGCGAGCGCCCGTCGACCATCCAGAAGAGCGGGCAGTGGGATTTCGAGATGCGCCCGTTGATCTCGAGCAAAGCGATGGCGTCCCTTCTCTCGTTCCAGTAAAACTCCATGTTGAACGGGGCATCCGCGTACTCCAGGTGCCCCATGACGCGCTTGGCCGCCGCGATCATGCGCTCTTGCACCCGTCGCGGCAAGCGCGAGGGATACTGGTAGCGCGCGAACGAGGAGCGATGCTTGCCCTCGCGCACCGAATCCACGATGCCGTATATCTCGGTCTCTCCCGCGAACACGTAGCCCTCCAGCGTGCACTGCCGTCCGGCGGAGATGATCTCCTCGGCGATGCAGTGGTGGCCGTCCACGGGGGCCACCTCGGGCGGCAGCGCGGCACGCTCCAGCACGTAGTTGAAAGGCTCGGCGAAACGTCCGATGTTCGCCCGGGTGACGGCCATCGAGCGGCGAAATTCGCGCGCATTATGGATCTTGAAGCCCAGGTGAGAGGAGTGGGACTTGACCGGCTTGACCCAGAACGGAAACTCGAGAGGGATCTTGGCGAGGGCCTCGTCGTCGAAGGGATCGAAGGCGCAGAAGCGCGGAACGAGCTCGGGAACGACCTCGCGCTGCTCGAGGCGGCTCCAATACTTGTGCTCGCACTTGAGGACCGATTCGAGGCTCGGCGAGGGCAGCCCCATGCGCCGGCGCAGCAACGGCAGCATACAGATGGTCGGAAAGTCCCAGTATCCGACGATGGCGTCGACCCGGCCCTCGAAGGCCTCGAGCTGGCGCTCGGCCTTGGCCAGCAGCTCCCCCAGGGGAAAGCGCTCGGCGCGCACCACCTCCTGGTAGTCGAGCAGTCCCACGAAGTTGTACTCTTCAGCGCCCCTGACGGTGCGCAGAAGCTCGAGGTTCAACTCGTCGAGCGCTATCACGAAGATGTTTTTCGGCATAAATTGAAACATACCCGAGCCTGCCGGAGCTCGCTTGACCGAGATCAAAACGGGCGTCCGGCTCGGCGCCACACTGAGTTATCGCGACCCCTAACCCGTAGACGCGGCACGAGCGCCATGACCGTTCACAATCGCGAGATCGCCGACCTCTTCGATCGGCTCGCGGACCTGCTCGAGATCGAGGGCGCCAATCCCTTTCGCGTACGCGCCTACCGTAACGCCTCGCGCGTCATCGGCGGCCTTTCGCAGAGCGTCGAGGATATGCTGCGCGCCGGCGAGGATCTGTCGGAGCTCCCCTACATCGGCGAAGACCTCGCCGGGAAGATCCAGACCATCGTCGAGACCGGCAAGCTGCCGTTGCTCGAAGAGGTGGAGACCCGAGTCCCCGGGGAGCTGAGCGAGCTGATGAAGATACCCGGGCTCGGTCCAAAGCGCGTCAAGGCCCTCTACCAGGAGCTCCGGATAGACAGCCTCGAGGATCTGGAGCGCGCCATTCGCGACGGCAAGGTGCGCGAGCTCGAGGGGTTCGGCGAGAAGAGCGAGGAAGTGCTCAAGGCGAGCATCGCGCGCCTCACCGGCGCCGAGCGGCGCACGCGCCTGTTCGATGCCGAGGAGGTCGTAAAGCCGTTGCTCGCGTACCTGGAGGAGGTGGACGGAGTCAAGCAGGTCGACGTCGCGGGGAGCTTCCGGCGCCGCAAGGAAACGGTCGGCGACCTGGACATTCTCGTCACCTGCAAGCGGGGTACGCCGGTGGCCGATCGCTTCGTGGAGTACGGCGAGGTCAAGGAGGTGATCTCCCACGGGGAGACCCGTTCGACGGTAATCCTTCGCTCGGGATTGCAGGTGGATCTGCGGGTGGTGCCGCAGGTGAGCTACGGCGCCGCCATGTACTACTTCACGGGCTCCAAGGCGCACAACATCGCCGTGCGCAAGCTGGGTGTGAAGCGCGGGCTCAAGATCAACGAGTACGGCGTGTTCAAGAACGACAAGCGCGTGGCCGGCCGCACCGAGGCGGAGGTGTTCAAGAAAGTCGGGCTGCGTTTCATCGAGCCGG
>CAZPFD010000050.1:0-15612 GCA_964585725.1 uncultured Ectothiorhodospiraceae bacterium | reverse complement strand
GATTCCACCCGTGTTGAGGGAGGATCGCGGCGAGATCGAGGCGGCCCGGGAGGGCAAGCTGCCGAAGCTGGTGACCATCGAAGACATTCGCGGCGACCTGCATTCGCATACCAAGGCCACGGACGGGCGCAATACCCTCGAGCAGATGGCGCGCGCCGCAGCCGATCGGGGCTACGAGTATCTGGCCATCACCGATCACACGCAGCGCGTGACCATGGCCAAGGGCATGGACCCCAAGCGCCTCGAGCGCCAGATGGAGGAGATCGACCGGCTGAACGAGAAGCTCGACGGGATCGTCATCCTCAAGGGAGCCGAGGTGGACATCCTCGAGGACGGCTCGCTCGATCTGCCCGACGGCGTGCTGGAGACGCTGGATTTCACCGTGTGCGCAGTCCATTACAACGTCGGCCTCGCACGCGACAAGCAGACGCGTCGCATCATCCGCGCGATGGACAATCCCTTCTTCAACATCCTCGCCCACCCGACGGGCCGCCTCATCGACGAGCGCGACCCTTACGAGCTCGATCTGGAGCGCGTCATGGAGGCGGCGCTGGAACGCGGGTGCTTCCTGGAGGTCAATGCGCAGCCTGCGCGCCTCGACCTCACGGACGTCCACTGCAAGATGGCCAAGGAGATGGGCCTCAAGGTCGCCATCTCCACCGACGCCCACGCCACGGATCAGCTCGACTACATGCGCCTCGGGCTGGGGCAGGCGCGCCGCGGCTGGCTCGAGGCGCCGGACGTCATCAACACGCGCCCGCTGCGCGCGCTCAAGAAGCTCCTCTCCCGCACCTGAAATTACGCGAGGAGGACGGCGAGGACGCCGGTGATGAAGATGCCGTCGAAGGTGCCCGCGCCGCCGATGGAGGCCATCGGCGTGCCGAGCTTGCGCACGTCGCCCAGTCGCAGCAGATCCGCGCCCGCCAGCACACCCATGGTGCCGGCAACGTAGGCGAGGCTGGGGCTTTGCTCGCCGCCCAACAGGATTGCCACCAGGGCCGCGGTCACCGGCGCCACGAAGATGGGCATTCCGATGCCCTGCCCTGGCAGCGGGCGGCTGAAGAGGTAGCAAACCGCCGCGACCAGCGCGATGCCGAGCGCCACCTGGCCGAATCCGAGCGGGTTGTGCACCACCAGGTAAACGGAGAAGGACAACGGGATGAGACATCCGCCGAGGTTGACCGCGACGATGGTGCGGCCGGTGAACTTCTGCGGCGGGAGCCGCAGCAACCCGCGCATGAGCTGTTGCACGTCGGGGGGCGGGGGATCGGCCTTCACGCTGAACAGGGGCAGGTTGATGGCGCTGCCGAGCAGCGAGGCGAGCAGCAGCGTGAACGCGGAGTGCGCGGACAACCCGAGCTTCTCGAAGGTGATGGTCATCACCCCCGTGAAGACGATGGCCACCAGGAAGCCGAGGACGAACAGAAACAGCAGCAGGTGCAGCGGCGAGAAGGGCATGTCAGCTAAAGCGTCGGCCTGGTAAGACGCGCGGCGATGGGAGACGCTGAACGTCGAAGGGGGGCGCCGCAGCGTCGAGCGGCGCGGTTTGCGCACCGGCCGTCCTCCCCCGCACCATACCCCCTCCAGCGTCCGGGATGAATGTCAGGCCGTGTAGTCTACTGCACCCTCGGGCCGCATAATCGGCGCGGGGGGCCTGGATGGCAAAACGGCACTCGGGGGTTGACGCAGGTCAAGGGGCTTCGTTTCCATTGCAATAGACTGTTTTCAGCCTGCACCGCTTGGCAAGGCCCGTCGGCCCGTTCCGCACGCAGCGGCCTGGCGGGAGGCGTGGAAGCGCTGCGAACCCCCAGGATCGGCCTTTCCGCTCCCCACACGAACAGGAGATCGGCAATATGGAACCCGGAAAGCCCCTGCCGGCGGACGCGCTGTGTCGCCGTTGCGACCCGAACGACTTCGATTTCGAGACCACTGCGGAGCTGGAGGAGCTCAAGCACATGGTCGGGCAGCAGCGCGCGGTGGAAGCGATCCGGTTCGGTGCCGGCATGGACGTCGATGGCTTCAATCTCTTCGTGCTGGGCCCGCCGGGAACCGGCCGGCACAGCTTTATACGGCAGTTTCTCGCGCAGCGCGCCTCGAATCGGCCGCCGGCCCCCGACTGGTGCTACGTCAACAACTTCCAGCAACCCCAGAAGCCGAAGGCGCTGGAGCTTCCCGCCGGGCGCGGGCGCGAGCTGCGCGACGACGTGAGCCGGCTGCTCGGTGAGGTGCACACCGCCGTCCCGGCCGCCTTCGAGAGCGAGGACTATCGCACACGGCGTCAAGCCATCGAGGACGAGTTCAAGGAAGAGCAGAGCCAGACGTTCGAGGAGATACAAAAGCACGCGCGCGAGCGCGACATTCAGATCATCCAGACGCCGACCGGCATCGCCTTCGCCCCCGTGCGCCGCGGCGAGGTGCTGAGCCCCGACGACTTCGAAAAACTGTCCGAAGACGAGCGGCACCGCGTTCAGAAAGACATCGAGGACGTCAGCAAGGAGTTCCGGGATGCGATGCAGGAGACGCCCAAACGCGTCCGCAAGGCGCACGAGAAGGTGCGCGAGCTCGACCGGGAGTTTGCGGTGTACGCGGTGGGCAGCCTCATCGACGACCTCATCCAGCGCTACGAGGATCTGCCCAAGGTCGTCGACTATCTCGAGAGCATGCAGGCCGACATCATCGACAATATCGATCAATTCCGCACACCGCCCGAGCAGCAGCAACAGCAACAATTGGTGCAGCGCATGGCCGCCATGCCGGGCGGCGGGGGCGACACTTCCGCCATCGAGCGGCGCTACAGCGTCAATCTGCTCGTCGACAACAGCGAAGCCGAAGGGGCGCCGGTGGTGTTCGAGGATCACCCCGCGTATACGTATCTGGTCGGACGCATCGAGCACCTCTCGCAGATGGGCGCGCTGCTCACGGACTTCACCCTCATTCGCCCCGGAGCGCTGCATCGAGCCAACGGCGGCTACCTGGTGCTGGACGTGCGCAAGGTGCTCATGGAGCCCTTCGCCTGGGAAGCGCTCAAACAAGCCCTCAAATCGCGCCGTATCCGCATCGAGTCGCTGGGCCAGGCCTACAGCCTGGTGAGCACCGTGTCGCTCGAGCCCGAGCCGGTGCCGCTGCAGGTCAAGGTGGTTCTCATCGGCGAGCGGCTGCTCTACTACCTCCTCCAGGCGCTGGACCCGGAGTTCTCGGAGCTCTTCAAGGTGGGCGCCGACTTCGACGACCAGATGGAGCGCACGCCGGAAAACCACCGCCTCTTGGCGCAGCTGCTGGGAACCATCGCGAGCCGCGAGAACCTCAAGGCCCTCCACCGGGATGCCGTCGCGCGGGTGGTCGAGGAAAGCGCGCGCTACGCGGGTGACTCGCAGCGTCTCTCTACGCAGGTACGGCAGGCCGCCGACATCGTGCGCGAGGCCAGCTACTGGGCGTCGCAGAACGGCAACGACGTGGTTCGGGCCGGCGACGTGCAGCGCGCCATCGATAGCCGGATCCGTCGTGCGAGCCGGATCCGCGAGCGCATGCAGGAGGAGATCCAGCGGGGCACCATCCTCATCGACACCGAGGGCGCCAGGATCGGTCAGATCAACGGTCTCGCGATAGCGCAGATCGGCGACTTCGCCTTCGCGCGGCCCAGCCGCATCACCGCACGACTGTCGCTCGGCGCGGGCAAGGTCATCGACATCGAGCGCGAGGTCGAGCTGGGCGGGCCCCTGCACTCCAAGGGCGTGCTCATACTCTCGGGCTTCCTCGCCTCGCACTATGTCGCCGATCGGCCCCTGTCGCTCGCCGCGACGCTCGTGTTCGAGCAGTCCTACGGAGGGATTGAGGGCGACAGCGCTTCGTCGGCCGAGCTCTACGCACTGCTCTCGGCGCTGGCCGAGGTTCCCATCAAGCAGTCGTTCGCGGTCACGGGCTCGGTGAATCAGTACGGCGAGGTCCAGGCCATCGGCGGCGTCAACGAGAAGATCGAAGGTTTCTTCGAGACTTGCGAGGCCCGGGGGCTGACGGGCGGTCAGGGGGTGCTGATCCCGGTCTCCAACGTTCAGCATCTGATGCTGCGACAGAACGTTATCGACGCGGTCGAGTCAGGCCGGTTCCAGATCTACCCGGTGCGCACCATCGATCAGGGCATGGAGATCCTGACCGGCCTGCCGGCGGGAGAGCGCGACGAGCGCGGCGAGTTTCCTGACGGCACGTTGAATCACCGTATCCGGGCACGCCTCATCGAGTTCGCGGAGAAGCGACAGGCGTTCGCGCTGGAGGCCAGGAAGGAGCAGACACCTTGACCGAGCGCCAGCGGGTCAGACGAATCCGGCGCATCGCCGTCGCGCTGAGCGGCGAGCACTCGGATGCCCCGGTCCTCGAGTCCATCGCTCGGCTCGCGTCCGAGATGGCGGCGGAGCTCAGCGGCGTATTCGTTGAGGACGTGGACCTGCTGCGCCTGGCGCAGCTTCCCTTCGCGCGGGAATTCTCGCTGCTGACGAGCGCGGAGCGTCCCCTGGAGTCCGCGGAGCTGGAGCGCCAGCTGCGGGCGCAAGCGGCCGCCGTGCAGCGGGCGCTGGCGAGCAGCGCCGAGCGCGCGGGCGTCGCCTGGTCGTTCAGCGTGAGGCGCGGTCCGTTCGCCGCCCAGCTCCTCGAGGCCGCGCTGGACGTGGACCTGACCGTGCTCGGGGCGTCGCGGCGGGGGCCGCTTCGCGCCGTGCTGCATTCCCGCACGCGCGCCGCCTGGCAGGCCGCGGCCGCGAGCGGCTCCGTTGCGGTCGTCTACGACGGCTCCGATGAGAGCGCACGCGCGCTCGAGATCGCGCTTCGCCTCGCCCGTGCCAGCGGCCATCGAATCACGGTGTTTCTGGCGGCGAGCAGCACCGAGCAGGCGGAGGACACCTTGCGCGAACGCGCGCAGGAGCTGCTCGGCGCGACACCCGCTCTCTACCGGCGGCTGCCCGCCCCCGGGCTGGAGCACGTGCTGAGGGCCACTCGGCGCGAGGGTGCGGACATCCTGGTGCTGGGCGGCGGCGAGCGGCTGCTGTCGCCCGAGATCATCAGACAGCTACGCGAGGAGCTCCCTTGTGCGGCGCTGCTGGTACGCTGAGAATAAGCCCGCATTTCTCACGCCCCGACCTGGTGCTCGGTCATGCAATGTCTGACCAGCTACCGAAGGGAAGCTGGCCTTCGCTGACGAGAGCTGCTACAACGCGTACCCGATGGGAGCTCGCCTGCGGGCCCACAGCGTGCCCGCTCCGGCTCGACTGACGCCATGGCCAGGACGCGCAACTGGAGCAACCGAAGCGACGAGTCACTCGGCGCCGGCCAGCGGCGGCACCTGAGGCCGCTCGGTCTGGCGGCCAGGATCGCCGCGCCCACCTTGTACGCTTTGATCTGGTTGACGATGCGCGGGCTGTTCCGGCTGCGGGTGCACGGACGCGAACACCTCCCGGACTCGCCGCTGGTGTTCACACCCAACCACACGAGTTATCTGGATCCCTTTGCGCTGTGCGTGGCGCTCGGCTACCGGCGCGTGCGCCAGACCTATTGGGCGGGCTGGGCAGGCATCCTGTTCCGCAACCGGCTCACGCGCCTCGTCACCCGGCTGGGCCAGGCGGTGCCCATCGATCCGCAGGGCCGCGCCTTCTCGAGCCTGGGCCTGGGCGCGGCGGTCCTCAGACGCCGGCGAAGCCTGGTCTGGTTCCCCGAGGGGTGCCGCTCGCCGAGCGGAGAGCTCCAGGATCTGAAACCCGGCGTCGCCGCACTGCTGCCGAGCTTCGACGTCGAGCTCGTACCCGTCTACATCCATGGCGCCCACGCGGCGATGCCGGTCGGGTGCCGGGTGCCGCGCATTTTCCGCCCCATCCACGTCGTCTTCGGCGAGCCCCTGCCCGCGGCCGAGCTGGCACAGCGCGGCCGGGGATCGGACCAGCAGAGCCGTATCCTCGAGGCGCTGACAGGGCAGCTCGCCGAGCTCTCCCGGAGCTGGGCGTCCCCCGCGCCTGCGGCGCGCGTAGGGCGGGATGAAATCCCGCCGAACACGGGCGCGATGCAGCCCTGGACGCAGGATGTGGATTGAGCGGCGCGAAACCCACCGCGAAGGCGGTGGGCACGGCGCGCACTGCGCGAGGAACCTACAAAGACCGCTCAAGCGCCGGCGTAGTCCCGCATGGCGGCAATCCGCTTCTCGTCGAGCGCCGCGATGAGCTTGTCATGCGACTCGGCGAAGGCGGCCACGCCCTCCCCCTCGAGCTCGGCGGTGACGGCGTCGAGATCGATCCCGCATGCCGACAGCGCCTCGAGGCCGCGGCGCGCCTGCTCCACGCCGCCCTCGAGGGTCAACGCCACCGTGCCGTGAGCCTGAAACGCATCGAGCGTCTGCGGCGGCACCGTGTTGACCGTGTCGGGGCCGATCAGCTCGTCGACATAGAGCACATCGGAGTAATCGGGGTTCTTGGTGCTGGTGCTGCCCCAGAGCAGGCGCTGCACGCGCGCGCCGCGCGCCACCTGATCGCGAAACGCCTCCCTGCGGGTGAGCGCCCGGAAGCGCTGATACGCCATCTTGGCATTGGCGATGGCCGCGCGGCCCTTCAGCCGCCTCGCTTCCGGCGTGCCCAGCGCATCGAGCATGGAGTCGACCTTGCCGTCGATACGGCTCACGAAGAACGACGCGACCGAGGCCACGCGCTCCGGTTCCGGATGGCGCTCGAGGCCCCGGACGTAGGCGCCCGCGACCTCCTCGTAACGCGCGACCGAAAACAGGAGCGTCGCATTGACGTTGATTCCCGCGCCGATGAGGCGCTCCACGGCGGGCAGACCTTCGACCGTAGCGGGGACCTTGATCATCAGGTTGGGCCGATCAACCGCGCGCCACAGGTGATGAGCCGCATCGATGGTGCCCGCAGTGTCGCGGGCGAGATGGGGCGAGACCTCGAGGCTCACGAAGCCGTCGGCTCCGTCGCTGCTCTCGTACACGGGCCGGAGTATGTCGGCCGCCAGCTGCACGTCCTGTATCGCCAGCCACTCGTACAGCGTCTCCGCGTCCATCTGGGGGTCGGCCTGGAGGAGATCCCGTATGGCGCCGTCGTACTGATCGCCGCCGCTGATCGCCTTGTGGAAGATGGTCGGATTGCTGGTCACACCGCGCAGGCCTTCCTCCACCAGGCGCGCGAGCCCGCCGTCGAGCAGCAGTCCGCGATCGATGTAGTCGAGCCACATCGACTGGCCGTACTGGTACAGCGCGAGCATGTTCGACATGGTTTTCTCCCTGGATTGCCTGGCCTCCGGCCCAGCCTCGTTCACAAGTTAGCGATCCGCCGCCGGGCTGGCAACGCTCGCCGGAGAGCCGGTCGAAGGCGGGCCCCGGCGCTCGAGCGATGCCCTCAGCGCATCTCGGCCTCGGCCGCCGCCACGTGTCGCTTGACGGCGATGAAGCTGTCCGGGTTCACGGACACCGAGTCGATGCCCGCCTTGACCAGCAGGCGGGCGAAGTCGGGGTGGTCGCTCGGCGCCTGGCCGCACAGCCCGATCTTGCGCCGGTGCTCGTTGGCGGCGCGGATGACCGTCTCGATGGTGCGAGTAACCGCAGGATGGCGCTCGTCGAAGAGCCGCGACAACCGCTCCGAATCCCGGTCGACCCCCAGAACGAGCTGGGTGAGATCGTTGCTGCCGATGGAGAAGCCGTCGAAGCGCTCGGCGAACTCGGCGGCCAGGACGACGTTGGACGGGATCTCGCACATCACATAGACCTGGAGACCGCCGTCGCCGCGCCGCAGGCCGTTGTCCGCCATCACCTCGAGGACCTTGTCGGCCTCCTCCGGAGTGCGACAGAAGGGGATCATGACGACGACGTTGCCGAAACCGAGCTCCTCACGGACCTTCTTCAGCGCCCGGCACTCGAGCGCGAACCCCTCGCGGTAATCGTCGTCGTAGTAACGGCTGGCCCCGCGCCAGCCGAGCATCGGATTCTCCTCGTGGGGCTCGAAGGCGCGACCTCCGATGAGCTCCGCGTACTCGTTGGTCTTGAAGTCGCTCATGCGCACGATGACCGGCTCCGGGTAACACGACGCCGCGATGCGCGCGATGCCGTAAGCGAGGGTATCGACGAAATAGCGCGGCTTGTCATCGAACCCGCCCGTGAGCTCCGCGATGCGCCGGCGCGCCTGCGCATCCTCGAGATCCTCCCAGTGCACCAATGCCATGGGATGAATCTTGATGATGTTGTTGATGATGAACTCCATGCGCGCCAGTCCCACCCCCTTGGCCGGCAGCCGCCACCACCGCAGCGCCGCAGCCGGGTTGGCCAGGTTGAGCATCACGTCGGTTCTGGTCTCGGGGATGTCGTCCAGCGAGACGTCCTCGGCCTCGAACTCGAGCGCACCGTCGTAGACGAACCCCTCGTCTCCCTCGGCGCACGATACGGTGACCTGCGCGCCGTCCTCCAGCACCTCCGTGGCGCGGCCCGTGCCCACGATGGCGGGCAGACCGAGCTCGCGGCTGACGATGGCGGCGTGGGAGGTGCGCCCGCCGTGATCGGTGATGATGGCCGCCGCGCGTTTCATGATGGGCACCCAGTCGGGATCGGTCATCTCGGTCACCAGCACGGCGTCGTCCTCGAAGCGCTCGATCTCGGCGGCGCTGGCGAGCTTGCACACCTTGCCGGCGGCGATGGCGTCGCCGATGCTGTGCCCGCTGACCAGGCGCTTGCCCCGCTCTTTGAGCCGGTAGGTCTTGAGCGAGCCCGCCTCCTTGCGCGACTGAACCGTCTCCGGACGGGCCTGGACGATGAAGAGCGCGCCGTCAGCGCCGTCCTTCGCCCACTCCATGTCCATGGGTTTTCCGTAATGCGCCTCGATGGCGACCGCCCACCGCGCGAGGGCCAGGATCTCGTCGTCGCTCAGGACGTAGCGCCCCCTCTCCTCTGCGGGAGTGTCTACCAGACGCGTGGGCGTCTCGCTTTCCTCGGCATAGACGAGCTTGCTCTTCTTCGTTCCGAGCGCCCGCTCGATGATCGGACGATAGCGGTCTTCACCGAGAAGCGGCTTGAACACCATGTACTCGTCCGGATCCACCGTGCCCTGGACCACGGTCTCGCCCAGTCCCCAGTTCGCATTGATGAGCACCGCGTCGGGAAATCCGGTGTCGGTGTCGATGGAGAACATGACGCCCGCCCCGGCTTCGTCCGAGCGCACCATGCGCTGCACGCCCACGGAGAGCGCCACCTGCATGTGATCGAAGCCCTGGTTCTCCCGGTAGATGATGGCGCGGTCGGTGAACAGCGATGCGAAGCAGCGCCGGCACGCATCGAGCAGCGCCCGCTCGCCGCGGATGTTGAGGTAGGTTTCCTGCTGGCCTGCGAAGCTCGCCTCCGGGAGATCCTCCGCCGTGGCGCTCGAGCGCACCGCCACATCGGGATCCTCGCGGCCGATGCGCTCGGCCAGCTTCGCGTAAGCGTCGATGATCGCACCGGCGATCTCGCGCGGAAATTCTGATTCGAGGAACAGCGTCCGTACGGCGTGCCCTGTCTCGCTCAGACTCTGCTCACGGTCCTTGAGCCGGTTCAGCTCGCGCCCTATCCGCTCCTCCAGCGCGTTGGCCTCCAGGAAATCCCAGTAGGCTTGCGCCGTGGTCGCGAAGCCCTCGGGCACCCGCACGCCGGCCTCCCGCAGGTGCTGAATCATCTCACCCAGCGAGGCGTTCTTGCCCCCCACCAAACCGACGTCGCCCGAGTCCAGCGTCTCCAGTCCTCTAACGTGCTCCCGTGCACTCATCTCGCTCTCCGGATCAAGTCCGTGTCCACCCAGCCATGCTATATGCGCCCGGCTCGCTACGATTGACGCAGATCAGGAGAGTCTCGCACCGCCGCGCACCGCGGCCCGTCGGGTGCCGGCACGGGCGTTTCGCCGTGTCGGCGGTCAGGGCGAGCCGGAAGAGGGCGCGCCCACCACCACCGTGATCAGGCGCGAGGGATCGACGTGGGTTCGAAACGCCGCGTACGCCTGCTGCGCGTCGACGGCCTCGATGCGTTTGGGGAAGCTCTGAAGGTGATCGGCGGGTAGCCCGTAGAAACCCATGACCGCGAGCTGTGCGACCAGCTCGGCATTGCTGTCGATGCGCAGGGGGAAGCCTCCGGCGAGGTCGGACTTGGCCAGGGCGATCTCTTCCTCCGTCGGTCCTTTCTCCAGGAAACGCTCGAGCGTCCGCAGCATGACCTCGCGCGTCGAATCCGCCTGCGCCAGTGCCGTCTGCGCACGCATCTCGAAGGGACCGCGCCGTGCCAGCGGCTGGAAGGTGCTGTACACGCTGTAGGCGAGGCCCCGCTGCACGCGCACCGCCTCGGCGAGCCGCGAGGTGAGCCCGCCGCCGCCCAGGGCGTGGTTGGCGACATAGAGCGGGAAGCGCTCATCGCTCTGCGGCGCGATCCCGAGCTGACCGAGGACGATGTGCGCCTGCGCCCCCGCGCGCGGTACACGCACGGTGCCGGGAGCATCCGGCGCGCTCGCCTCGGGCAAGTCGGGCGCGGGCTCGCCCTGCGGGAGGTCCTGGACGACCCGGCGCGCGATGGCTTGCGCCTCCCCGCGAGCGAGCGGCCCCACTACCGCGATCACCGCATTTGCTCCCACGTAGTGGTTGCGATGGAAGGCCACCACGTCGGCGTGCTCGATGGCGGCCACGCTCTCGGGCGAGCCCGCGGGGGGATGCGCATACGGATGCTCGCGGTAGAGCGCGCGATAGAAGGCGTCGGTGGCCAGCGCGCCGGGTTGCTCGCGGCGTTCGCGCGCCGCGACCTCCAGACGCGCGCGTTCGCGCTGAAAAGCGGTGGTGCGAAACGCAGGGGCTGCCAGGGCCTGTGCGAGAGTCGCCAAGGCCGGCTCGCGGTAGCGCGACTCCGCCAATGTGCGCAGGGCGACCCATCCCCGGTCTCGATCGACGCCATTCGAGAAGCGGGCGCCCACTCGCGCGAAACGCGCGGCGATGGCGTCAGCGCTCCATTTACCGGCACCCTGATCGAGGAGGGCGTTGGTGAGCCGCGCGAGGCCGGGGTGGTCGCCGTCGCGGGCACTGCCCGCATCGAACACCACCCGAACGTCCAGAATCGGCGGCTCCGGCGTGTGCGCGAAGAGAACGCGCACGCCGTTCGGCGTCGTCCAGGATTGGACCGTGGGTTGCGCCAACGCGCCCGACGCCGCGATGCAGCCACACAGCCCCGCCGCGAGCACCAGCCGCAGGCGCGTGCGCCTCGCGATGTTCATCATGCCTGCCTCATCCTCTTGCTTGCACCGGTTTAATAGCGCCGGCCAGGCGCCTGCGCCGGCTCAGCGGATCGCCGACGGCACCGGTCCCTCGGCTTCGACTTCGCGCTCCGCCGGTGCCGCACCCGGTTGAGGCTCGAGCACGGCGACCGTGAGGCGCTCGTCGCTCAGATACTTGCGGGCGACCGCGCGGACCTGCTCCGCCGTCACTGCCCGGACGCGCTCGGCGTAGGCCTCGCCCGTTTCCCAGCCGAGGCCTACGGATTCGAGCATGCCGAGCTCGAACGCCTGGTGCTCGATGGAGTCGCGCGCGTAGACGTCGGCGGCCACGAGCTGGGCCTTGACACGTTCGAGCTCGTCTTCCGGGACGAGATCCGCTCGGAGTCGCGCCAGCTCTTCGCGCAGAGCGTCTTCGAGACCCGCCACCGTCTCGCCCTCCGCCGGCGTGCCGTCCACCAGCAACAAGGTCTCGCGCGCAGCATAGAGGTCGTAACGAGCGCCCGCCGAGGCGGCGATCGCCCGGCCGCGCACCAAGTGGCGCGCGAGGCGCGCACTGTCACCGGCATCGAGAACACCGGCGAGCACCTCGAGCGCATACGCCTCGCCGGGCAACTCGGTGCTCGCCAGCGAGGGCGCCTTGTACCCCATCAGCACGTAGGGGATCTCCGCCGGGGCCTTTACCCGCACCCGCCGCTCACCGCGCTGGGGCGGCTCGGCTCTGGGCTTCAGGGGCTCGGCGGGTCGCTGGGCGAGCGGGCCGAAGTGACGTTCGGCCAGCATTCGCACGCGTGCGGGCTCCGCGTCGCCGACCACGACCAGGGTCGCATTGTCGGGCCGGTACCAGCGCTCGTACCACGCGCGCAAGTCGGCGAGGGTGTAGTGCTCGATATCGTCCATCCATCCGCCCACCGGATGCCGGTACGGACCCAGCACGAAGGCCGCCGCCCACAGGTGCTCCGAGGTCATCGGCCGCGGCTGGTCCTCGGTGCGCAGCCGCCGCTCCTCCATCAGCACCTGCCGCTCGCGGCGAAGCCCCTTCTCCGAGAACGCGAGATTCACCATACGGTCGGCTTCGAGCTCGAGGGCGAGCTCGAGCGCATCGCTCGGCAGGCTCTCGATGTAGGCCGTGAAGTCGCGCGCCGTGAACGCATTCGCGTCGCCGCCGCGGCGGGTGATCAGGCGGAAGAACGCACCGCCCGGATGCGCCGGCGTGCCCTTGAACATCATGTGCTCGAGCATGTGCGAGAGGCCGGTGATCCCGTCGTGCTCGTGGCGCGAGCCCACCCGGTACCAGACCTGAGCGGCCACCGCCGGCGCCCGCCGGTCCGGCTTGACCACCACCTGGAATCCGTTGTCGAGGCGGTATTCGTGCACTGCCGGCGCCGCGGGTGCGGCGGCGGTGAAGAACAGCAGGAGCAGCGCAGCGTGGAATCGCATCCATCAACCCGAGGTGAGCTACAGCAGCCGTCGAGCAAAGTTAGTGTAACGGCGTGATCCGGGTCAATTGTCCGGTTTCGCCGTGCACTGCGGCGCGCGTCGTCGGATTGGGCGAACTACGCAACCGCGCTTCTCAAGGCGCGTGCAGCCTCTGTCTCCCTGCGGTTCCGAACCGGATTGATCCCGATCAAATGCCGGGACGAGACTTCGAGTAGAGTTTCCGCAGGTTTGCTTGCGCGAGAGCTCTGCCTCGCCACCGCTTCCCGCCATGGGCACCGACTCGTATCGGGGCAAACGCAACTTCTCGCGCACGCCCGAGCCGCGCGGCGGCAAGCGCAAGAGCGGCAATCACCCTATATTCGTCATTCAGAAGCACGATGCGTCCACGCTGCACTACGACTTTCGCCTCGAGGTCGGCGACGTGCTCAAGTCGTGGGCCGTGCCCAAGGGTCCGTCCACGGATCCGCGCGAGAAGCGTCTGGCGGTCCCGACCGAGGACCATCCATTGGATTACGCGGATTTCGAAGGCGTGATCCCCGAAGGAGAATATGGGGCCGGCACGGTGCTAGTCTGGGATACGGGTCGTTACGACAACATCACCGGGGACGAGAACGAGCCCAAGCCCATGGACCGCGCCCTGGCCGACGGGCACGTCTCCGTGCGTCTGCACGGCCGCAAGCTCGAGGGCGGATATACCCTGCAACGCATCCGAAAAGGCAAGGGCGAGCGCTGGTTGCTGCTCAAGATGGACGACGAGCATGCGGATGCCCGCCGCAACCCGGTATCAACCCAGGCGGAGTCCGTCGTCAGCGGACGCACAATCGAAGAGATTCGTGACCAGGCCGAGGACACGGGAGGCGGCGACTGATCGACGGCGCATGCCCCGATGCAGGGACGATCACGATCATCGATGAGAGGAGCGAAACCATGAATCCGAAAGAAGCCTACTTGCAGAAGCTGGAAGCGGGGCTGAATCAAGGCGCGGCCGAGATCGAGAAGATCCGCGCGGAAGCGGAGAACATCGAGCCCGAGCGCCGACGATTTCTGTACGAGTTCATCGAGAAGCTGCGCGCGAAGCACGATGAGCTCCGAGGCAGGCGAGAAAAGATCAAGGGCGCTGCCGAGAAACAGTGGGAAGAGCACAAGGAAGAGATCCAGCGGGCACATGACGAGCTGGAGCGCGCCATCGACGACGCCAGGAGCCGCCTCAAGAGGCCCGACTGAGCGCTGAGCGTACCCGGCCTGTCAGCCGTGCCGCCGCGGGGCTGCGGCGGCCGCCGGCGACAGCGCAACGGCGACCCACGCCCCGGAGGATCCCGAGAAGCGGCGTCGGTGTCCGGAAACCCTGCGGACGAACGAGGAGATCTGATCGTGCCCGGCTGGTCGCTGGTCTACGAAGATTACGCCCCCGCTCAAGAAAAGCTGCGCGAAGCGCTGTGCACGGTGGGCAACGGCTACTTCGCCACGCGCGGCGCGGGCCCCGAGAACTCCGCAGACGGGGTGCACTACCCGGGAACCTACCTTTCAGGGGGATATAACCGCCTCGTGACCCGCATCGCCGGACGCGACGTCGAGAACGAGGACCTGGTGAACGTACCCAACTGGTTGCCGGTCACCTATCGCGTCGACGGCGGCCCCTGGCACCGTATCGACGACGTGACGATCCTCGAATATCGCCAGGCGCTCGAGCTCAAGGAAGGGCTGCTTACCCGCACCCTGAGATTCCGCGACGGTGATGGACGGACCACCTGCTGGCAAGAGCGCCGGCTCGTCAGCATGGCCCATCCGCACCAAGCGGCTCTGGCGATTCGGATCACGGCGGAGGACTGGTCGGGCTGCTTGACCGTGCAATCCGCACTGGACGGGACGGTGACGAACGCTGGAGTCGAACGCTACCGGGGTCTCAACGGCCAGCACCTCGAGCCCTTGGAGGCGCGGAGCATCTCCGACGACGTCATCGGCCTGCACATCCGGACCAAGCAGTCCCGGCTCGAAATCGCACAAGCCGCACGCACACGCGTCTATCGCGACGGCACCAGCCTGCGCACGGAGCGACGCGCGGTCGAACGCCAGAACTGGATAGCTCAAGAGATTGAGCTGGACATGAGCCGGGGCGAGTCACTCGTCGTCGAAAAGGCGCTCGCGCTCTACACTTCCCGCGATCAGGCGGTCTCGGAGGCGGCTTTGGCGGCGCGCGATTGCGTGACGGGAATGGGCCGCTTCGACGAGCTGCTCGCATCGCACCGGGTCGCCTGGAGACACTTGTGGGACGAGTGCGATGTCGACGTCGATACCGACGACCCGCAAACACTCTTGAAGCTTCGAGTACACGTCTTCCACGTGTTGCAGACAGTGTCCCCCCACAGCATCGACCTGGACGTGGGAGCCCCCGCACGCGGCTGGCATGGCGAAGCCTATCGGGGGCACATCTTCTGGGACGAGCTGTTCATCTTTCCCTTCCTCAACTTGCGCTTGCCGGTTCTCACACGCGCGCTGCTTCGTTACCGCTACCGGCGCCTGCCGGCGGCGCGGGGCGCGGCGGAGGCCGCAGGCTACGCCGGCGCCATGTACCCGTGGCAGAGCGGCAGCGACGGGCGCGAGGAGAGCCAGAAGCTACATCTCAACCCGCGGTCGGGCCGCTGGATACCGGACCATTCGCACCGCCAGCGTCACATCAACGCAGCGATCGCCTACAACGTCTGGCACTACTATCAGGTTACCGAGGATCACGAATTCCTGTACTTCTACGGCACCGAGATGCTGCTCGAGATCGCGCGCTTCTGGGCAAGCATCGCATCCTTCAACGAAGATATCGGGCGCTACGAGATCAAGGGCGTCATGGGGCCCGACGAGTACCATACTGCCTACCCGGGCGCTGATCCGAGCGAGCACGGAGGGCTCGACAACAACGCCTACACCAACGTGATGGCGG
>CAZPFD010000049.1:0-18827 GCA_964585725.1 uncultured Ectothiorhodospiraceae bacterium | reverse complement strand
GCAGCGGAGTCGCAAGCCCCGCAGGGCGGGGCCGAGCGTCGACCCGAGCCCCATGTTCTCAGTGGCGGGTGTCGCCGACCTGGGGCTGCCCGCGCGCCGCGAAGAGCTGCTCGACGTCCACCGCGTCGAATTCGTACGCGGCGTTGCAGAACTCGCAGCGCACCGATATGACGCCCTCCTCCGCGAGGGTGCTCTTGACCTCGCCTTCGCCGAGAGCGGTGAGCATGGCCCTCACCCGCTCGCGCGAGCAGCCGCAGCGAAAGTACAGCGGATCGCCCGAGAACAGGCGCACGTCCTCCTCGTAGAAGAGGCGCCGCAGCAGTCGCGGTGCCGGCAGCGCGAGGAGCTCCTTGCGCGTCACCGTGCTCGCCAGATGCACGCTGCGCCGCCACGCGTCCTCGTCGGGTGAGTCGCCGGGCAGGTTCTGCAGCAGCAGCCCCGCTGCGCGCCGGGCGTCGCACGCGAGCCAGAGTCGTGTGGGGAGCTGCTCCGACCGATCGAAGTAATCGCCCACGACCTGGGCCACCGAGTCCCTGGCGACATCCACGATGCCCTGATAGCGGCGCCGGCCCTCGCCGGGGTCGATGGTGATGGCCAGCCGCCCGGAGCCGAGCAGCGCGTTCAGGGAACCCCGGCGCACGCTCCCCTCCCAGCGCGCCAGCCCGCGCAGCTGGGTGCGCCGGGACGCCTGCACCACGAGCAGCTTCAACGGGCCCTCGCCGTTCATCTGCAAGGTCATGGAGCCGTCGCTCTTCACCGTCGCGGCCAGCAATGCCACTGCGGCGAGCGCCTCGCCCAGCACCTCGCGCACGGGCTCCGGATACTCGGAGCGCGCCAGCAGTGCGCGCCAGGTCGCATCGAGGTGCACGAGCTCGCCGCGTACCCTGGAGCGTTCGATGACGAATCGTTGCAGCGCATCGCCGTCGCTCATGGCCTCCTCGAGCCGTGAATGAAACCGAGGCCATGTTACAGCGGGTGCGGCGATGCCAGTGGCAACCTCTTATTGGAAATGCGGGTCAGGAGCTCGCGGCGCAGCTGAAAGTAGACCGTATGTACCCGGGTGCGCCCGCTCTCGTCCTCGACCAGGAAGAAAGGGGCCCGGGCGACGCCGTGGCGCGCGGCGAGGCGCATTCCCTCGCTGCACGGGTCGCCCTCGTCGGCCACCACCACGCGGTCGATGGCGCCCATGAGCCCATCGTGCTCCAGCCGCTCGAGCACGTCCGCGCACTTGCGGCAGGCGCTGCCGTCGGCCTTCACCTTCTTGACCAGCGTGACCCGAGTCATGGGTCGGGATCTCCTCACGGCCTTCTGCGCATCGCGGCTACCGGCGCGGCTGCGGGTGAAGCCCGGGCATCGCGCGCCGTCGCGCCGTCGCCCGCCGCTCCCGAGCTACTTGACGACCTTGAGCCCGGGCCCGCCCGGCGCGCCGGCGTGCAGCCCGCACTCCTTGTCCGCCGCGTCCTCCCACCACCAGCGGCCCCCACGCTCGTGCTGGTTGGGCAGCACGGCCCGCGTGCAGGGCTCGCAGCCGATGCTCACGAAGCCGCGCTCGTGCAGCTCGTTGTAGGGGACGTCGAACTCGTGGATGTAGGCCCAGGCCTGCGCCGAGCTCCAGGTGGCGAGGGGGTTGAGCTTCCACAGCGCGCGCTCCGGCGTCGAGAACGCCGCATCGCGCTGCACCACGGGAAGCCCGCCCCGGGTGCTCGCGCTCTGGTCGCGGCGCTGGCCGGTCACCCACGCGTCCAGGGTGCGCAGCCTGCGCCGCAGCGGCTCGACCTTGCGGATCGAGCAGCACTCGCCGTGCCCGTCGCGATAGAAGCTGAACAGCCCCTTGCGGCGCACCAGGTCCTGCACCGCGGCCGCGTCGGGCGAGAGCACCTCGAGCTCGATGGCGTAGTGCTCGCGCACGCGGTCGAGAAACCGATACGTCTCCGGGTGCAGGCGTCCGGTGTCCAGCGAGAACACGCGGACCTCGGGGTCGATGCGCGCCGCCATGTCCACGAGCACCACGTCCTCGGCGCCGCTGAAGGAGAGGGCGATGTGCGCGAAGCGCTCGAGGCCCCACGCGAGCACCGCCTGGGGGTCCCAGCTCTCCATCTCCCGGGCGTGATGCTCGATGTCCGTCCCGTGCGTGGTCATGGTCGCTGCGTCTCGTTCCTGGTCGCGTGTCTGATCACGGGCGCGTTGCGCCGGATGCCGCCCGGCGCTCGCGCACGCGGCGGCGGAAGATGAGCTCTGCGTCCGCGCCCGGCGGCTGATAGGCCACCGAGATCTCGTCGAAGCCCCGCAGCGCGTCGTCCAGGTCGCGGTGCGCGGGCAGCTCGTAGGCGTCGACGCCGCAGCGCTCGAGCGCAGCCAGATGGTCGCGGAGCACGTCGCCCACGGCGCGCAGCTCCCCGCGGTAGCCCAGGGTCTCGCGCAGGATGCGCGCCTGGGAGAAGACGCGCCCGTCGTTGAACTTGCCCAGCTCCAGCGCCACCACCGCCAGGCAATGAAGATCCCGCGCGAGGGCGTAGGGATCGTCCTCGCCGCGCAGGCGCACGCCCACGCCGTCCGTGCGCCCCAGCAGCTCGGCGCGCTGCGCATGCCAGCGCGCGAGGGGCACGATCACGCCGCCCGCGGGCAGCGGACCCGCCTCAGGCGCATGCTGCCAGGCGTCGTCTACGATTGTCCGATTGCGAATGATCCGCATAGACCGACTCCCGGAAGGGATCGAGCCCGATCCGCCGGTACGTGTCGATGAAACGCTCGCCCGCTTCACGCCGCGCCACGTACACCTCGACGATGCGCTCGATAACCTCGGCGACGCGTTCCTTCTCCACCGCGGGGCCCAGGCGCTCACCGAGCGCCGCGTCGTCGCCCGCCGAGCCGCCGAGCGTGATCTGGTACCACTCCCGCCCCTTCTTCTCGACTCCGAGCACGCCGATGTGGCCCACGTGATGATGCCCGCAGGCATTCACGCACCCGGACATCTTCACGCGGATCTCGCCCAGGTCGTACAGGCGATCGAGCTCGTCGAAGCGCGCGCTGATCTGCTGCGCGACGGGGATGGAGCGCGCGTTCGCGAGCGAGCAGTAATCGAGCCCCGGGCAGCAGATGACGTCGGTGAGCGTGCCGATGTTGGGGGTCGCGAGCTCCAGCTCGCGCAGCGAGCGCCATAGCTCATGGAGCTCCGACTCGCGAACGTCCGCGAGCACGAGGTTCTGATCGTGGGTGGCGCGGATCTCGCCGAAGCTGAAGCGCTCGGCGAGGTCCGCCACCGCTTCCATCTGCCGGTCGGTGAGATCGCCCGGGGGCTGCCCCGGCGCCTTGAGCGACAGGTACACGATGCGATAGCCGGGCACGCGATGGGCGCGGGTGTTCTGCCGCGCCCAGGCCGCGAATCCGGCGTCCGCCTCGAGATGTGCCTGGAAGGCGGCGCCGCCCGCCGGCGCCTGCGCCTCGTACGGTGGAGCGCGGAAGAAGCCGCGCACGTACTCGATCTCGTCGCGGCCCAGGCGCACGCCGGATGCCAGCATCCCCTGCCATTCCTGCTCCACCTGGTCGCGGAACGCCTGGATGCCGAGCGCATTGACGAGGATCTTGATGCGCGCCTTGTGGATGTTGTCGCGCCGCCCGAGCAGGTTGTAGACGCGCATGATCGCTTCGGTGTAGGTGAGCAGATGCTCCTCGGGCAGGAACTCGCGAATAACCTTGGCGACGACCGGCGTGCGCCCCATGCCGCCGCCGACCAGCACCTCGAATCCGAGCTCGCCCGCCCCCCCGCGCACCAGGCGGAAGCCGATATCGTGCAGGCGCACCGCCGCGCGATCCTCGCGCGCGCCGGTCACGGCGATCTTGAACTTGCGCGGCAGCCACGTGAACTCCGGGTGCAGGGTGGACCACTGGCGCAGGATCTCGCAGTAGGGTCGGGGATCGGCGATCTCGTCCGGCGCCGCGCCCGCCAGCGGATCGGCGGTCACGTTGCGCACGTTGTTGCCGCTGGTCTGGATGGCGTGCATCTGCACCCTCGCCAGGAGCGCGAGAATGTCGGGCACGCACTCGAGCTCGGGCCAGTTGAACTGGATGTTCTGGCGCGTGGTGAAGTGGCCGAAGCCGCGGTCGTAGCTGCGCGCGATGTGGGCCAGCATGCGCAGCTGGCGCGCCGAGAGCAGCCCGTAGGGGATGGCGACGCGCAGCATGTACGCATGGAGCTGGAGGTAGAGCCCGTTGCGCAGGCGCAGCTGCTTGAACTCCTCCTCGCTGAGCTCGCCGTTCAGGTAGCGCCGCACCTGATCGCGGAACTGGGCGACCCGCTCGTCGACGAGCCTCTGGTCGTGGTGGTCGTAGCGATACATCCGGCGCCTTCTCGATGGACTCGGGCTCTGCGGGAGCGCGCACGCCCCCAGCGTCCGGGCGACTATAACCAGACGCCGGCGGCGGAGGGAAAGAAGAAAGCGCCATAAGGTTATTCTGGGTGGTTATATGGGCGTGGCGGAGCCCGGGGCGCACTCGCGGACCCGCAGCCTTCGCGCATACCGCAAGGCCCGTGTGCACGCTCCGGAGCGCCATCGGCGCGGGCGGCGGGGAACGCTGTTCGCGGGGCACGGTCCACAATTTGCCGGGGCCAACGTTTGCGGGATGATCTACACTGAGACCGGTGAGTTCCCCGTCGAGCCTGCGACGGCGTACGCCCTCGATCGGGACCCAGTCACTTCTCCATGCGCCGTCGCTCCCAGCCATCAGAGGAGTCGTCATGAATGCCAGATTCTTGCCTTTGCTGATTGCGGTCGCGTTTCCCCTGGGGGCGTACGCGCAGGAAGAGCCCGAGATCAGCAGCAACCAGCAGATATTCAGCTATGCCCTCGGCCTCCAGTACGGCCAGCGCATCGCCGCGCAGCTCGAGCAACAGGGCGTGGAGATCGACGGGCCGGCGATGGCGGCCGGCATCCAGGACGCCGTCGGCGGCGCCGAGTACCGCCTCCCGCTGGACCAGCTGCAGGCGGCGGTGGAGGCGTACCAGCAGGAGATTCAGAACAGGCAGCAGGCCCAGGCCGAGCAGAATCTGAAGAGCGGGCAGGATTTTCTGGCCGAGAACAAGACCAAGGACGGGGTGGTGGCGCTGCCCAGCGGCCTCCAGTACAAGGTGCTGGAGGAGGGCAGCGGCAAGAGCCCGGGCGCCGAGGACTCGGTGGTGGTTCACTACCGGGGCCAGCTCCTGGACGGCAGCGAGTTCGACAGCTCGTACTCGCGCGGGGAGCCGACCACGTTGCAGGTGGACGAGACCATCGAGGGCTGGCAGGAGGCGCTGCCCCTCATGCAGGAGGGCGACAAGTGGCGTCTCTTCGTGCCGCCCGAGCTGGCCTACGGTGAACGCGGGGCGGGGGGCGCCATCGGTCCCAACGAGACCCTCATCTTCGACGTCGAGCTGATCACCGTGAACTGAGCGCCGCCCCCGGGGGCGCGGGCCGTGCGCTGCGCCGCTCGCCCTCCGCATCGGCTCGGGCTGGCGCGCAGGGGCGCGGGTCCGCTCAGGCGTGGGTGATGGACTCTTCCAGGAACTGCTCGAGCGCCGAGTGCGTATCCGGCGGGAGATCGATGAACTCCACGCCGAGGGCGGCGGTGTCGTCCTCCGGGAGGATGTAGAGGTAGATCATCCGGCAGCGCGCCGCGACGTGAATGCTGCCCGCTGCCAGCGGCAGCTCGAACTCGACGCGCAGATCGGGTGACTGATCGGGCTCGATGGGGCCGACGCGGTGGGAGAGGCCGTAGGCTGTGGTCCGGTCGCACTGGAGCTTGACGCCCCCGGGGGCGATATCGAGGGTGCGCACGGGCAGCTCTGCGCCATCCTGCCCGAAAAGCCTGACCGGGAATCGGGCGGGCACACGCGGGTAGCCGCGTCTGTCCGTCGTCGTCGGCTCTGTCATGACCCTCGCCCCCGACTGCTTCGTACCTGCTGCGTCGAGCGCCGGCCCGCGCGGTGCGGCTTTCTCACCTCCGGCCGCCGGCGGATGCTGCACCTATCGGCCGGGCACGGCAAAGCTGTAACGCTCGGGAAGCGCGCGGCTGGGAACGACGGTCCCAGGCCTTGCGAGAAGGAATCAGCGAAGCACAAAAAACGAAGCCCCCGCCGGGGCGGGGGCTTCGTCGATGTAGGGTGCCCGTATTGGAGTTCTACGTTTCTAGAACCACCTTGGTGGCCTGCAGCCCCTTCGGTCCGCGCTGGACCTCGAAGCTCACGCTTTGGCCTTCGCTCAGAGTGCGAAAGCCGCTGCCTTCGATAGCAGAGTAGTGCACGAACACGTCGTCACCGCCGTCCTTCGGGGCGATGAAGCCGTAACCCTTGGTTTCATTGAACCATTTCACAGTACCAGTGGGCATGAATTACTTCCTCTTGACAACCTGATAAATTAAGCAGTTTCAGTGCGTGCAGCTCTGAGGAGGGATTGCAGGGAGTATCCGTGGGAACATCCAATGCGATCGAATCCAACCAACTGCAGCACGCATAGTATAGTCCCAGCCGACCACGGGTGCCACAGAGACCCGGGGCGGACGCGCCGCCCCCGCGCGCGCCGGCCGCGCCCGGCCCCTGGGCCCGGCGCCGCCCGTGCAGCGGCGCCCGGGCGTTGAGCCTTCGCGCCTGCGCCCTCATCTACGGGACATGCTCCAGATCACGCCCACCATCGCCCTCGACGAGGCCGAGATCGCGCTCCGGTTCGTGCGCGCCTCAGGGCCGGGGGGCCAGAACGTCAACAAGGTGGCGACGGCGGTGCAGCTTCGCTTCGACGTGCGCCACTCGCAGTCGCTGCCTGCCGAGGTGCGCGAGCGCCTTCTGCGTCTGGCGCGCAACCGCATCAATCGCGCCGGCGTGCTGGTCATCGACGCGCGGCGCTTCCGCACCCAGGAGCGCAACCGCCAGGACGCGCTGGAGCGTCTGGCCGCCCTCATCCGGCGGGCGGCGGAGCGTCCGCGGCCGCGGCGCAAGACGCGCCCCTCGCGCGCGTCGCAGCGTCAGCGTGTGGCGGAGAAGCGCCGCCGGGGCGAGAAGAAGCGGCTGCGCGCGCCGGTCGGCCCGTCCGAGGGCTGAGCTGCTCCCGATCACACCAGCCAGCGGCCGCCCCGCGCGCCGTCTTCGTCCGCCGCGCCCAAGCTCTGGAAATCGAACAGGCTCGTGTCCGCGAGGTGCGACGGCACCACGTGCTGGAGGCTCGCAAAGATCGTCTCCACGCGCCCGGGGTGCGTTCGCTCCCAATCGCGCAGCATGTCCTTGATGGCCCTGCGCTGCAGGTGCTCCTGCGAGCCGCACAGGTTGCAGGGAATGATGGGGAACTCTCTGACGGCTGCGTACGCCGCGATGTCGCGCTCGCGGCAATACGCAAGCGGGCGGATGACGACGTGCCTTGCGTCGTCGGTCAGCAGCTTCGGGGGCATGCTCTTGAGCGCGCCGCCGAAGAACATGTTGAGAAAGAGGGTCTCGATCAGATCGTCACGATGGTGGCCCAGAGCGATCTTGGTGATTCCGTGCTCGCCCGCGAAGCGGTAAAGCGCCCCGCGGCGCAGGCGCGAGCACAGCCCGCACATGGTCTTGCCCTCCGGGATCACACGCTTGACCGTGCTGTAGGTGTCCTGCTCGAGGATGTGAAACGGCACGCCGAGGCGGCGCAGGTACTGCGGAAGCACCGCCGGTGGAAAGCCGGGCTGTTTCTGATCGAGGTTTACCGCGAGGATCTCGAAGCGCACGGGTGCGCTGCGCCGCAGGTGCTCCAGAATGTCGAGCAGCGTGTGGGAGTCCTTGCCGCCGGAGAGGCAGACCATCACCCGATCGCCTTCCTCTATCATGCGGTAGTCCTCGATGGCGCGGCCCACGTTGCGGCGCAGGCGCTTGTGAAGCTTGTTGAAGTTGAGGCTTTCCTTTCGGGTGCGCGCGTGCATGATGCGGTGGTCTCGTCTTTGCGCTGCTCAGCGGCCGGCGCGGCGTGCGGCGGTGCCGGCCCCCGAGTCGCCGCCCGGCGGCATTCAGCGCCGCAGCAGGAACCGCTCTCGGTAGTCGAACACGAGCGCCTCGAGCTGGCGCTTTGCCGTGTCGGTGAGGATGCCGCTCGAGACCACCTCGCGGCGCGAGAAGTCCGGCGACCGTGCGCGCGCTTCCAGGGCGCCGAACACCGCCTCGGCCTCCTCGCTCCAGTAGATGATGTCCACCGGCAGGGCGATCACGAGGGCCCGGCTGATGGTCACTGCGACCGGTAGAGACCGGTCCTGCGCCTGCAAGCGATCGAGCTTCTCGAGCTGTGCGTGATAGAGCGCCAGCATGCGCGCGAGCTGCTCGTAGGACAGCGCGTCGCGCTCGTTGCGGGCGTCCAGGGCCGCGCGGATCAGAAGCTCGCGCTGCGCGACCCCCTCGAGATACCCGAGATAGACCACGAGCGCGCTCTGATGGCGCGGGGACAGATGCGGGTGCTCGATGAAGCGCCGGCGCAGCCCCGGGTCGGCGCCGATGCCGGCCAGCTCGCGCTCGAGCCACAGCGCCAAGTCTGCGCGGCTGTTCGAGCGGATCCGGCTCGCCACCTTGGCCTCGAGCGCGCCGCCCTCGATCTTTCGCTCGCGATCAGGAGGGGTCAGGATGAAGCTGGCCGCGCCGGCGGTGAACCGGCCTTCGCTGCGTGCGGCCGCCACCGTATCCAGGAACGATTGGACCGTCGAGTTGCTCGAATACACGTCGAGCCCGTAGAGCGCCGCGACATTGCGCTTGTGCGCCTCGAATACCGGATCCGCATGGGCGTGACGCACCGGCGCGCGCGCTGCGGCGCCGCGCTCGCCGGGGGCCACCAGAGGTGCGCTCAACACCCTGTTCGCCGCGGCGAGATCCGAGCTGGTGAGCGGTTCGCCGGCGAAGCGCGCCTGCCCCTGCAGGGAACCGGTGAAACTGCGCTCGCCGCGCTCGTACTGGGTGATGGCTTGGCGCAAGGTGGTGATCTCGTGGACACGAACTTCGAGCAGCGCCAGCGACGCGGGCTCATAGGTTCCGTAGTCGGAGTGCACCGTGAAACGAAAGAAGTTACCGCTGATCTCGACCTCGCTGCCCACATGATGCGCGTCGGAGGCGAGCAGGTGCGGCGGGAGGATCTGCGCCGCGCGCATGGTGGGCGGCGGCTCGTACGGCCGCACCTGGAACTGGGCATCGAGCTGGCCGGGCAGTGCCGCCAGCGCCATCCAGGCCCCCGCGAGCGCCGCCGCCCGCGCCCTGCCCGCGCTAGGCGTTGCCATGCTCCCTCCTCCCGGTGCCGGTCAGGCGGGCTTGCGCGCGCCACCGCCCAGGCAGGGCGGAGAGTCGGGGGCGCCCCCGTGACGCTCCCGCCACTCCCGCGCGGTGTAGGTATGCAGCGCCAGGGCATGGATCCCCTGCCGCATCGGGTCGGCGAGCAGCTCGTGAACCATCCGATGCCGCTCGACCAGGCTCCGATCGGCGAAGGCATCTGATACGAGCACCACCTTGAAATGCGACTCGGAGCCCGGCGGCACGTTGTGCCGGTGACTCTCGTTCGTGACCTCCAGGTGCGAGGGGGCGAGGCCCGCCGCGAGCTTCTCCTCGACGAGTCGTTGAACTCTCATGACATCCACCGTCCTTGCGCGTGACACGCCCGAATATTGTAATCGGCCCGCGCCCGCGCTGTCGCCGGACATCGACGGAAATCCGTCGCACTGTCGCCTCACCGGCGCTCGTTTCGTTCCCATCTCGTTGCCATCGTAAACGGCGTTGGCAGCGGGCGCCGTGCAGCCTTGCCCGAAGGCCGGTGATCGGGGCTAAGGTTCTCATGTGGGGGGACGAAAACCGTTGCGGTGGCCTGCGAATTCCGTGGCACGAAACTTGTAACGAGTATCGACGTGTCCCGTCCAGCGGGACATCGAGCGCGCCCGGGGGGCGTGGCGAGCGCGGGAACCCGACGCGGCAGGACGCCGACCTGACAGACGCGGAGCTTGAGCCTTGAGCGCCGAGAAGAGTGAACAGAGTGCGAACGTCGTTCACCTGAACGAGTACGTGAACGCGCCCGGGGGCAAAGGTTCCCCGGGCAAGCCGGCCGGCCGATCGGAGGCGCTCCTGCGCGAGTGCGTGCGGCGTGCTACCGAGCTGCTTTCGAGCGCCCTGTCGAGCTTACTGGACAGAGTCGACGATGCTCTCTTCGATCTGGCCGAGAAGGCGGAGAGCAACAATGTGCGGACGCTGTACTTCGAGGCCATGCGCGAGGTGCGCCTGCAGCGCAACGCCATCGAGAACGCGTTCAAGGACAATCTCGGCAACGTGTCCACGGAACCGGCGCGACCCAAGCGCCGGCAGAAACAGTCGCCGGAGTTCCTCGCCTTCGACGAGTCTTCGCTGGACCTCATGGACGACGGCGATCTGGAGGAATCGCTGGCCGTCAGCAACATGGTCAACAAGGTGAAGACGCAGTGCAAGAAGGAGCTTTTCGCGCTCGACCAGCGCATCGGTGTGCTGCTTCGGGATCCCAAGCTCGAGCGCTCCACCAACCCGATGGGCCCGGAGGCGGTGTGCGACGCATTCCGCAAGGCATGCCAGGCCATCGAGGCGCCCCTCGAGGTGAAGCTCATCGTCCTCAAGCTCTTCGACAAGCACATGCTGGGCGAGCTGCCCTCGGTGTACCAGGAGCTCAACCGGTACCTGCTCGAGCAGGGCGTCCTGCCCCAGATCCGAACGGGGATCAAAAAGCCGCCGGCCGGCCCGCGGGAGCGCGCAGGCGCCGCCGGCGAAAGCCACGCCGCCGCACATGCGGGGGGCGGCGCCCCTGCAGGCGACATGTCCCCCCAGGAGCTGTACAACGCCCTGTGCCAGCTCATGAGCGTGGGCGGCAGCGAGGGCGGCGCCAGCACGCGCCCGCCGCCCGCGCCTACGGTGCTGCGCGCGCTCACCGATCTGCAGAAGCAGATCCCCGCCGGCGCCCAGGACGAAGACACGTCCGGCAGGGTCAACGTGCTGCACTCGCTCAAGAGCAGCGAGGCCGCCCAGGGCATGAGCCAGCTCGATGGGCAACTGGTCGACATCGTCGCGATGATGTTCGACTTCATCTTCGACGACCGCAATCTGCCCGACAGCATGAAGGCTCTCATAGGGCGGTTGCAGATTCCGTTCGTCAAGGTGGCGATGGTCGATCCGCAGTTCTTCTCGCGGCGCTTCCACCCGGCTCGCCGGCTCCTGAATGCGCTGGCCGAGGCCGGTATCGGGTGGCAGGAGAAGCACGAAGACGCCGAGACGCTGTTTCGCAAGGCCGAGGAGATCGTCCACCGGATCTTGAACGATTTCACCGACGACGTTCAGATCTTCAACGAGCTGCTGGCGGAGCTCGAGCAGTTTCTCCGGGACCAGGACGAGCACGCCGAGGCCGTGGCGGAAGAGGAGACCGGCTTCATCGAGAGCCGGGAGAACCTTCGCGCCGCGCGCCATACCGCGCAGCAGCACGTTCAGCAGCGCCTCGATGCGGAGGAGATACCGCACGCACTGCGCGCGTTCTTCGAGCAGTACTGGAAGGAGTTTCTGGCTCTCGCATACTCCCAGGCGGGTGACGAGGGTGAAGACTGGCAGTGGGGACTCTCCACCATGGACGATCTCATCTGGAGCGTCACCCCGAAGAAGTCGTCCGATGATCGCAGCGAGCTGCTGAAAATGCTGCCGGGTCTCATCAAGCGCTTGCACAAGGGCATGGAGATGGCCTCCGTGCCGCAGGAGGAACGCGAGAAGCTCACCACCGAGCTTGCCGGGTACCACGCCGCGGCCGTGCGACCGCCCGGCGCCGACGCGGGCGGTCCCGCGTCCGAGCCGGAGCAAACCGAGCCCGCCGAGCCCCCCGCGCCGTCACGCACGGAGAAGCTGCGCAGTGCCATCGCGCGGGCCAACGCCGCCATCGGCATGGCCGCGGGGCGGCGGCCCGAGTGCGCCGGCATGGGGGCCACCGTGGTCGTCGCGTCCTTCCATGACAATCGCATCAGCGCCGCCCACGTGGGGGACTCGCGCCTGTACCGTCTGCGCGAAGGCGCGTTGGAGCAGATCACGGTGGACCACTCCCTCGCCCAGCAGCTCATCGAGCGCGGCTTCTACACCCCGGAGGAAGCCAAGCGCGAGGTGCGCAAGAACGTGGTGACGCGGGCGCTGGACGGCGGCGCCGAGGGCATACCCGACCTGAAGGAGCAGCCGGTGCGGCGCGGGGATCTGTATCTCATCTGCTCGGACGGGCTGACCGACCTCGTCGAGGACGACGTCATCAAGGCCGCCCTCGAGGGACGGCGCAGCGACCTGGAGGCGGCGGCCGACCGTCTCATCCAGCTCGCCAACGAGGCGGGCGGCAACGACAACATCTCGGTGCTGCTGGCCGAGGTGCGCGCCCCGTTCGAGGCGGTGGACGGCGCCGACGTGGACCTGAGCGCTGCGCTCGGCATCGTCGCCCGCACCGACGTCGGCAAGAAGCGCTCGCACAACGAGGACACCATCGGCTACGACCCGCGGATCGGCGCGCTCGTGCTGGCCGATGGCATGGGCGGGTGCAACGCCGGGGAGGTGGCGAGCGCCATCGCCGTGCGCACCATGCTGAACGAGCTCGGCGCGCGAGATGCGCTCGTCGAGCCCGCCGGCGATACGGCCGCGGAACCGTCGCGCGAGGAGGGCATCGTGGTGCCCGGGCTGGAGGCCGAGCCCGAGGTCGAGGAGGTCTACGACGAGTACAACGACATGGCCGCCGAGCTCTCCGTCGGCGCCTGGGTGGAATTCCACCGCGACCAGGAGCGCCCGGTGCGCGCACGCCTCGCCTGGATCAGCCCGGCCGGCGTCTACCTCTTCACCGATCGCGCGGGCGCCAAGGTGGTGGAGACCACGGAGTACGGGCTGGCGGCGGAGCTGCGCAAGAAGACGGCCGAGATCCTGGACGACACCCCGCTCTTCGAGCGGGCCCTGACCGACCTCACTGAGCGGCTCAAGCCGCAGGCCTGAGAGGGAAAAGTGGTGTCAGACTGTGTCAGACATTACCCCCCTGTTCGGCGGGATTGCATCCCGCCCTACGCGAGGCCGAACAGGTATTCCTGCACCCCTACCTGAGACAGGAACGAGTGCTGGAGGCGGAACCCCGCCATCATGCGCTCCAGAGTCGTCGGGCTCGGGCGCGGGTTGGCCATGCTCTGCGCGGAGCCCGGGTCGATGCGCAGGCGCGTCCCCCCGACGATACGACACACGCCGGGCTGGGAGGGGATCTCGCGGCCCATGAAGGTCAGGGCGAACAGCAGGGTTCCCGGGCGGCAGCGGCGTACCACGCGGCTCATGATGGCCTTGACCGTCGCGGCCTCCAGGTAGTTGAGCAGGTCCCAGGCGAGGATGAGGTCGAAGGGGGCCTTGGTGCGGGTCGCGATGAGCTGCTCGAAGGCCTCCGGGGAGAACTGCCCCTCGTCCTCGCTGCGAGGCGGGTACCCGCTCAATACCCGGTGCAGGTCCTCGATGTAGAGCGAGCAGTGAATGTGCGCGAACGCGTCCACGTTCGCGCCCATCGGCGGGCCGAGGTCCAGGAGCGTGTAGTGGGCGGGCTCCTGGAGGCGTTCCAGGAGCGTCTTGAGCGCAGGCGACGCGTACTCGACGCCCCCGCCGAGGAGCCCCTGCTCGTCGTCCTGTGTGCGCGGCCAGGCCAGGGCCGTATCGCTCCGCCGCTGACGGTTACGGGCTGGAGTGCTTGGCCATCGTCGGCTTGGCGGCGCTGCTCTCCGCACCCGTGCCCGCACCCGTTCCGGTGCTGGTGCCGGACCCGGTGCTCGGGCCGGGAGCCGGCTTCAGGTCCGGGACCTGGCGCCGCTCCTTGGAGCGCTCCTCGACCGCCGGGCCCATGTCCATCTCGATGGAGCCGCGGAACCTGCATCCGTCCTCGAGGGCTACCCGCGGGGCGGAGATGTTCCCCTGCACGTGCGCGGAGCGCCGGATCACGACCTGCTCGTCGGCCTGGAGGTCACCCTCCATGCGCCCTTCGACCTCGATGGTCTTGGCGTGAATGTTGGCCTTGATCTGGCCGTCCTTGCCCACGGTCACGCTGTTCTGCGGCAGCTTGATGGTGCCTTCCACGCGGCCCTGTACGACCAGATCCTCTTCGCCGGCTACGTCACCGCGGATGGAGATCGACGTGCCGATCATGGCCGGCTCGCGCGACCCCGTCGGCGGCGGCGTGGGGCGCGCAGGCCGTGTAGCGGACTCGGCGAGCGGCTCTTCGGGCTCGGACTTCTTCCACATGGTGCACTCCTCGGTATTCTGTGAGACTGGACCAGACTCGGTCTCCGCACAGGGACGTGCGCGAAGGCGAGTGCGATCATAAGTCAGCGTTACCCAATAAACCACCTCCGCTCAAGGGGTTCGGCGACCCCGGCGCTTCGTCGCGGGTCACCCCATCGGCGGCCGCCACCTCATGCGCCCTCCTGGAGACGGACCTTGTAGTTGCCGCGGGCGGCGTCGTACTCGAGCGTCAGGTAGCCCCGGTCTTCCGCGTCCTTCATGAGGTCCGCGAAGCTCCGGTAACCGTAGTAGCTCTCGTTGAAGCCGGGGTGCACGCGCCGGATGGTCTGCTTGACCAGAGAGCCCCACAGCGGGTCATAGTCGCGCTCGAGCGAGCGCACGATCTCCACCATCTGGTCGATGGCCTCCTGGGGCTTGTCCGGCTTCTTCGTGCCGCGTTTCTTCGCCGGCCGCGCCTTGCGGGCGCGCACGAGATCGTCGTAGTAGATGAACTCGTCGCAATTCTCGACCAGCAGATCCGAGGTGGAGTTCTTGACCCCGCACCCGATCACGCGCTTGTCGTTCTCCTTGAGCTTGGATGCGAGGGGCGAGAAATCGCTGTCGCCCGACAGCAGGGCGAAAGTGTCGATGTGCTGCTTGGAATAGCACAGGTCGATGGCGTCGACCACCATGCGGATGTCGGCGCTGTTCTTGCCGCTGGTCTTGGACTGCGGGATGTCGATGAGCTCGATGGCCTGGGCATGGAATCCGCGCACGGCGCTGCGATAGTGGCTCCAGTCGCAATACGCTCGTTTGTAGACCACTCGTCCTTTCTCGAGCAGCCTCTTGAGGATCAGCTCTATCTCGAACTCGCCGCCCTTGTTGAGGTCGCGCACGCCGAGCGCCAGGTTCTCGTAGTCCACGAAGACTGCGATGAGTGCCTCATCCGCCATGGAATCGTGCCTCGCTAGGGATTCTCATTATCGGGTTGCCGTCACGGTGCTCACGGCTACTCCATGTACCAGCCGTGGCTCACGACGATGGACTGACCGGTCAGGGCGTTGGTATCGAACCCGGCGAACAGCACGGCGACCTCGGCCACGTCCTCGGTGGTCGTGAACTCCGCATCCACCGTGTGCTTGAGCATCACGTTCTTGATGACCTCTTCTTCGCTGATGCCGAGCTCCTTGGCTTGCTCCGGGATCTGCTTGTCCACCAGCGGCGTGCGCACGAATCCGGGACAGATCACGTTGGCGCGCACCCCGTGCGCCGCTCCTTCCTTGGCGACCACTCTGCACAATCCGAGCAGGCCGTGCTTGGCCGTCACGTAGGGCGCCTTCAGCACCGACGCTTCCTTGGAGTGCACCGATCCCATGTAGATGATCGACCCGCCGCGGCCCTGCCGGTACATGTGGCGCAGGCAGGCGCGCGTGGTGAGAAAGGCGCCGTCGAGATGGATCGCCATCATCTTGCGCCACTGCGCCAGCGACAGCTTCTCCACGGCGCCGATGATCTGGATGCCGGCGTTGCTCACCAGCACGTCGACGCCGCCGTAGGTATCGACAACCCGCTGCACGCCCGCGTCGACCTGGGACTCGTCGCTCACATCCATGACCACGGCGGTGGCGGCGGCGCCGCTGCGTTCGATGTCGTCGACCACCGCCTGCGCCTGTTTCAGATCGATGTCGGTCACCGCCACGCGCGCCCCTTCGCGCGCGTAACGGCGCGCGATGGCCTCGCCGATGCCGCTCGCTGCGCCGGTGACGATCGCCACTTTGTCCTTCATGCGCATGGTTTGGTCCTCCATTGAGCCCTTGCGCACGCACGCCGAGCTCGGGCTCGCGCCCGTCCCGCTGCTTGCGCACCAGCCGACGCTCGTTTGTAATGGAGCCGGCCGAGGAAGGATTACCCGTACCGGGCGAAGCATAACAGGCTGCTCAGTCGGAAGGAGCCCCTCGCGTGAACGAGCAGACGTGGACGACCACCCTCGCGGAGTCCGTGGCGCGGGTCGGCGAGAGAGTGCTGGAATACCTGCCGAACATCCTGGGTTCCCTGGTGCTGCTTCTTCTCGGCTGGTTGATCGGGCGGCTGCTGCGCGCACTGACCCGTCACCTGGTGGAGCGAGCCACGCAGCGCCTGGTGCGCATACGCCCGACGCAGCCGACGGCGGAGGCCTCGCGCACCTACCGCGCTCTGCCGGACGTCCTCGGCGGCGTCGTTTTCTGGATAGTGCTTCTGTTCTTCGCAGCCGCGGCCGTGGAAGCACTGGGCCTGCCTGCGGTCTCCAACGTGCTGAGTACAGTCACCGTCTATCTGCCGAGGATACTGCTCGGACTGCTCATCGTTGGGCTCGGCTTCTGGGGTGGGGACCTGGCCCGTGCGATGCTGGCACGCGCCGCCGCGCGCTCGGGGATCGCTCACAGCGACACCCTGGCCCGCATGGCGCAGCTCGGCATCGTCTTCCTCGCCGTCATCATCGCGGTCGACCAGGTGGGTGTGGACAGCGCGGTGCTCGTCACGAGCCTCGCCATCGCGTTCGCAGCGACCCTCGGCGCGGCGGCGCTGGCGTTCGGGCTGGGCGCGCGCACGACAGTGGGCAATATCATCGCGGCGCGCTACGTGCAGCGCGTCTATCGGGTGGGGGATTCGGTGCGCATCGGAGAGCTCCGGGGGTCCATCGTCGAGATCAGCGACACGGCGGTCATGCTTCAAACGCCGGAGGGACGCGTGATGGTGCCCGCGGAGCGCTTCAACGAGGAGGTCTCCGTTCTGATGCGGGAGACGGATTGACGTGGGCGCCCTGGAGCGGCTGAGCCACGCGTTCATGGAGGCCCATCCGGTCGACTGTGCCCGCACCGCGGAGCGGTTGCCGCTGGAGAGCCTGGTGCGCCTGTTCGCAGCGGCACCCCGGGGCGCGGGTGCGCGCACGCTCGAGCATCTGGCGCCGGTGACCGCCGCGGCCTGCCTCGGCGCCATGCCGCCTCAGAGCGCGGCCTCCCTTATCGGCGAGCTCTCCAGTGCGCGCCGCGTATCGATTCTGAGACAGATCGCGGGCGAATCGCGCGAGCGGTGCCTGGCGCACCTGTCGAGCGACATCGCCGAGCCGCTGCGGCGCATGCTGAGCCACCCGGAGCGCACCATCGGCGACTTGATGGACAGCGCCGCCCTGTCCCTGCCGGAGGACGTCAGCGTCAACGACGCCCTCAAGCGCGCGCGGCGCGCGCCGCGCGGGGTGCACTGTCACCTCTTCGTGGTGAACCGCGAATACCGGCTGGTGGGCCGCGTGACGTTGACCCAGCTCCTGCGCGAGCGCCGCAGCGAGCTGCTGCGCTCGGTGATGCAGCGGGACGTGGCTGCGCTGTCGCCGGACGCGACCCCCGAGGGCGCGGCGGCGAGCACGGCCTGGCGCGAGGCGAGTATCGTTCCAGTGGCGGATGGGGATGGGCTGTTCCTGGGCGTCGTTCACTACGAGACCATACTGCGTGCCCGCGGCGAGCTGCTGAGCGCCCGCCAAGGGGCCGGGGGGCTCGACGCGGTGCTCGCTTTCGGCGAGCTGTACTGGCAGGGCCTCTCCGGCATGCTGGAGGGGATGGCCGGCACGGGGCAGGCGCCGCCGCGCAGCGACGAAGGAGGCGGGCGTGGCCGCCGCTGACCCCGCGACCCGTGCGCTGGCCGAAGCCTACGTGGCGCTCTACCCCGCAGAGGTCTCGGCCCTGCTCGAAGGCGCGCCGGTGCCCGAGATCGTGGACTTTCTGGAGACCCAGGAGCCCGCGAACGCGGCCGCCGTGCTGGAGCGCATGGCGGCCCACCTGGCGGGAGAGTGTCTGGTGCGGCTGAACGATCGGACGGTGCACGAGGTCTTGCAAGTGCTCGACCCCGGGCGGGCGGCCGCCATGCTGGGTCAGCTCACGCCCGAGGAGCGCAGCCGCCCGCTGTCCATCGTCAGCCCGCGCCTGGCCGATGAGCTGCGCGAGCTCATGAGCTATCCCGAGGACAGCGCGGGGCACCTGATGGACACGCGGCTCATGACCTTCCGCATCGACCTCACGGTGCGCGACGCCCTGGAGCGCATCCGCGGGTCCCCGCAGATGCGGCCTCCGGAGCAGCTCGTGATCGTGGATGCCGAGGGGCTGCTGGCGGGTGTCGTCCCGCTCTCGCAGCTCGTTCTGGCGCGCCCGGACACGCGGCTCGGCGAGCTGGTCCGGGCCCGCCCGGCGGTGGTGCATGCTCTGGCTCCGCGCGAGGAGGTGGTGGAGCTGCTGACCCGCGCGGGCCTGCGTCTGCTGCCCGTGGTGGATATCGCCGGGCGGGTGCTCGGGGTCATCCGCCAGGAGGGACTGGTCAAGGCGGTGCAGGAGGAGGCGGCCGCCGATCTCTCCGCCATGGTGGGGGGAAGCCGCGAGGAGCGTGCGCTCTCGCCGGCGTTGTTCGCGGTGCGCAAGCGCCTGCCGTGGCTCAACATCAATCTGCTGACGGCCTTTCTCGCGGCGGCCGTGGTCGGGATCTTCGAGAGCACCATCGCCCAGTTCACCGCCCTGGCGGTGCTGCTGCCCGTGGTCGCGGGTCAATCCGGCAACACCGGCGCCCAGGCGCTGGCGGTGGT
>CAZPFD010000048.1:0-19070 GCA_964585725.1 uncultured Ectothiorhodospiraceae bacterium | reverse complement strand
CCGCCGGACGATAGCTACGTTTCATGGGTAATCAGGAACCGGAATGTCCTTTTTTTCCAACGACAACGAAGAATCGAGAAAATCACCATGTCCACCAGAGCCACGCCGATCCGCTCGAGCCACACCACCGCCGAATGGCAGGAGATGGACCGCCTGCATCACCTGCATCCGTTCACCGATTTCAAGGCCTTGGGGAACAAGGGCAGCCGCATCATCACGCGGGCCGATGGCGTCTACCTGTGGGATTCGGACGGCAACCGCATCCTCGACGGTATGGCCGGGCTGTGGTGCGTCAATGTCGGGTACGGGCGCAAGGAGCTGGCCGAGGCGGCGTACCGGCAGATGCTGGAGCTGCCCTACTACAACTGCTTCTTTCAGACGTCGCATCCGCCCGCCATCGAGCTGGCTGATCTCCTCTCCGAGGTGACCCAGCCCCAGCTCAAGCACGTCTTCTATACGAGCTCCGGATCGGAGGCGGCGGACACGGTCATTCGCATCGTGCGCCGTTACTGGAGCCTGCTGGGACAACCGGCCAAGAACGTCATCATCAGCCGCATCAATGCGTACCACGGAAGCACGCTGGGCGGCGCGAGTCTCGGCGGCCAGAAACCCATGCACGAGCAGGGCGGGCTTCCAATCCCGGGTATCGTGCACATCGAGCAGCCGTACTGGTACGCCAATGGCGGCGATTTGAGCCCCGAGGAGTACGGCCGCAAGGCGGCCGCGGCGCTCGAGGAGAAGATCGAGGAGCTGGGCGTCGACAAGGTGGCGGCGTTCATCGGGGAGCCCGTTCAAGGCGCGGGCGGCGTCATCATTCCCCCGGAGACCTACTGGCCGGAGGTGCAACGCATCTGCCGAGAGCACGGGATCCTGCTGATCGTGGACGAGGTCATCTGCGGGTTCGGGCGCACCGGTAAGTGGTTCGGCTGCGACTACTACGGGCTCGAGCCCGATCTGACGCTCATCGCAAAGGGCATCTCCTCGGGCTACCTGCCCATCGGCGGAGTGATGGTGAGCGATCGGGTGGCCGATGTGCTGATCGAGCGCGGGGACGAGTTCGCACACGGCTACACCTTCCAGGGCCATCCGGCCGCGTGCGCCGTGGCGATCGAGAACATCCGCATTCTTCAGCGCGAGGGCATCATCGAGAACGTCGAGCGCAACACGGCGCCTTATCTGCAAGCCCGGCTGCGGGAATTGGCGGACCATCCGCTCGTCGGGGAGGTGCGCGGGCTCGGCTTCCTCGGCGCCATCGAGCTGGTGAAGGACAAGAGCAAGCGGGAGTTCTTCAAGCCCGAGGGCAAGGTGGGCACCTTGTGCCGGGACTTCTGCTTCGAGAACGGGCTCATCATGCGCGCGGTGCGCGACACGATGATCATCTCGCCGCCCCTCATCATGACCAGGGAGCATATCGACGAGCTGGTGGAGAAGGCGCGACGCTGCATCGACCTGACTGCGAGAGAGCTCGGCATGATGTGAGCCGCGGCACATACCGCCGGGACCCATCTTCGAGGGAACTCGCCGGCAAGCAAGGTTTCCGGGAAATCCGCGAAGAACGCTACTCCGGCGGCAGCAGGACCACGGAGTCTTCCTCCCACGTCAGCCACACGGCCTGGTCCGGGCGCCTAATCCGGTCCACCGAGCGCACCAGGTTCTGAAGCGCCACCGAGACGGGTTCCTCGCGCCCGTCGATGTGCACGTAGAAATGGCTGCGGTCGCCCAGGTAGGCCGAGGGGCCCATGCGCCCCTGCACGCTGTTGATGGACTCCTCCGGGTGCTCGAAGATGAGCCTCAGCTTCTCGGGGCGGATGGCGACGATGATCTCGGAGTCCGGAGGCGGCGGCGTCTCCGAGGCTGCGGCGCGCACCTGCCCGAGCTGGGCGGAGTCCACCAGGATGTGTCCGTTGTCCACGGCGCGGACCGAGCCCGGGAAGAAGTTCATGGTGCCGATGAAGTCGGCCACGAAGTGCGTCTTGGGCGTTTCGTAGAGGCGGCTGGGCGAGTTGACCTCGATGACGTGCCCTTTCTCCATAACCGCGATCCGGTCGGACATGGTGAGCGCTTCTTCCTGGTCGTGCGTCACGAACACGAAGGTGATGCCCACCTGGCGCTGGAGCGTGCGCAGCTCGAGCTGCATGTGCTCGCGCAGCTTCTTGTCCAGGGCGCCGAGCGGCTCGTCGAGGAGCAGCACCTTGGGCCGCTTGATCAGCGCCCGTGCGAGTGCGACCCGCTGGCGCTCTCCCCCGGACAGCTCGTTAGCGGCTCTCGGCCCGTAGCCCGGGAGCTTGATCATCTCGAGCATCTGCTCGATCTTCTGGTTGAGCTCCGCTTTGGGCAACCCCGACCTGCGCATGCCGTAGGCGATGTTCCCGCGCACGTCGAGGTGCGGAAAGATGGCGTAGTTCTGAAACACCATGTTGACCGGCCGGTGGTTGGGCGGGATGGCGGACATGGGCTGCCCGTCGATGTAGATCTCGCCGGTGGTCGGGGACTCGAATCCAGCGAGCATACGCAACAGCGTGGTCTTGCCGCAGCCCGAGGGACCGAGCAGCGTGAAGAACTCACCGCGCCGCAGCTCGAGGTCGACGTCCTTGACTGCGTGCACCCGCCCGAAGTGCTTGGACACGGAACGAATCGAGATGATGGATTCGTCGCTCAAGGCCGGATCTCCGTGGTCTGTCCCTGCCCGCCGCGGCGTCTCAGCCACTCGGCGAAGGTGACGATGCACAGGGAGGCGATCAGTATGCATGCGCCGAGCGCGAGGACGCTCGGAAGCTTCCTCGGGAAACGCAGCTGGCTCCAGATGTAGAGCGGCAGGGTCGAGTCCGTGCCCGCCAGGAAGAAGGCGAGGACGAACTCGTCGAAGGAGATGGTGAATGTCAGAAGCAGGCTCGCGACGAGCCCGGGTATCGCGAGCGGGAAGGTCACCCGCCAGAAGGTCCACCAGCCGTTCTCGCCCAGATCCAGCGAGGACTCCTCGAGGCTTTTGTCGAAGCCTTCGAGTCGCGAGATCATCACCAGCATGGAGAAGGGCACACACAAGAGCGTGTGCCCGACTCCGATGGTGAACAACGAGAGCGGGATCCCCCCCATATTGGCCATTACCAGCAGCGCGATCCCCAGGATGATCTCGGGGATCACGAGCGGCACCATGATGAAGCCCAGCACCGGTCCGCTGCCGGGCATCCGGTAGCGCGCGACCGCCTTGGCGGCGAGCGTACCCAGGATGGTGCTCACGACCGCTACGGAGGCGGCTACCTTCAGGCTGTTTTGAAGCGCGTCCGCGAGCGCGGGCGTGTTCACCATCTGCTGATACCATTCGAAGGTGAAGCCCTTGAGCGGAAACGCTACGTAGATGGAGTCGTTGAACGAGAACAACGGCAGGAACAGAACCGGCAGGTAGAGGAAGGTGAGGTAGAGCACGGTGAAAACACCGAGCGCACCGAAGCTGCCCCTGGCAAATGCCCTCATGCGACGCGTTTCCTGACGTAGCGTATGAGGAGCAGGAAAAGGCACACCGTGAGCGTCACGCAGATCATCGACATGACGGCGATCGCGGCGCCCAGCGGCCAGTTGTTGGCCGCGCCGAACATCTGCTGAATGATGTTGCCGATCATGATGCCGGTCGGTCCGCCGACGAGAGACGGCGTCACGTAGTCGCCGACGGTGGGGATGAACACGAGCAGCGCCGCGGCGATGACGCCGGGCATGGAGAGCGGCAGCGTCACGCGCAGAAAGCGCATCGCGGGGCCGTCCCCCAGGTCCGTGGCCGCCTCAAGCAGGGAACGGTCGATCTTCTCGAGCGAAACGTAGATGGGCAGGATCGCGAACGGCGCCCATGCATGCGCGAGAGTGATCACGACGGCGGTAGGATTGTACAGCAGGAACTCCAGCGGCTCGTTGATGATTCCCAGGGTGATGAGTCCGGAATTGATGACGCCGTTGTAACCCAGCATGACCTTCCATGCGAACACCCGCAGCAGGTAGCTGGTCCAGAACGGGACCGTGATCAGGATCAGCCAGAGGAGCTTGTGCCTCTGCACCTTGAAGGCGATGAAATAGGCCGCCGGGTAGGACACGAGCACCGTAGCGAGCGTCACGCCGCCCGATATCTGTATCGACTTCCACAGGATGGCCGGGTAGATCGGCTTGGAGAAGAACTCTGCGTAGTTGCTGAGAGTGAACGTCCTGTCGAATTCGAGATAGAGCTGTGTCCAGAAACTGTACGCCGCAAGGAGCCCCAGGGGCACGGCGAGCGCCACGATCATCACGAGGACCGTCGGGGAGAGCAGCGTGTACCCGCGCAGCGGCTCGTAGCGCAGATACAGTGCCCGCAGGCGTGCGCCCGGGCTCAACCGTTCCTGTGATGGGGGTGCGGCGGCGGCTACGCGATTCGCCATGGACGGGTCTTGGAGGCTCGGCGACGCGCTGTGTTCGGGGCGTGAGCCAACAAGCTCGACGAGGGCCTGGTGCGAAAGTGAGGGGCCGCGGGGGCCGTAGCGCCCCGCGGCTCATTCGATCTCAGCACAGCCCGGCTTGCACCTCCTGGAACATCTTTTGAAGCTTCGGCTCGTTCTGAATCGGTGCCTGGAAGATGCCGGACGCCAGCCGGCCCGTGGGATTGGTGAAGTCCATCGATTCGAGGACCTCGGCGTCGAGCATCTCGAACGCCTTCTGATTGGCGTGCCCGAAGCCCCAGTTCTCAATCTCGTACGCTCCAGCTTCAGGCGAGAGGTACGAATTGATGACGTCGTAGGTCTTCTCGAGCTTGGCCGGATCGGCGCTGCTGGAGATGGCGATACCGCACGTCCAGGTCATCAGCCCTTCCTTCGGCCTCATGAACGTCACCGGGACGTCATCCTGCGTCAGCCACGTGTACGCATCGTTCCAGGTCACGGCTGCCACGAGCTCGCCGGAGGCGAGCATCTGCTGCAGATCGCTCGGGCTGTCCGTGTAAGTGCGCAGCAGCGGGCGCTGCTTGCACATCAGCTCGCGGACTTTCGCGACTTCCTCATCCGTCATGTTGAACGGATCGCTTACTCCGGCGTAGATGGCTGCAACCATGACGCCGTCTATCAGGCTGCTCTGCATGGCGAGTCGCCCTTTGTAGCGCTCGTCCCACAGCAGCCCCCAGGTGGGGTTCTCCTGATACTCGGGGTCGACCAGGTCGGTGCGGTAGGTGACGGAGGTCTGTCCCCAATCCATGCATACCCACCAGCGCTTGCCGTCGACCACCGTGCCGGGCACGGACTTGAGGCTGTCGAAGACGTCGGGCCAATGTTTGATGCGCGACTCGTCGATGGGCTGGAGAAAGCCCGCGTCGCGCCACTTGGGGATCTTGTACGAGCAGGGCATGACCAAGTCCGGCTTGTAGCCGGCGCGAAGCTTCGCGAAGCCTTCCTCCTCGTGGGCGAAGAAGGAGAAGTTGGCCGCTTCGCCGTGCTTGGCCACGTAATTCTGGTGGAAGCCCTCCTCCTCGTAGCCGGCCCAAGTGAAGACCGTCGGATGCCCGGTGGCGGCCATACCCACTCTCGACACGAGGGGCATGGTTACCAAGCCGAGACCCGCAGCGCCGAGCGTCTTCTGAAACTCCCGGCGACCCATCCGACGCGGCATATGCCCGTCGGTCGCTTTGCGCTTACCCATCGCTAGAGTCCTCCTCGCAGTTTGGCGGAGCGCCCGACAAGCCTTTGTTTTTTGGAGCCCTTCGGGCACCTGTGGCCGGGTCCGTACTGGCGGGCGCTGGTCGCGGATTCGCGTGAAAAGAGAGTACGTGACGCCCTGAGTCTCGTCAAATGAAGGATTTGCGCCGCCTGCCGGCGGCCTGCCGCCTTCGTCTTACCCCGGGGGGCCGGCAGCGCGGGATGCGCAGGGAAGCGGGCCGGGGCCGCGCGCGAGGCGCCTTATAATCGCGGCGACACGCCCAACACGGGAGGAGGTGCGCATGCAATCCATGTACATCAACGGTCGCTCTGTGGAGGGCCGGGGCGGCGAAGTCATGGGGATCACCAATCCCGCTACCGAGGAAGTCATCGACAGCGTGCCCAAGGGCACCAAGGCGGATGCCGGCGCCGCCGTGTCGGCGGCGAAGGAGGCCTTCGGGGGCTGGCGGAAAACCGTCGCCAACGAGCGTGCGGACATGCTGCACGAGGCGGCGCGCAAGATCCGCGCTCACGAGAACCAGCTCATCGAGCTGCTGACTCTGGAGGAGGGCAAGCCCTGGAGCGAGAACGAGGAGGAGGTGCTGTGGACGGGCAACACCTTCGACTATTACGCGGAGCTTGGCCGCCACGAGTGCGGCCGTCTCATACCGCCGGGCGCGGCCAGCCAGTTCAACTTCGTCCTCAAGGAGCCCTACGGCGTGGTGGCGTCCATCGTCCCCTGGAACTTTCCGCTGCTGTTGCTGGCGTGGAAGATCGCGCCTGCGCTCGCCGCGGGCAATACCTGCGTCATCAAGCCCTCGGAGATGACGCCCCTTGCGACGCTGCACATGGTGCAGCACGCGTTCGACCACTTTCCGCCGGGTGTGGTGAACGTGGTGACCGGGTACGGCGGCGACGTCGGCGAGGCGCTGGTGGAGCATCCCGACGTCGCCATGATCGCCTTCACCGGCAGCCTGGCCACGGGCCAGCGCATCGCCTCGCTCGCCGCCCCGCAGATGAAGAAGCTGCATCTGGAGCTGGGAGGCAAGGATGCGCTCGTGATCGCCGAGGACGCGGATCCCGAGGTTTCCGCGCACGCGCTGGCGTACGCTGCGCTCTTCAACTGCGGTCAGGTGTGCACCGCTACCGAGCGGGTGTACCTCCCCGCCAGCCGCGCGGACCGTTTCACCGAGGCCCTGGTGGAGCACGTGAAGAGCCTGCGCATCGGGCCGGGGATCGACAAGAGCACCGACATCGGTCCGATGATCGGTGATCGCTACCGCGGCAAGTTCGAATCACACGTGAACGCTGCGCGGGATGCCGGAGCCGCCGTTCTCACGGGTGGACGGCGGCCGAGCGGCTTCGAGCGCGGTTACTTCTACGAGCCGACCGTCCTGGCGCAGGTCGACCATACCATGGAGATCATGCGCGAGGAGACCTTCGGTCCGGCGATCCCGCTCATGCAGTACAAGAGCTTCGACGAAGCCGTGGCCCTCGTGAACGACTCTCCGTACGGTCTCGGTGCGTGTCTTCTCAGCCGCGACCCTGCGCTTATCAAGCGTTTCTTCGAGGATGTGCAGGCGGGCACCATCTGGATAAACGATCCGCTAACGGACAACTACGCCGGCCCCTTCGGAGGAATGCGCATGTCCGGCGGAAGCCGCGAGCTCGGCCAGGAAGGGCTGGACGAGTTCCGGGCGACCAAGCACGTGCACTGGGACTTCGCGAGCGAGGTCAAGCCGTACTGGTATCCCTACGGCCGCGCGTAGGGCGGGATGGAGCGCTCGGAGCGGGCCATCCCTGGCCCGCTCCCTTCGGGAAAAGTGGTGTCAGACACTACTTTCCCTTCCGCTGGCCTGTCTTTGTGGCACTGTGGGCAGGGAAAGTAGTGTCTGACACCACTTTTCCGCGCTCCGCCAGTCGTCCCTCCCCAATGCCTCATCGCCCTGTTGACGGCGACGCTCCTGCAGCGGCGCCGGATCTGCGGAAGCGAACGCAGGGGTCACCCGGACCACAGATCTTCGCGGCGCAGATCGTCCATGGTGCGCTCGATGCCCTCGCGCAGTATGTCGATCAGTTCGTCTATCTGCTCGCGGGTAATCACCAGCGGAGGCGACATGACGCACATGTTGACGAGCGGCCGAACCAGGAGACCCAGCCGCTGGCAGTGTGCGTCGATGCGATTGCCGACCTCGTAGTCGACGCTCAGATCGGAGCCGGTGCCGGGGATGCTGCACTCCACGCAGCCCATGAGACCCATGCCCCGGACGTCGCCCACGATGGGCAGTTCGCGCAACCCCTGAAGGCGCTCTTGAAGATACGGGCCCGTGTCGCGCACGCGCTCGAGCAGGCTCTCGCGCTTGATGATCTCGATGTTCTCCAGGGCCGCGGCGCAGGCCACGGGGTGGCCCGAGTAGGTGAAGCCGTTGGAGAAGATACCCTGCCTGGCCTTCTCGCCCGTGATCTGCGAGACGAGCCGATCCGATACGAGCACGGCGCCGAGCGGCAGATAGCCGGACGTGATGCCCTTGGCCACCGTGATGATGTCGGGTACGACCTCGAATACCGCCTCGCTCGCGAAGAAATGCCCGAGGCGTCCGAAGGCGGTTACCACTTCGTCGGAGATGTAGAGCACGTCATGGCGCCGGCACACCTCCAGGCAGCGTTTGTGATAGCCGGGCGGTGGAACGATGACCCCGCCCGAGGCCAGGATGGGCTCCGCGATGAACGCCGCAACCCGCTCCGCTCCGAGCTCCAGTATCTTGTTCTCCAGGTCCGCCACCTTCTCGTCGCAGAATGCCTCGAGGGTCATGCCGTCGGGGCGGCGGTAGGGATTCGGCGAGGGCAGATGGTGGATGAATCCTTTCTCGAAGTCGAAGTAGTTCTTGTCGCGCTCCTTGCCGGAGACGGAGGCGGACAGATAGGTGCTGCCGTGGTACGCATTGGCCCGCGAGATGATGTGCTTCTTCTGTTGGCGCCCCAGGTAGTTGTTGAGAAACATGACGAAGCGCAGCGCCGAATCGACGGCGGTGGACCCTCCGGTCGTGAAGAACACGTGCTCGAGACCGTCCGGTGCGAGCTCGACGAGCACCTCCGCGAGGCGGGCGGCGGGGGCGTTGGCGAGCGCCCACGGGCTGCAATACGCCATTTCGCGCATCTGCGCAGCCACGGCATCCGCGATCTCGGTCCGGCCATGACCGACGTTGACGCACCACATACCGCCGGGGCCGTCGATGAGGCGGTTGCCGTCCGTATCGTAGACGTGAATGCCTTCGCCGCGCGCGATGACGGTGCGCGCGTTGTGGCCGTAGTCTCTGAGCACCTCCCAGGGATGAATGATCAGATTGTCGCTGGCCTGTAGTGCCGTCGTCTCACGCTCCCGCATGGGCTGTGCCTCTGTTCATTCGGCCCTCGTTACCGGTCTCGACGACGCGCTCGCCGTCCGGCAGGGCGGCGTCTTTGCTTCGCGGGTATCGGGGTTTGCTAGAGTCTACAGTAGATCGAGGATCGATGACGAATGATCCGCGACCAAGGACAACGGCACGCTCTCGTACAACCTTTCAGGAGAGGCCGATCGTGGACAACCTTCATTGACATCAACGGCTTCCACGTCACCGACGCTCACGTTTTCGAAGCGCTGGAGGCGGTGCGTGCGGGCCCGCTGGAGCTCGGCAGCGTGGGGGGCGGCACGGGGATGATTTGAAGTTTCTCCGTGCCCCCTGTCAGCGGGTCTTCTTGAAGCGTTCCTCGGCGATCTTGTCGGCGACGACATTCGTGGGCAGATGCTCGGCGTCGGCGCGCTGGAATATCTCGATGAGGGTGTCGTCGATGAGCTCGATGTGGCGGAGCATTTTGTCGCGGTCGTAGCCGCCCGGCTCCCGCTCGTGGGCTACGTCGATGAGCCCGCCGGCGTTGATGACGTAATCGGGGGCGTAGAGAATGCGGCGGCGCATGAGCTCTTCGCCGTGGCGATCCTCGGCCAGTTGATTATTGGCGGCGCCGGCTATGATCTTGGCATGCAGGCGAGGCAGCGTGTCGTCGTTGATCACCGCGCCCAGGGCGCAAGGGGCGAAGACGTCCACGTCCTGATCATAGATGTGCTCGGGTGCGACGATGGCAGCCCTGAAATCGTTCGCCGCGCGTTGCGCCTCATCGTCGTAGATGTCGGAGACCCATAGCCGGGCTCCGGCTTCGTGCAGTTGCTTGGCGAGCTTGTAGCCCACGTGGCCCACGCCCTGCATCGCCACCCTCAGCCCGTCCAGATCGTCGCGCCCGAGGCGATGCTTGACCGCCGCGCGCAGGCCGATGAACACCCCGTACGCCGTCGCGGGTGAGGGGTCGCCGCTGCGTGTGCCGCCCTCTCCGGTGATCTTGTCCGCGATACCTACCACGTGTCGCGTCACATCGCCGATGATGCGCATGTCCTCGACGGAGGTGCCCGCGTCCTCCGCGATGATGTAGCGCCCGCCCAGGGTATCGACATAGCGCCCGAGCGCCCGCATGAGCGTCTCGCTCTTGTCCTGGCGCGGATTGCCGATGACTACCGACTTGCCGCCGCCCAGGTCGAGGTGCGCCATGGCGGACTTGTAGGTCATTCCCTTGGAGAGCCTGAGCACGTCGTGGAGAGCCTCCTCCTCGGAGCCGTAAGCCCACATACGGCAGCCGCCGAGGGAAGGTCCCCGGTTGGTATTGTGGACGGCGATGATGGCACGCAGGCCGGCCGAACGGTCATGGCAGAAGACGACCTGTTCGTGATCATCGAAGGCGGGCGCGCTGAATACGGACATGGGTCGCTCCTTGGTTACGACATGGGCCGACGCCCGTTCGCTCGTGGCTGCGCGGCTGAGTGCAACTGATTCCAGCGGTTTGGCCATTCCTGTCGGTTCTCGCTCGTCGGGTAGGGGAGTCGGTTGCTGTATCGGCAAGCCGCCCACCCGGCCTTAGCGCGCTGCGCCCGGGGGCACGGTGCCGCTCCGGCCGGACCCCGATCGCGCGCGCTCTTTCGATGGCGTAGCGAGACGCTTCGATCGACATTCAATCGCTCTGCGTACAGCTTTCTCACAGCCCGTGCACCGTCTCGCGCATGAGCATGTCCACCACCGAATTGAAGGCCTCTCCGCTGCTCGCGCCCGCCGCCACGCGTTCCTCGAAGGTCTTCAGCTGCCAATGGGCGCTGGTCCCGCGCTCGAGGATGGTGCGGGCGTGTTCAATCTCGGCTGCGCAACCGAAATGCTCCGCGTCGTCGCGCACCAGCGACAGCATCTCGTCCAGGAGTTCCGCGTAGGGGACCAGCTCGCCTTTGCCGAAGTCGACCAGGCCTTTCTCGAAGCCGTAGCGTTGCGCCAGCCAGCGGTTTTCGTTCAGGAGCAGCCGCGAATAGCGCCGCCAGCGTTGGTTGTTGAGCCGCAGGCGATAGAGCATTCGCAGCCAACAGCGGTAGAGCGCGGCGATACAGATGGTGTCCTCGACCCGAGTGCACATGTCGCTGATTCGCACCTCCAGCGTGGGGAAGCGCGCGCTCGGTCGCACGTCCCACCACAGTTTGCTGCTGTCCTCGAGGAGCCCCGCCCGAACGAGTACGTCCACGTGACGCTGAAACTCGCCGTAGCTGTCGAAGTGCTCCGGAAGACCGGTGCGCGGTAGAGCATCCCAAACCGCGATGCGATACGACTTGAGCCCCGTATCCTCTCCCCGCCAGAACGGAGACGACGTGCTCAAGGCCAGAAGGTGAGGAAGCACGTAGCTCACCTGATCCAGGAGGTCGATGCGGAGATCCTCCTCCTCGATGGCGACGTGTACGTGCATGCCGCTGATCATCAGGCGACGCACGACGCCCCGCATGTCGCGCGCGAGGACCGCGTAGCGCTCTTTTTGCGTGTGCTTCTGCGTCTCCCACTCGGCAAATGGATGCGTGGACGCGGCGATGATGCCGAGTCCGTGTTTGTCGGCGACCCGGGCAACCGTCTGGCGAAGATGCGCCAGATCCTCACGCGCCTCCTGGAAAGTGTTGCACACGCGGGTTCCGACCTCGATCTGCGACTGCAAGAATTCCGCCGTGACCTGGCCGGCCAGAAGGCTTTCGCACTCGGGCAGCATGGAGGACGGTGCTTCGGTGATGAGATCGCGCGTTTCAGCATCGACGAGCAGATACTCTTCCTCGATGCCGACGGAGAAGCTCGGACCTTTAGCGCGGATTGTGGGCATCCTCGGGGGCCTCCGTCCGATAGAGCAACGGCTCTGCAAGCACGTCGGTCAGCAGCCCGGCCAGCATATCGGCCCAGTGCACGGCGGTCTTCTTGGTGTCGATGAGGTCCTGCCGGATCTCGATCAGCGCGTGGGGATAGCCGGGCTCTTCCGCGTGCGCCTCCATGCTGTAACCGGCCGGATTGCGTGCGGAGTAGGGCTGATTGTCGCCTACGCACAGGTCCGGCTGCGCCTGCAATCTTTCCAGCAGAGGCTCCGCCACACGCCGGTCGCGATGCGAGAGTATGCCGACGTGCCAGGGCCGCTCGAAGCCCTGGAACGAGGGTGTAAAGCTGTGAATGGATATGATGGCGGGCGTCACCCCGCGTGTGCGCAGGCGCTCGATCTCCGCCTCGATGGCGTTGTGGTACGGCCAGAAGAATTCGTCCGCCCGCCGCCGGGCGTCGTCCGCGGTGACGTCGCGATTGCCGGGGATGACGACACCGTCGCTGATGGCGGGGATCGACGTAGGATCCCCGAGGTGGCGGTTCTGATCGATCACGAGTCGCGAGTAGCCGGCGACCACCAGCGGAGCATCCAGCCGCTCGGCGACCCGCTCGGCCACGTCGGCGGTGCCGATGTCCCATGCGATGTGCCGGCGCAGCGCCGCCGCGTCCAGCCCCAGATTGTCGAGCGCCCGCGGAATGGTGCGGCTGGCGTGATCGCAGATGACCAGGTAGGGCGCGGAGCCGCCGGGGTTCAGGAGCCGATAGGGTGCGGGATCCTCCGGCCCGACGAGCGAGCCCACCGCGTCGGATGCATTCATGGCGTCCCGCGCGGCCCTCTTGCGCGCCGGGGGGCGCTCGCCGTCGCCGGCGCCGGCATGCCATGTTCGACCGGGGAGCGACGTCCGGGCTTCATGCGGCCAGCGCGTCCTCGATGGCGGAGACGACATCTTCGGACAGGGGCTCCACTTGGGAGGGCCACGCCCCGAGCAGCTCGCCCTGCGGTCCGATCAGGTACTTGTGGAAGTTCCAGCGCGGCATGGCGGCCTCGCCGTACTCCGCCTCGAGCCACCGGAAGAAAGGATGTCGTTCCCCCTCGACGATGCTCTCGCGCGCAGTCATCGGGAAGGTGACGCCGTAGCGGGTGGTGCAGAAGTCCCGGATGGCCTCCTCGTCTCCCGGCTCCTGGTGGCCGAAGTCGTTGCAGGGGACGCCCAGCACCACCAGGCCCCGGTCGCGGTAGCGCTCCCAGAGCTGCTGGAGCGCCGCGTACTGTGGCGTGTACCCGCACTCGGACGCGGTATTGACCAGCAGCACCGCGCGATCGCGAAACCGCGAGAGAGGCAGCTCCTCCCCGTCGATGGATGCGAACGAGAACTCGTGCACCGACATGGTGAAACTCCGTCCGGCTGGAAAGGCTGCAAGCGCCTGCAAGCATCATCTTACATTCCTCAGGGAGGGCGGTGAAACGGCCGGCGCGGGACCCGCCGCCCGGCATCATGCGCGACTCTGGTAAGCTTACGGGTTCGGGCCTCGGGGGCGCGTCGGCCGCCGGCGGCCCTCCTGCGCGGGGAGGAGAAACGACCATGAGCCGCGATGTGAGCGCCTTCAAGGCCTACCGCCAGATTCAGCATCAGCCCGCCGAGCTCGCCCGGATGCTGGAGGCGCCGGAGCCGGTAGAGTCCGCCGCCGAGCTTCTTCGGGATGCGCAGCGCGCGTACGCCGTGGGTACCGGCACCTCCTACAACGCGGCCCTGCTCGGGGCGTACTGGCTGCGCGCCGCGGGCGTCGATGCCCGCGCCTGGGCGGCTTTCGATTTCTCTCTGTATGGACCGCAGCTGCGTTCCGGAGACGTGGTCATCGTCTACAGCCACAGCGGGCGCAAGCGCTACTCCCGGCGCGCCCTGGAACGGGCGCGTGAGGCAGGGGTGCCGAGCATATGGGTTGCCGCGCGGCATCCGGATGCAGACAACCCCGCCACCCTCGTGCTGCACACTGTGGAGCGTGAGACCTCGCCCATGTTCACGGTGTCGCACACCGCGGCGATGCTGATGACCGCACGTGTGGTCGACCGTATACAAAAGACCGCGCTGGGGAACGTCTCGGCGGTGCCCGAGGCGGTGCGCGACGCGTTAGGGCGTGAAGACATCGCAGCGAGGCTGGCCGCGGAATGGTGCCGGGCGGGGTCCATCGTGGCGGTCGGCGGCGGCCCGCACGAGGCCAGCGCATGGGAGGTTGCTATCAAGATCAATGAAGGGCCTCAGATGCGCGCGCGCGGCTATGCCGCAGAGCAGTTCCTGCACGGACCCCAGGCGCAGATGCAGGCCGACGATGCGCTGATCGTGTTCAGCAGCGCCGGCGCCTCTCAAGAGCGGGCGCGGGCGGTGGCCGCTTTCGGGGTTGCCATCGGGGTGCCCGTGGCATGGATCGGCTCCGACGAGGCGCCGCGGGGGGCGGCGGCGCTGCTCGTTCGCGACGTGGGAGAGCCGCTGGCGCCGATCGTGCAGGCCGTCCCCGGGCAATTGCTGGCTGCGCACCTGGCGGCGCAGCGCGGCGTCGACTGCGACGCCTTTCGCCTCGACGATCCGGCGTTCAAGCGGGCCTACGCGCATTACTCGCTATGATGCCCTCCCGCACTCTCGAGGGGTCGCCAGGCCAGCGGGTAATGCGGTCGCTTCGCTTGGCGCAGCGCCGACGAATGCGATGTAAGCCGTTGGAACGTGAGGAAAAAGATTCGTTCGGGGCGGCCGCGCCGGCGCCGGAGAAGGGCGCCTCACCCGCCGTATGAGCCGCAGTCGCGTCCGGCGTGAACCTCGCAGCAGACTCCCGGGGACGCGGGGGCCAAGCACGCATCACGATCCGAGCGGCGGAATTGCTTGAGGGTGCTACGGGGCTGTGCTAGCTTTCCATGCTAGATCAGCCTGCCCTGGTCCGCTGCCGGTTGCTGAGATGCATACGGATGCTGCGGCCAGCGCGCGCTCGACCTGCGAAATGAATAACACCAACGAAGTGGAGGAGTCTCGATGAATCGCATAAGAATCATCGCTGTAGCTTCGGCGCTCGCCTTTACCGGGGCAGCCGGGGCCGCCACCGTCGACGAGGTCATGAGCAAGGGCTTCGTGCAGTGCGGCGTGAGCCAGGGCCTACCCGGTTTCTCCAACCCCGATCAGCAAGGCAACTGGACCGGCATCGACGTCGACGTCTGTCGCGCCGTCGCCGCCGCCGTCCTCGGCGACGCCGACAAGGTGAAGTACACCCCACTCTCGGCCAAGGAGCGCTTCACCGCGCTGCAATCGGGCGAAGTGGACATGCTCTCGCGCAACACGACCTGGACGCTCGTCCGAGACACGGCGCTCGGCCTCAACTTCGCGGGCGTCAACTACTACGACGGACAGGGTTTCATGGTGCGCAAGGACCTCGGCGTCAACAGCGCGAAGGAGCTTGCCGGCGCGGCAGTGTGCGTGAATATAGGCACGACCACCGAGCTCAACATGGCTGATTATTTTCGGGCCAACAACATGGACTACCGTCCGGTCGTGTTCGAGAAGGCCGACGAGGTGGTAGCCGCCTACGACGCCGGGCGCTGCGACGTTTACACCACGGACAAGTCGGGTCTCGCCGCGCAGCGTCTGAAGCTCCAGAATCCCGATGCGCACAAGATCCTCCCCGACACCATCTCCAAGGAGCCTTTGGGCCCCGTCGTGCGTCACGGTGACGATCAGTGGCTCGACATCGTCAAGTGGAGCCTGTACTGCGTCGTCGAGACGGAGGAGTACGGCGTCAACTCCGCCAACGCGGACAAGCTGAAGACCAGCACCACCAACCCGGTCATCAAGCGCCAGCTCGGGGTCGAGGGCGACCTGGGCCAGAACCTCGGCCTGGACAAGGATTGGTGCTATCGGATCGTGACCCAGGTGGGCAACTACGGCGAGATTTACAACCGCCACGTCGGTCCGGACACGGCCATCGGCCTCGAGCGCGGGGTCAACGCCCAGTGGAAGGACGGTGGGCTTCAGTACGCTATGCCCATTCGCTGACCGGCCGGCAAATGACCGCTATCGTCTAGCGGGCGGGGTGCACCCTCCGGGGTGCACCCCGTCGTTAGTGTAGAAGCGTCTAATCGGGACTAGCCCGTGGCGGTTCACGCCAAAGACCTTCGTGCGCCGGGGAAGCCGTCGTTCTGGAACGACCCCCGGGTCCGCGCGCTCTTCTTCCAGGTTTTGGTGCTGGGTGGGGTCATCGCGCTCGGCGTCGTCGTCGTCAACAACACTCTCGCCAACCTCGAGCGCCAGGGCATCGCCTCGGGCTTCGGCTTCCTCGAGACGACGGCCGGATTCAGCATCTCCATGAGCCTCATCCCCTACGATGAGGCGAATACCTACGGCCGCGCCTTCATCGTCGGGTTGCTGAACACCATCTTGGTGTCCGCCGTGGGCATCGCGCTCGCGACCGTGGTCGGCTTCGTCGTCGGCATCATGCGGTTGTCCAAGAACTGGCTGGTTGCCAAGATCGCGGCCGCCTACATCGAGATACTGCGCAATATTCCCCTGCTGCTCCAGCTCTTCTTCTGGTACTTCGGCATCCTCAGGCAGCTCCCGCAGCCGCGCAACAGCGTGCAGGTGTTCGATACGTTCTTTCTCAACATCCGCGGTCTGTACTCGCCCTATCCGCTGCCGCAGCCCGGCTTCTGGTGGATTCCGGGGTCCTTCGGGCTCGCCATCGTGGCCACCATCATCCTCAAGCGCTGGGCGAAGAAACGGCAGCTCGCCACCGGCGAGCAGTTCCCCGTGCTCTGGACCTCGCTCGCGATGCTCGTGGGCCTGCCCCTGCTCGCGAGCTTCGCCACCGGCTTTCCGCTCAGGTGGGACTACCCGACCCTGCAAGGCTTCAACTTCGCGGGCGGCATCCAGCTCATCCCGGAGTTCGTGGCGCTGCTGCTGGCGCTGTCCATCTACACCGCTGCGTTCATCGCCGAGATCGTGCGCTCCGGGATACTCGCGGTGAGCAAGGGGCAGACCGAGGCCTCCTATGCGCTCGGGCTGCGGCCGAACCTGACGCTGCGCCTGGTCATCATTCCCCAGGCGATGCGCGTGATCATCCCGCCGCTCACGAGCCAGTACCTGAACCTGACCAAGAACTCCTCGCTCGCCGCCGCCATCGCCTATCCGGACCTGGTGCTGGTGTTCGCGGGCACGGTGCTCATGCAGACCGGGCAGGCCGTCGAGATCATCGCCATCACCATGGGCGTCTATCTCACCCTGAGCCTGCTCATCTCGGGCTTCATGAACTGGTACAACAGGAAAATGGCGCTGGTGGAGCGTTGATCGATGGCCGAGCAAGCCCAGAGCCAGCACGCGCCCGGCCAGCATCCCGATCTGCCGGCGCCGCGCTCCGAGGTCGGCCTCTACGGCTGGCTGCGGGCGAACCTGTTCTCGTCGTGGGCGAACACGCTGCTCACGTTCGTCGCCGCCTATATCCTCTACATCGCCGTCCCGCCCGTTATCCAGTGGGCCCTGATCGACGCCGATTGGGCCGGCGACTCCCGCGAGGACTGCAGCCGCGTGGGCGCTTGCTGGGTTTTCATCAAGGTCTGGTTCAAGCAGCTCATGTACGGGCGCTACCCTTCCGAGGAGTTGTGGCGCATCAATACCGGCTACGTGCTGCTGGGCGCGGGGTTGGTGTTCCTCCTCATTCCCGGCTTCCGCTGGAAGCACTGGGTGGGGCTGTTTCTGATCTTCGTCTACCCGATCATCGCTTTCATGCTGTTCACGGGCGGCACCTTCGTCTTCGACCTCGCCAACTGGCTGCCCCTGCTGCTGATCGCGCTGGCGGCGATACCCCTCTTCCGCTCCGGCCTCATGCAGCACGGCTTCATGGAGGGGTACCGGCGGCTGTTTCCGCCGCTCGTCGTGGTGCTGCTGCTGTTCGTGGTCCTCGCACCCGTGGACTGGGACGTCGGGTGGCAAGCCCCGTGGCCGGAGGTGGAGACGCCGCTGTGGGGCGGACTGTTTCTCACGCTGGTTATCGGTGCGGTCGGTATCGTGGGGTCGCTGCCGCTTGGCATCGTCCTGGCGCTGGGAAGGCGCTCCGAGATGCCGGTCGTCAGGGCCGTCAGCGTCGCCTTCATCGAGCTCTGGCGAGGCGTGCCTTTGATCACCGTGCTGTTCATGGCTTCGGTCATGTTTCCGCTGTTCCTGCCCGAGGGCATGAACTTCGACAAGCTCATCCGGGCGCTGGCGGGGGTGATGTTCTTCGCATCCGCCTACATGGCGGAGGTCGTGCGCGGCGGTCTGCAGGCCATCCCCAAGGGCCAGTACGAGGCGGCGCAGGCGCTCGGCCTGAGCTACTGGAAGATGATGGGCCTCATCGTCATGCCCCAGGCCTTGAAGATGGTGATCCCCGGGATCGTCAATACATTCATCGGGCTTTTCAAGGATACGACCCTCGTGCTGATCATCGGGTTGTTCGATTTCCTGGGTATGACCCAGGCGGCGGGCACGAATCCGGACTGGCTGGGCTTCGCGGTCGAGGGCTATGTGTTTACGGCCTTCGGTTTCTGGGTTTTCTGCTTCGGTATGTCGCGCTACAGCCAGCGCCTGGAGCAAAAGCTGAGTGCGGGCGAGGTAAGATAGCGTAGGGATCGCGGACACAGTCCGCTCCCACCAAGAGCGGCCCCGGAGGGGCGCGCTGTTGGATCGGAATCGAGCTGGCGGGAGAAACGTCAATGGCCGAGGAACAATTGCAGCGACCGGCTAAAAAGCTGACCGTCGGCCGCGAGGTGATGATCGACATCGCGGGCCTGCACAAGTGGTTCGGAAGCTTCCACGTGCTGAAGGACATCAACCTTACGGTGAACAAGGGCGAGCGCATCGTCATCTGCGGCCCCTCCGGCTCGGGGAAATCGACGCTCATTCGATGCATCAATCATCTGGAGGAGCATCAGAAAGGCAAGATCGTGGTCGACGGCATCGAGCTGACCGGAGACCTCAAGCACATCGACCAGATCCGGCGCGAGGTGGGGATGGTGTTCCAGCAGTTCAACCTGTTCCCGCACATGACGGTGCTGGACAACTGCACGCTCGCCCCCATCTGGGTGCGCAAGATGCCCAAGAAAGAGGCTGAAGAGGCCGCAATGACGTACCTCGAGCGGGTGCGCATCCCCGAGCAGGCGGAAAAGTACCCGGGGCAGCTCTCGGGCGGCCAGCAGCAGCGGGTCGCCATCGCCCGCAGCCTGTGCATG
>CAZPFD010000047.1:4779-19084 GCA_964585725.1 uncultured Ectothiorhodospiraceae bacterium | reverse complement strand
GGCCCGTGTTCGGCGGGATTACGCTGCGCTCCATCCCGCCCTACCGACGGAGAGGCGCGTGCCCCGGGGCCCAGCCCGCGCAGGAGCGCCCTCCTCGAGCTAGGGCGCCTTGAGCACCAGGAGCAGGTCCATCACGTTGGTGCCGGTGGGTCCGGTGTGCACCAGGTCGCCGCTGGCCTCGAGAAAAGTGCCGGCGTCGGCGGCGGCCAGACAACGCGCCGGGTCCATCCCGGCGACGCGGCCGCGCTCCACGGTGCCCCCGTCCACCAGCGCTCCGGCGTCCTCGCCCGGACCGTCGGTGCCGTCGGTGCCCACGGCGAGCATGTACAGGTCCGCGCGCCCCGTCATCTCCAGAGCCGCGGCCAGCGCCAGGCTCTGGCAGCGTCCCCCGCGCCCCGGTTGCGGCGGCAGGTGCACCGTGGTCTCCCCCATCCACACCCGCAGCCCTGTGGGGCCGGCCCTCACCTCCTGCACCACCTGGCGTCCGGCATCGGCCGCCTCGCCGGTCACCAGATCCTCGTATACGTACACGGTATACCCCTGCGCCTCTCCGGCAGCGGCTGCTGCGCGCCGGGCATCGGCGGGTCGCGCCACGATCTCGTTGCTCACGGCGCGGAAGGCGCTGCGCGGTGGCAGCGGCGGGGCCTTCGCGGCGACGCTGTCGAGCCACTCGGGCAGGCGAATGCCGCGCAGACCGAGATCCTCGGAATGGTGCGGGACCAGCGGACCGGACCCGATGACGCGGGGGTCGTCCTCCGGGACATCGGAGACGAGAAGGCCGAGAGCCGTCCGCCCCTCCAGGTAGGACACCAACCGGCCGCCCTTGATGCACGACATCCGTTTGCGCACGCGATTCATCGCGCCGATGGGAAGCCCCGAACCGAGCAACCACTCGTTCGTCCGGCTCAGGAAGTCCGCACCCAGGCCGTCGGGCAGGACCTCCACCAGGCTGGAGGCACCCCCCGAGACGAGGAAAAGGAAGCTCGCGTCGGCGGGCGCGCCCGCGATGAACTCGAGCAACGCCCGGCCGGCCGCCAGGCTGCTTTCGTCGGGCACGGGGTGAGAAGCCTCCAGGCAGCGTACCGGCGCGCCCGCGGGGAACATGGACTCGGCATAGCCGCGCTTGGTGATCACCAGGCCCGATACCAGCTCACCGCCCAGAGCGTCGCAGGCCCCCGCCATCATCGACGGCGCCGCCTTGCCGATGGCCGCCGCGTACAGCGGGGACGGCATCCTGCGCGCCTGGAGAGCCCGTCGCACGCACAGACGCCCGTCCACCGCTTCGAGGGCCGTGCGGTAGATGGCGAGGAGATTGCGTCGATGACGCTGCCTCTCGTCGTCTTCCAGCATGGTGTGGACCCGGGAGGAACCCGAAGAGCTTTGATTATTCTACCGCGCCCCCTTCACGCAGGGCGCGATGAGATCCCGCCGGGCACGGGCGCGTTGCGGCTTCGGAGGTATCCGACGGCTTTCGCGGCGGGATTACGCTGCGCTCCATCCCGCCCTGCGGGCGGAGCGGCGCGTGCCCGGGGCTCAGCTCTCGGTGGCGGCGGCGGGAGCGGCGGCGGGGCTTCCGACGAGGGCGTCCAGCCCGCGGGCCAGATCGCGCTTGATGTCCTCCATGTCCTCCAGCCCCACCGACACCCGAAGCAGGTTCTCGCTCACCCCCGCCTGCTCGCGCTGCTCCGGCGCCACCCGAGCATGGGTGGTGGTCGCGGGATGCGTGATGGTGCTCTTCGCATCCCCGAAATTGGCCGTAATGGAGATGAAGCGAGCCGCATCGATGACGCTCCAGGCGGCCTCGCGGCCGCCGCGCACTTCGAACGCGATGACGCCGCCGAAGCTTCTCTGATGGCGGGCCGCGAGCTCGTGCTGCGGATGGGATGGCAGGCCCGGGTAGTGGACCCGGGTGACCGCCGGATGCTGCGCGAGCCAGTGCGCCAGCTCCAGCGCTCTGGCGCCGTGCGCCTCCATGCGCAGGGCGAGCGTCTCCAGCCCCTTGAGCAGCACCCAGGCGTTGAACGGACTCATGCAGGGGCCGGCCGTGCGCAGCACGCTGAAGATCTCCGCGCGGATGAACTCGTCGCGCACGACCACGGCACCGCCGACGCATCGGCCCTGCCCGTCCAGATACTTCGTTCCCGAGTGGATCACGATATCGGCGCCGAGCTTGAGCGGTTGCAGGAGGGCAGGCGTGCACATGCAGTTATCGACCAGCAACAGACACCGATGCTCGCGTGCGATCCCGGCGAGGGCGTCGATGTCCGCGACCTCCATGAGCGGATTGGAGGGCGTCTCCAGGAACAGCAAGCGGGTCTCCGGGCGCACGGCCCGCGCCCACGCCTCCACGTCCGTCAGCGAAACGAATGTGGTCTCCACGCCGTAGCGCGCCAGGATGTTGGTGAACAAGGACATGGTGGCGCCGAAAAGGCTGCGCGAGGCCACCACGTGGTCGCCGCCGCGCAGCAGCGCGAGGCAGGCCGTGAGGATGGCCGACATACCGGAGGCCGTGGCCACGGCGTGCCCGCCGCCTTCGAGCGCGGCCAGGCGCTCCTCGAAGGTGCGCACCGTCGGATTGGTGAACCGCGCATAGACGTTGCCCGGCTCCTCGTCGGAGAAGCGGGCTGCGGCCTGGCGCGCGTTGCGGAAGACGAAGCTCGAGGTGGTGAAGATCGGATCGTTGTGCTCGTTCTCCGGCGTGCGCACCTGCCCGGTGCGCACCGAACGGGTCTCGAAGCCCCAGACGTCCGACTCGTCATTCGCCATGCCGCACTCTCCCGGACAATGGATTGCGGGCACAAAAAAACCCGCTTTGCTGCTAAGCGGGTTCTGGCGTCCTCGCTTTAGCAGCATTTCTATAGCGCCCGCAAGCTGAAGCTCAAATCGGCGCTAGCCGGAACGGTACTGGATGCACCCGCAGGTGTCAAGCAAGGGGCGCACCACCCCCGCATGCCGGCTGTGGAGGTATTTACTTCCCCGGGAATCTCGCTCCGCGCGCGGGCCGCTCAGCTTCCCACGGCCTGCTTCCTGCGCTCCTTGGCGCCGTCGCAGCGGGCGCGTCCGACCTGATCCAGGTACGCGGCGGTCACGCCGCCGCTGACGTACTCGCCCGAGAAACACGACGTATCGAACTGCCGTATGCGCGGATTGCCCTTGCGGACGGCCGCGACGAGATCCTCGAGCCGCTGGAAGAACAGCCGGTCGGCGCCGATCGCCTCGGCCACCTCCGCTTCGGTGCGGCCGTGAGCCACCAGCTCCTCGGCCGTAGGCATGTCTATCCCGTAGACGTTCTGGTAACGGACGGGGGGCGCAGCCGAGGCGAAATAGACCTTGCGCGCGCCCGCTTCGCGCGCCATCTGGATGATCTGCTGCGACGTCGTCCCGCGCACGATGGAATCGTCCACGATGAGCACGTTCTTTCCTTGAAACTCCAGCGGTATCGCGTTCAGCTTCTGCCGCACGGACCGATTGCGTTCCTGCTGCCCGGGCATGATGAAAGTTCGGCCGATATAGCGGTTCTTGATGAAGCCTTCGCGATACTTCACGCCCAGGCGGTAGGCGAGAGGGAGGCAAGCCGTGCGGCTGGTGTCCGGGACGGGTATGACGACGTCGATATCGTGATCGGGCCACTCGCTCAGGATCTGCTCGGCCAGCCGCTCGCCCATCCGCAGCCTGGCTTTGTACACCGATACATCGTCGATAATCGAATCGGGCCGCGCGAGATAGACGTACTCGAATATGCAGGGTGAATGCACCGGATCGCGGGCGCACTGGCGCGCGTGCAAGTGTCCTGCATTGTCGATGAAGACGGCCTCCCCGGGCTCCAGGTCCCGCAACAGCTCGAATCCGAGCATATCCATGGCGACGCTCTCGGATGCCACCATGTACTCCGTGCCCTGCGCCGTCTCACGCTGGCCGAACGCCAGGGGGCGGATTGCGAAGGGGTCACGAAACGCGAGCAACCCGCGACCCACGATGAGCGCGACCGCGGCGTAGGCGCCGCGGCAGCGCGCGTGCACCCGGGAGACCGCCTCGAAGATGTCATTCTCGTCGATGTCGAGCTTGCCCAGACGAAGCAGCTCATGCGCGAGAACGTTCAACAGGATCTCGGAATCCGAATCGGTGTTGATGTGGCGCAGGTCGGACTTGAACAGGTCCAGCTTGAGCTGATCCGCATTGACCAGGTTGCCGTTGTGGCCGAGTGCGATCCCGTACGGGGAGTTGACGTACAGCGGCTGCGCCTGGGCGGTGGAGAACGAGTCGCCGGCCGTGGGGTAGCGGACGTGGCCGATACCGATGCTGCCGCGCAGGTTCAGCATGTCGCGGGTGTCGAACACGTCCCGGACCAGACCCTTGCCCTTGTGCAGGTACAGGCGGTTGTCTTCGCACGTCGCGATGCCGGCGGCGTCCTGCCCGCGATGCTGCACGACCGTAAGCCCGTCGTACAGGGCCTGGTTGACGCTTTGTTTGCCGACGATGCCGACGATGCCGCACATGGTCTGAACCGGATTCCTCGAACGCTGCGACTCAGTAGCTGAAGTTGAAGTACGCTGCAATATCGGGCGGCAGCAGTGACCTGATCTCCATCGCCAACACCTCGAAGTGCTTGATGAGGACCGACTCCCGCCACCACGGATCCTGGGGCAGAGCCGTGAGCCCTGCCACCATGACCAGGACCGCGACGATGACCGTGCCCCGGGCCATCCCGAAAACGATGCCGAGCGTGCGGTCGGTTCCCGAGAGCCCGGTGTTAACCACCAGACGGGCGGCCATCAGATTGGCCAGCGCCGTCACCATCAGCATGGCCGTCAGCAACACAAGGAACGCCACGGCCTGGCGCACGGCCGGGGCGCCGATGGCGTCCACCAACAGGGTGGCCACGGTGCCGGCGAAGCTCAATGCCACCCAGAAGGCCAGGATCCAGCCGACCAGCGACAGAGCCTCCCGCACGAACCCGCGCAGGACGCTGACCAGGGCAGAGACCGCGATGATGCCAAGGATGGCCCAGTCCGCCCAGTTCATGCCCGCGAAGGGTATCATTATAGGCGACGGGGCGCCCCCCGAGCGGGATAGAGCGCGCCGGCAAGGCGAGCCACGAGCATCTCACCCGCCCGGATAACGCACCACGATCCCTTTCAGGTCCACTTCACCCTGCAGCTTCTTCAAGGCCTGCTCGGCCTGAGCGCGCCGCAGCTCCGGTCCCACGTAGACCCGGGTGACTCGACCCTGGTCGCTGTCAGCCGATTCGAGAAAAGCGGTGTATCCCTTTGCGCGAAGCTGATCCCGCAGGGCCACGGCGTTCTGCGAGCGGGCGAAGCTCCCGAGCTGGACCACCCAGGCGCTCACCGCGGCCGTGTCCGTGGGCGCGCCTGGCCGCTGCGGCCCGCCGGAAAGCGCATCGCGCTCCGCCTCAACGGCGGCCGCGGACACCCCCGGCTCGGACGTGGCCTCGGGGGCGCTGCGATCCGCATCGGAGGCCGGCGATCCGCTCGGGGCGTCGAGGTCCTCGAGCGGGATGATCGGCGAGGCGTCCTCCTGCGTCGGTCTGTCCGGGATGTCGTCGACGACGAAGCGCGGCTCGGGCTCGCGCGCACCGTCGAGCAGCATGGGCACGAAGATGACGGCCAGAGAAACGAGCACGGCCGCGCCCACTAGCCGCTGCTTGAGCCTCTCGTCCATGGGCAAAGTTTCCGGCCACGCCGGTCAACTTTCAAGACGCAGCGCCGCCGCGGCCGTATGGAAGGAGCCGAAGGCGACGATCCGATCGCCGGGCTTCGCCGCCGCGCCCGCCGCCGCATACGCGGCGGCCGCGTCGGGGAAAGCAGCCGCGGGGGTTCCGGCAATGAGGCCCTCGACCCGCTCGCTGAGCTCCTGCACCGGGGCGCCCCGGGGCACGGCCAGACCGCCGAGGTACCACGCATCGACAAGCTCGTGCACGGCTGCCGCCACCCCGGCGATGTCCTTGTCCGCAAGCATCGCGAACACCGCCAGCGTGCGTCCGCTGCAGGGGTGAGCGCGCAGAGTGCGTGCAAGCGCACGAGCCGCCTGCACGTTGTGCGCCACGTCCACGATGCGCTGCACGGGACCCGCGAACATCTGAAAGCGCGCCGGCAGACGCGAAGCGCGCAGCCCCGCGCGGATGGCGGATTCGCTCACCGGCAGCCGTTCTCTCGCGAGCTCGAGCACCATGAGCGCCGCAGCCGCATTCTGAACCTGGAAGATCCCGTCGATGCCCGGCCGCGGCAGTCCCTCCAGGGCGGTTCCCCGGCACCACCACCGCCATCCGCCCCCGGACTCCTCGAAGTCGTACTCGCGGGCGAGGCGATGCAGGGGCGCGCCCCGCTCGCGCGCACAGGCATCGAGGGTCGAGGGCGCCTCGGCATCTCCGCAAACGGCCGGTCGGCCGCGCCGAAAGATCCCGGCCTTCTCGCGCGCGATGCTCTCACGGTCCCCGCCGAGCCACTCGACGTGATCCACGTCCACCGTCGTGACCAGAGCGACGTCCGCATCGACCACGTTGACCGCGTCCAGGCGGCCTCCGAGCCCCACCTCCAAGAGCGCCACCTCGACCCCGCTGCGCGCGAAGATATCCAGCGCCGCCAGGGTCCCGAACTCGAAGTACGTCAGAGTGGTCGGTCCGCGCGCCGCGTCGACGCGCTCGAAAGACCGCACGAGCGTCGCATCCGGGACCGCTCGCCCGCACAGTGCGATACGCTCGTTGTAGCGCAGCAGATGGGGAGTGGTGTACACGCCGGTGCGGTGGCCGCCCGCGCGCAGCATCGCATCCAGCATGGCGGCGCACGATCCCTTGCCGTTCGTGCCCCCGATGGCGACGACGGCGAACGACGGATCGAGCAGCCCCATGCGCGCCGCCACCTCGGCGCAGCGCTCGAGCCCGAGGTCCATGGGCCTCGGATGCAGCGTTTCCTGCCAGCGCAGCCACTCGGCGAGCGTACGGAATCGCATGGGACGAAAAGCTTAACCACAGAGAACACGGAGGATCGCACAGAGGACACAGAGTTACAAAGGGTTCTCAGCGAGTGCCCCACATCCAAGCTCGCGCGGGCGCCACGGCTCAGATTGTTCTCGGAACGGTCGGGGAAGGCAGAAGATTCAAGACGAACTTATACAGAAATTGTTCTTTTCTCTGTGTACTCCGCGCTGTCCTCTGTGTCCTCTGTGGTGGATCTTTTCTTCAATTCACGCGGTCTTTGCGCAGCGCGGGCGTGCTGCGCACCGGCTGGTGGGTGAGCATGCTCATAATGCATGTGATGCGATCGCGCATCTCCCGGCGATCCACGATCATGTCGACGGCGCCGTGCTTGAGGAGAAAGTCGCTGCGCTGGAATCCCTCGGGCAGGGTCTCGCGCACCGTCTGCTCGATGACGCGTGGACCGGCGAAGCCGATGAGCGCGCCCGGCTCCGCGATGATGATGTCGCCGAGCATCGCCAGGCTCGCGGAGACGCCGCCCATGGTGGGATCGGTCAGAACGGAGATGAAGGGCAGGCGGTACTCGGCCAGGCGCGCCAGCGCCGCGCTTGTTTTCGCCATCTGCATGAGCGAATAGAGAGCTTCCTGCATGCGCGCGCCACCGCTCGCCGAGAAGCAGACCATGGGTATCTGATGCTCGATGGCGGTGTTCACGCCGCGCACGAAGCGCTCGCCGACCACCGCACCCATGGACCCCCCGAGGAACTGGAACTCGAACGCCGCGGCCACCAGCGGGACGTCCTTGACCCGACCCATGATGACCACCAGCGCATCCTTCTCGCCGGTGGCCTTCTGGGCCTGGGCCAACCGATCCTTGTATTTCTTGCTGTCCTTGAACTTCAGGACGTCGATGGGATAGAGCTCGTCGCCGATTTCGACCCTCGGCTCCGGATCGAGGAACTGGTCCAGCCGCTTTCTGGCGCCCTGGCGGATGTGATGGCCGCACTTCGGGCACACCTCGAGGTTGCGTTCGAGCTCGGCCCGAAACAGCACGGCGCTGCACACCGGGCACTTCGTCCACAGGCCCTCGGGCACGTTGCGCTTGTTACCGCCTTCGGTGCGGATGCGCGAGGGAATCAGTCTCTCGAACCAGCTCATGGCATCTTCGATCCCGGGGCAGCGCTCTCCTGCACTCTATCGGCAGCGCGCCCCTTCAGGTTGAGAATCACGGTCCATCGCGGTGCGCATCTCGGCGAGGATCTCCGGCACTTCCTTGCAGACGGCGCCCGGCCGCTCGACCAGCGCCTCGATACGCTGCACCAGAGCGCTCCCCACCACCACGGCGTCGCTCACCGCAGCGATGCGAGCCGCAGACTCCGCGTCGCGGATGCCGAAGCCGACGCCCACGGGCAAGTCGGTGGCCGCCTTGATGGCCGCGACCCGCTCGCCCACCGTTTCCGCATCCAGGGTAGCCGCACCGGTGACGCCCTTCAACGAGACATAGTAGACGAATCCGCTCGCCTGCTCGCATATCCGGCGGATGCGCTCCGTGTCCGTGGTCGGCGCCACGAGGAAGATCGGGTCGAGATCGTTCGCGCGCAGCGCCCGCACGAACTCCGCCGCCTCTTCCGGCGGCAAATCCACGGTCAGCACGCCGTCGACGCCGGCCTCACGGGCCGCGGTGGCGAACGTGTCATAACCCATGCTCTCGAACGGGTTCAGATAACCCATCAGCACCAGCGGCGTCTGCGCGTCGTTGCGGCGGAACTCGCGCGCCATCTCCAGCACCCGCCGCAGCGAGACGTGATGGCGCAGCGCGCGCTCGCTCGCGCGCTGGATGACCGGTCCGTCCGCCATCGGATCCGAGAACGGCACGCCCAGCTCGAGGAGATCGGCGCCTGCCTCCACCAGGGCGTGCAGCAGCGGCACCGTCACCTCGGGCGACGGATCTCCGGCCGTCACGAACGGTACCAGCGCCCGCCGGCCGCCGGCGCGAAGCGCCGCGAAGCGTTTCGCGATGCGGCTCAAAGCTCGATGCCCTCGCGCGCGGCCACGGTCTCGATGTCCTTGTCGCCGCGGCCGGACAGGTTGACGATGATGATGTCGTCCCGGGCCATGGTCTTGGCGAGGGACGCGGCGTAGGCCAGCGCGTGACTCGATTCCAGCGCAGGCATGATGCCCTCGGTGCGCGTCAGCTCATGGAAGGCGGCCACCGCCTCGTCATCGGTCACCGCCACGTAGGTGGCCAGCCCGGAGTCCTTGAGCCAGGCGTGCTCCGGGCCGACGCCCGGATAGTCGAGACCGGCGGAGACCGAGTGGGTGGGCGTGATCTGACCGTCGTCGTCCTGCATGAGATAGGTGCGGTTCCCGTGCAGCACGCCGGAGCGGCCCGCCGAGAGCGGCGCCGCGTGCCGCCCGCTGTCGAGTCCCTCCCCCGCGGCCTCGACGCCGTAGAGCGCCACCTCCACGTCGTCCAGGAACGGATAGAACAGGCCGATGGCGTTCGACCCCCCGCCCACGCAGGCGACCAGGGCGTCGGGCAGGCGCCCGGCCTGCTCGAGGATCTGCCGCCGGGCTTCGCGTCCGATGACCGCGTTGAAATCGCGCACCATCATCGGGTACGGGTGGGGGCCGGCCACGGTGCCGATGATGTAGTACGTGGTGTCGATGTTGGTCACCCAGTCGCGCATCGCCTCGTTCAGGGCGTCCTTGAGCGTGCGCGAGCCCGACTCCACGGGAACCACGCGCGCGCCGAGCAGCTTCATCCGATACACGTTGGTGGCCTGGCGGCGGATATCCTCGCTGCCCATGTACACCACGCACTCGAGCCCCAGGCGCGCCGCCACCGTCGCCGTGGCGACGCCGTGCTGTCCGGCGCCGGTTTCCGCGATGATCCGCGTCTTGCCCATGCGCTTGGCGAGCAGCGCCTGGCCCACGGTGTTGTTCACCTTGTGTGCGCCGGTGTGGTTGAGGTCCTCGCGCTTGAGGTAGATGCGGGCGCCGCCCAGGCGCTCGCTCAAACGTGCGGCGAAGTACAGGGGGGACGGGCGGCCCACGAAGTGGCGCAGGTCCGCGTCGAGCTCCGCCACGAACTCGGGATCCTCTCTGTAGCGCTCGTAGGCGCTGCGCAGCTCCTCGACCGACCCCATGAGCGTCTCGGCGACGAAGCGTCCCCCATAGGGGCCGAAGTGGCCCGCGGCGTCCGGCAGGGTACCGACGATCAGGTTGTCAGCCCTGCGTTTCAACGGCTCCGACACGATCGACTCCTCGCATGAACGCCGCGATCTTGGCGGCGTCCTTGATACCGGGTGCCGCCTCCACCCCGGTGCTCACATCCACGCCGTAGGGTCTCACCCGCTCCACCGCCTCGGTCACGTTGTCCGCGGTGAGCCCGCCCGCCAGGATCACCGGCCTGTCCAGCTCGCGCGGCACCAGGGACCAGTCGAAGGTCAGCCCCGTGCCCCCGGCGAGCGTGCGCTGGTCGTGGGTGTCCAGGAGAAACCCGCTCGCGCCCCCGTGACGCCGCGCGTAGGCCGGCAGGTCCTCGCCGGCCCCCACCCGCACCGCCTTGATGTAGGGCCGTCCGTAGCGCTCGCACGCCTGCGGCGATTCCTCGCCATGGAACTGGAGCAGGTGGACCCGCACCGAGTCCAGCACCTCGCGAATGACCCCGGAGTCGGTGTCCAGGAAAACGGCCACGGTGCACACGAAGGGCGGCAGGGCACGCGTGACGGCTTGCGCCTGCTCGATGCTGACGGCGCGGCGGCTGGGCGGATAGAACACGAGGCCCACGGCGTCGGCGCCGAGCGCGGCCGCGCGCCGGGCGTCCTCGGGGCGCGTGATGCCGCAGATCTTGACCCGGGGACGCCGCCAGACTCGCTCATCTGCCTCAGAATTGGTCACGGATCGCTGCAACGGGGAAGCGGCTCAAAAATCGAATCATGGTAACAATTGTACTGTCTCCGCGCGATGCGCATGGGGCAGGCCGAAACCCGGCGGGTACTCCACGCCCATGAGATAGAGGCCGTCGGGCGGCGCGGTGACGCCGCCCCGGGTGCGATCCCGGGCCTCCAGAATCTCCCGCGCCCAGTCCGGCGGGTGCTTGCCCATGCCCACCGCCATCAGCACCCCGGCAATGTTGCGCACCATGTGGTGGAGGAAAGCGTTCGCGCTCACATCGATGCCAACCCATGCGTCCTCGCGGGCGACTCGCAGCTCGTGCACGGTGCGCACGGGGCTGCGCGCCTGGCAGGCCAGGGCCCGGTAGGAAGAGAAATCGTGCTGGCCCACGAGGTGCTGCGCGGCCTCCTGCATGCGCTCGGCGTCGAGGGGGCGGCACTCCCAGGTCACGCAGCGGCGCCCGATGGCCGGGCGCACGGGGCGATTGAAGATGACATAGCGGTACCAGCGGCGGCGGGCGCTGAAGCGGGCGTGAAACTCCGCGTCCACCGGCACAGCCCAGAGCACGCTCATGTCCCGCGGCAGATTCGCATTCGCCCCGAACACCCAGGAGCGCATGTCACGCCGCGCCGTGGTGTCGAAGTGCACCACCTGCCCGCGGGCATGCACGCCCGAGTCGGTGCGCCCGGCGCACACGGTCCTGACGGGACCATCGGCCACGCGCGAGAGGGCCTGCTCCAGGCAGTCCTGCGCCGTCCTCTGGCGGGGCTGGACCTCCCAGCCGGCGAACTGCGTTCCCTCGTACTCGACCCCGAGCGCGATCCTCATGACCAAAGGGGACAGATCTGTTTTTCGACCCGTGACACGGGAGATTCTGACAGGCCTCGGGAAAAAATAGATCCGTCTAATGCCCCCCGCCGGGGTCGCGCCAGGCCCGCGTCCGGCGGGATTTCATCCCGCCCCATGCGGGGGCACTTCGCGAAGAATTCAGACGCGGGCAGGCAGGGGCGCCCGAAGGGCGTCCAAGCGACCCTGGTGTCCCGCGGTGGGGCTCAGTCGAGCTTGGTGAGCAGGTCCTCGGCCGCCTTCTTCTGGGCGTCGTTGCCCTCCACCATCACCTCGTCGAGGATGGAGCGGGCCCCGTCGGAATCACCCATGTCGATGTAGGCCAGCGCGAGGTCCAGCTTGGTCTGAATGGCGTCCGTATCGCCTGACATCTCGTTGAAGGGGACGCTCGATCCCCCCTGGGATCCCTGCCCGGGATCGCGCAGCATGTACTGGGTCTTCTCGCCCTCTTCGTCGTCGGCCGCGGCCTCCGCCGAGGCATCGGCCGCCTGCGCCCCGGAGCCGCCCTCGGCCTCCATATCGAAGCCGCTCAGGTCCAGGTCGAAGCCCTCGCCCTCGGCGGCCGGCTCCTGCTCGCCCGCAGAGGCCTCGCCCCCCTCGAGGTCGTCGAATCCGCCGAAGTCGTCGGATTCCGAGAGATCCAGGCTGACGCCGGAATCGCCGACTGCGGAGGCGTCGCCGCCGCCCTCGAACTGCGCATCGTCCAGCTTGACGGTGTCGAACTGGTCCATGTCCCCGGCCTCCACATCTTCCGCGTCCAGGTTCAGGTCGAAACCCTCGTCGCTTCCGCCGCTGGCGTCCGCCCCTTCGGTCTCTGCGGCGGCACCGTCGTCGCCGCCGTGCTCGTCGAGGCCGAAGCCGAACGAGTCAACACCGCTCTGCGCGTAGGTCTCCTCGAGCTCGAAATCCAGCCCGTCATCGTCGCCGGCCGCCGACGCCTGCATCCCTTGCCCCTCCCCGGCGTCGTCCGGCGCCAGAGCGGTGTCGTTGTCATCGAGCTCCAGCCCGAACCCGCCGTCGTCAGCGCCCGGCCAATCGTCCCCGGCCGCCTCCGCCGCCTCCCCGCTGCCTCCGGGCACATCGACGCCCGAAAGGTCGAAGTCGAGGGAGTTGTCGTCGGCGGCCGCGCCCGGGTCGTCGTCCCCGCCCATAGTGGTGTCGTCGAGGGAGAAGCTCTCCCCGCGCACGGTCGGGTCGTCCACCTCGCTGTCCGCCTCGGCGGCCGGCTGCTCAGCACCGCTCGCGGAGAAGTCGAGGTCACCCGTCGCTTCGTCCTGATCCACAGACCCGAGATCGAAGTCGAGATCTCCGCCGGTGACCTCTTCCGCGCCCGAGTCGGATGCGCCGGCCTCGTTCCCTCCGATGTCGAAGTCGACGTCGGTGTTCGTGCTGCGGCGCTCGTCGGCCTGGGTCTCGGCGCCGGAGTCGACCTCCGGGCCGCTGACGTCGAAGATGCGGTCGAGCTCGCTGGTGGCCCCGTCGTCGGCGTCGACCGCCGGCTCCGCCGCCGCGAAGAGCTCCCGGCCCGGCGACAGCTCCTGCCACCACGAGACCGCCTTCTTCATCAGGGTGCTGTCGGGTCCGACCGCATCCTGGAGCGCCCGCGCCCCTTCCTCGAACGTCCCCAGATTCTTGGCCGCGTGAGCGACCTCGATCAGCTTGAGCTTGTACTCGTGGCGGTCGGGGTATTGCTGGATGGCATCGCGCACCAGCGCCTCGGCCTGATCGAAGCGCTCATAGGCGAGATACACGTTGACCTCGGCCAGCGGGTCGTCGTCGCCCTCCGCGGCGACGATGCCGGTCGCCTCGTCCCCGAACGAGGCCTCGCCCACCGGCGACGGCTCGTTGCCCGAGACATCCATCCCCGAGCCGGTGCCGCCTTCGAAGGCCGACACCTCCGGCAGATCGGAGACCTCGTCCTCCAGGCCGAGCTCGACCTCCACCACCTCGCCCTCGTCCGCGCGGCGCCGGCGCATCACCATCCAGCCCGCCCCGAGAAGGAGCACGCCGCCGCCGGCCGCACCGAGCATGAGGGGATCGACGGGCAGCGCGGGCAGCGATGTGGGCAGTGATGTGGGCAGCGCGGGCATGGACTCGCGGGCGGAGCCGATGAACGAGGCAATGACCGACCCGACGGACTTGCCGAACGCAATCGCCGAGCCGGTGAACGACGCGAGAGTGGCCAGGACCGAGTCCAGGAACGACGGCGCCGGCGGCGGCGGGCTCGCCTTGCCCGCTTTGCCGGGTTTCGGCACCGAGGATTTTGCGGCGCCCGCGCCGCCACCCGAGGAAGCCCCCTCGCCCACCATCGCCACCGTCTCCGTGGCACTATCGGGGTCCGCGGAGGCGGGGTCCGCGGAGGCGGGGTCCGCGGAGGCGGGGTCCGCGGAGGCCTCTCCCGCGCCCGCCGCGGGCTGCCCGGTACTCGAAGCGCCCCCGGCGCCGGCGGACGGCGCGGCCTCCCCGCTCGCGGCTACGGTGTCACCGGTGTCCGATCCCGTGGAAGGCGCCCCTGCCGCACCCGCTCCCGATTCTCCGGCGGCGGACGGCTCTTCGCCCGCGGGGCTCGAGGTCTCGGGCGGCGGCAGCCCGGCCGTGGAGGAGGCCGGCTCCGGGGCGTCCGCAGGC
>CAZPFD010000047.1:0-4679 GCA_964585725.1 uncultured Ectothiorhodospiraceae bacterium | reverse complement strand
CTCGGGCGGCGGCAGCCCGGCCGTGGAGGAGGCCGGCTCCGGGGCGTCCGCAGGCGCCGTTTCCTGCGCTCCGGACTCGGCCACCGCCGTCTCCGGCTCGGGCTCGACGGGCTCCTCGAAGGCCGGCTCTGCCTCCGGTGCGAAGTCCGTGGCGGGCAGCTCGGTGTCCTCGCCGAGGTCGCCCAGCCGGCGCTGCAACGCCGCAATGTTGTCGTCCTTGAGCTCGACCAGGCGCTTCAGATCTTCCACCAGCGCCTCGGTCTGGTCCAGCCGGATGCGCAGCTCCTCGTTCTGCTGGCGGACCGCGTCCATCTCCTCCAGCGTGAGGTTCAGCTCGTTGCGCAGGCCCTGGAGCCGTTCGCCGGCGCCCTGGGCGGCGCCCTCCGGCTGCTCGACGGCGGTGCCGCTGGCGAGCACTTGCAGGCGCGCCGTCTCTTCGTCCTCGGACGCCGGCGTATCTGCGACGGCATCCTCGGCGAGGGCGCCTTCCTCGGGGCTGTCTCCGGCCATCGCGCCCTCGCCCGCGGCGCCGCCCCCGCTCATGCCGCCGCCGGTCGTGGTCTCTTCGTCAGCGGCAAGCAGGCCTTCGGGCGCCTGGGTGACCCGGGTGGTTGCCGCACGCCGGTACTCGTCCCAGATCGCGTTCTGGCGCCGCACCTCGGCGAGAGCCTCCTCCCTGGACACGGCGATGTCGTGCAGCTCGGGCATCTGGAGCACGGCGCCCGCCCGCAGGCTGTTCACGTTGGCTTCGGCGAAGGCTTCGGGGTTGGCGGCGAGGATCGCCAGCATCGTCTGTTGGATGCTCACCGAATCTTGCGGCCGGCGGCGCTCGGCCAGGGACCAAAGGGTGTCCCCGCGCTGCACTTCGTATGTGCGCGGGCCCTGAGAGGGCTGGAAGCGAGTGGCCGCGAGCTCGTCGCCCTCGCCGGCCCGGGCCGCGGGCTCGTCCAGACCGGTGCCGGTGCCGGCCACGGGCCCGTCCGCGGAGCCCTCGTCGCCGGGAGCCCCGCCGAAGTCCTCCACCGGCGTGCCGGATGCATCCTCCAGATCGGCCCCCAGATCGGCCCCCAGATCGGCCCCGGACGGGGTGGCGGCCATGGCCTCGGGCTCACGCGACTCCGGTGCCGCATCCCGGGCGGCGGTCGCGGTCTCCGGCTCCGGCGCCCGCGCTTGCGCCGCGCTTTCCGCAGCGTCGGGCTCGAGCACGGCGCCGGCCGCCGGCGGTGGAGTCTGCGGCGCGCTGCGCGCCATCCGGGATTCCGGCGCGGAGGCCTCCGGCGTCTCGGTCGCAGCCCGGGCCGGCTGCGACGCCTGCTCCTCGAGTGGCGGAAGCTCGGAGGCCGTGGTGACCGCCTCGCGGACACCGCTGGATATGGCGGCGCCGTACACCGGCGGATCCAGCAACACGGTGTACTCCCGGATGACCCGGCCCCGGGGCCAGTTCGCCTCCAGCAGGAAATTGAGAAACGGCTCGCGCACCGCATCCTTCGTGGTGACGCGAACGAACGACTCGCCCTGCCCGGAGTCGACGATCTCGAAGCGCAGCTGCGACAGCACCAACGGCCGGTCGAGACCCGCGCGCCGGAACTGCTCCCGGGAAGCAAGCCCGATCTGGAGATCGTCCAGATCGCCCGCCTCCACCGAGCGCAGCGGAATGCGCGCCTCCAGCGGCTGGTTGAGGGTCGACGAGAGCTCGATGCCGCCCAGGCCCAGCGCGCCGGCGGCGCCCGGGCTCAGGAGCGCGCCGGCGACCAGCGCGGCGAGCGTGATGCGCACGATGACGGGCATGCGAAACTCCGGCGCACGGCCGCGGCTCGCGCGAACGGGCGCACGGGTCATGTACGGATCGTCGCGTTTCCTCCTCCGCCAGGCCACTAACGCTTCTCCAATCGCTGACCTTGAGCCGACCTTCGCGTCAGGCATCCGCTACCGTTCACAGATAATCACGCGCCAAGCACTCGGCGATCTGGACGCTGTTGAGTGCCGCACCCTTGCGCACGTTGTCCGAGACGATCCACATGCAGAGCCCCCTGGGGTGGCTGATGTCCTCACGGATACGCCCCACGTAGACCGGATCGGTGCCGGCGGAGTCGGTGGCCGCAGTCGGATAGCCCCCGTCCGCACGCTCGTCGATCACCACCACGCCCGGCGCCTGCCGCAGGAGATCCCGCGTCTGGTCGGCGCTCAGCTTCGTGCGCGTTTCGATGTGCACGGCCTCGGAGTGCCCGTAGAACACCGGTATGCGCACGCAGGTTGCATTCACGCCGATGCGATCGTCGTCCAGGATCTTCCGCGTCTCCCACAGCATCTTCATCTCTTCCTTCGTATATCCGTTGTCCATGAAAGCATCGATGTGCGGTAGCGCGTTGAAAGCGATCTGCTTGGGATACACGCCTGATTCCATCGGCGCGCCCCGCGCCCACGCCCGGGTCTGGGCGGACAATTCCTCCATGGCGTCCTTGCCCGTCCCCGACACGGCCTGATAGGTGCTCACGTTGATACGCTCTATTCCGACCGTGTCGTATATGGGTTTGAGTGCGACCACCATCTGTATCGTCGAGCAGTTCGGGTTCGCGATGATGCTCCGGGCCTTGTAACCTTCGATAGCCGCTCCGTTGACCTCCGGCACCACCAAGGGCACGTCGTCCTCGTAGCGAAAGCGGGAGGTGTTGTCGATGACGATACACCCCGCCGCCGCCGCCCGCGGCGCGTGGTCGGCGGAGACCGACGCGCCTGCGGAGAAGAGCCCGATCCGGACCTTGGAAAAGTCGAACTCCTCGACATTTTCGACGGTCAGCCTTCGATTCTTGAACTCGACTGTCGTGCCTGCGGATCGGCTGCTCGCCAATGGATACAGCCGGCCCACCGGAAAGTCCCGCTCGGCCAGAATCGAGAGCATGGCCTCGCCGACGGCGCCCGTAGCGCCCAGAACTGCCACATCGAAAGAGCGATTCATGGCTGGATACCCGTATCGACCCCGTTGGGGAAAACTTAAATTACTAACCAAATCCGAGACTTAAATTACTAAACACCACAGTGCCCGGCGCCCGCTGCGGCCCTGCGCCCGACCACCAGCCGCCCCCCCGGAGGGGGACGAACCCTTGCCAGAGGTCACCGGCGGGGCACGGCGCGTGAACGGCGTATCCGCCCTGCCCCGGGTTCTACGCGGGGTCGGGGCACCACGCCGGCGGACGCCATCCCGGATGGGTCCCCGGGGTGTGCGCCCGCGCAGCTCACTGCGCCTGCGCGTTCAGGGCCGCGACAACCGCATCCCCCATGGCGCTGGTGCCGACGACCTGCGCCCCGGGGGCGCCGATATCGGCGGTGCGCAGCCCGTTTTCGAGGACGCGCCCCACTGCGCGCTCGATGCGGTCCGCCGTGTGCGGCTGGTTCAGCGAATGCCGCAGCAGCATGGCGGTGGAGAGGAGAGTGGCCAGGGGGTTGGCCTGACCCGTGCCGGCGATATCGGGTGCGGATCCGTGCACCGGCTCGAAGACGCCTTTACCGCTTTCGTCCAGCGAGGCGGAGGGCAGCATCCCGATGGATCCGGTCAGCATGGAGGCCAGATCCGACAGAATGTCGCCGAACATGTTGCTCGTCACCAGAACATCGAACTGCTTCGGAGCACGCACGAGCTGCATGGCCGCATTGTCCACGTACATATGCGAGAGCTCCACGTCCGGGAACTCGCCGCTCACCTCGTGCGCCACCTCCCGCCAGAGCTCGCTCACCTCGAGCACGTTGGCCTTGTCCACCGAGCACACGCGGCGCTCGCGGCCCGCTGCGATCCGGAACGCCACCCGGCAAATGCGGGCGATCTCCGACTCGCGATACACGAGCGTGTTCAATCCCTCGCGTTCTCCGCTCGCGGTGTGGCGGATCCCGCGCGGCTCTCCGAAATAGATGCCCCCGGTCAGCTCGCGCACGATCATGATGTCGAGCCCGGACACCACCTCGGGCTTCAGGGTGGAGGACTCCACCAGCGGCGGATACATGATCGCGGGGCGGAGGTTGGCGAACACGCCCAGCCCAGAGCGCAGCTGCAGCAACCCGCGTTCCGGGCGCTTCGCTCGATCGACGCGGTCCCAGCGGGGACCGCCGATGGCGCCCAGCAGCACCGCATCGGCCTCGCGCGCGAGCGCCAGCGTGTCGTCGGGCAGCGGCGTCCCGCGCGCATCGAGGGCCGCCCCCCCGATGAGCCCGTGCTCCAGCTCCACGTCCAGCGTGCCTTCGGCGCGCAGGCGCTCCACGAGCTTGACCGCTTCCGCGACGATCTCCGGACCGATGCCGTCTCCGGGCAGGATCAGTATCTTTCGGGTCACGCTCGATGGGCCTCCGTCATCCCCCGCCCCCCTGCTCGGAGGGGAAGAGCCATGGCGCTTCGCGCCGGCGCCGCTCCTCGTAGGCGCGGATGTCGTCCGCATGCTGCAGGGTGAGGCCGATCTGGTCCAGGCCCTGGAGCAGGCAGTGCTTGCGAAAGGGTTCGATCTCGAACGGGACCACCTCCCCCGCCGGGGTCGTGATGCGCTGGGCCGGAAGATCCACGGCCAGGGTGTAGCCGGGCGTATTCTCGACCTCGCGGAACAGGCGGTCGATCACCTCCTCCGCAAGCGTCACGGGCAGAATGCCGTTCTTGAAGCAGTTGTTGTAGAAGATGTCGGCGAAGCTCGGCGCGATGA